>JAFANN010000016.1 GCA_019232665.1 Caulobacteraceae bacterium | reverse complement strand
CGCCGGCCCCACCGCCCACGACGACGATCCTTGTCCGTCGCTCGGCCGGGATGGCTGGGGCCGACGGCGACCCCATTGGACGCGCCTCGAGGTGCGACTCGCGTCGCAGGGCGTTGCTTGCGGTCATGGAATGCGAGCCGTCGGAATAGCCGGCGCTCACGCGGCCTTGGCGAAGTGGACGAGCGCGGCGTTCAGCCGACGCCACTTGGCAGGGCCCACGCCTTCTGAGCGGCTGAACAGCCGTGTGAGATGGGCCTGGTCGGAAAACCCGCAGTCGAGAGCGATCTCGCGGATCGGCGCTTCGGTAGTCAGCAGCAGGTCCTTGGCTCGATCGATGCGCTTGGTGAGGATGAATGTGTGCGGCGTCACGCCGAGGCTTCTGCGGAAAGCGCGGTTGAAATGGCCGGCGCTCACGCGGGCGAGGTTCGCAAGATCCTCGATCGCCAGCGGGTCTTCGAGGTGGGCGCCGATGTGCTCGCACACCCGGCGCAGTTGCCATGGGGAGAGGCCCCCACGCACCAGGGGGTTAGCGTGGCGAGTTTCCGCCGCCGGATCCAGCGCCTGGGCCAGACGGTCGAGTGAGCGGCGAGCGGCCAGCAGGTCGTGGTCCATCTCGGCGCGGACCTCGGCCAGGATGCGTAGCGCATTGCGCACGGCGGCCCCGGCGCCGGCGTCGAGCGGATTGGTTAGTTCGAGACTCATCGTGACCCATGATGATGTTTCGTGGCGGCGACCAGTGCATAACGTCGCCGTCTTGAGGCAGATTGGATCGAGCAACTGAGGAGTGACCGTTCGCGCTGCGTTTCGCTTATCGACAGCGCACGTAGTCTAGCCGACCCTGGCCGCCAGCTTCGGTAGAAGGAATTGGCAGTCATACGCGTCGATCAGTTGCTCGTGGCGATCTGACCAACCAATGCGTAAGGCTTATTACGTCGGAGGCGTATTACTGACCGTTGGCGCCCTTAGGCATCGAGACCGAGCCTGGCTTTCATCCTCACGGCCATCTGGCGATTATACGCTTCGGCCTCGACTGCGGTCGGGAACGCCCGCGCCGTCACGTTTCCCTTAAGGTTCATCACCGCAACGTACGGTAGAGCCGGCTCGGGCGGCTCATAAACCGCGAAGCTGACGACGGTGCGCTCCATGCGCCATGACGACAGGGGCGCGTCGGTTCTCGCCGGAGCCTCATTAACGCGGTCGATTTTATACTGAGACACTAGCTAAGATCGCCTTTGAGACGTGTCAGCCGCCACACACGTCGAGAGGGGGTGAGAGGCCGCCCGTCGGGGAGGAAGGGAGCGAGGGCGGCCTCTCGGAGCTGAGCCATTCGGGGGCACTGCGGCTCAACCGGGAAGTACTCTAGCCAATTGCGATCGCCGCTCTTGTTTGGAGCGGCCGGACTTTGAACGATCGGGCCTCAGAGCACCAACCGACGAGCGCGGCGCGCTTGCGCCGCCATCACAGCCCTGTACCAATGTTCATATTGGAACGCGCGCAGGAGTTGGGGCGCATGCGAGCAGGCGCGGCTCATCGCTGTAGGAACCGGGGCCTAGCCGAGCGGCGGCGGCGATCGCCGACCGTGCCCGACCGGGCCCGCCCCCTCCTGATCACGCGGACAGCCATCCGCGCCGCGCCCGGGCTCGCCGTCAGTCCAGCCATGACTGAGGTCCAGGTCCACGTCGTCAGATCCATCCGTCCTATTGGGCGGGACGCCATCGCCACCCTCCCGGTCCATCTGCGTCTCGAGGCGACGATGTGATTGACGCCTGGGCGTTTGGCCGCCTCGTCAGCATCCGGTTCCTCTGGTGTCTGATCCTCCTGGCCTCGACTGCGGCGCCGCCTGCACAGGCTCTCGATCCCTCCTTGAGGGTCACACAGTATGGTCATACCGCCTGGAAGCTTAGCGAAGGATTCCCAGGGGGCGTCGTTACCGCCATCGCGCAGACGCCGGACGGATGGTTGTGGCTGGGCGGCGACGGGCTTCGCCGTTTCGACGGAGTCACCATCACGCCCTGGCGGCCGCCGGCTGGCCAAACTCTGCCGGACCTCCCAGTCCGCCTGCTGTTCGTCGCCCATGACGGCGCCCTCTGGATCGCCTGGGCGCGCGGGCTTGCGCGATGGGATGGATCTCGTCTGGAGTTGCAGCAGGACTTCGCAGGCCGCACCATCAACGCGATCGCCCAGGCGCAAGATGGGACGCTCTGGGTCGGTGGGACACAGCCGGGCTTCCTCTGCGCAATTCGAGAGTCTCATACACGCTGCGAGCACGACGGCGCCCGCCTGGGAATGGATGTCGGCACGGTTATAGCTGCGCGCGACGGCGCGCTTTGGGTCGCCACCCTACAGGGCGTCTGGCGATGGGCCCCGGGGCCCCCGACGAGAATCATGCTGACCAAGCATGCCGCGGCGGCTCTGCCGGTGCTCACCGAAACGCCGGACGGAGCGGTGCTTTTTCTCACGCAAGACGCGGTCTGGAGGGTGGACCGGGGGAGAGCCGAACGGACGTACACCTTTGCGCCCACGGACACGCCAAATCGTATCCTGAGCGACCGGGACGGCGCGTTGTGGTTCGCCACAGCCAGTGGCGGCGTGCTGCGTGAGTTTGGGGGGAAGATCGTAGGGTTCCGCATGGCGGACGGCCTGTCCGCGGACAGGATCATTCGCTTGTTCGAGGACCGTGAGGGAAACATCTGGATATCGACGATTGGAGGTCTCGACCGGTTCCGGGCGCCGGCCGGAGCCGTCTGGTCGCGGAGCCAGGGCCTCGAAGGCGCACCCAGTTCCGTGCTCGCCGATGGCGACAGTGTCTGGATCGGCGCGAGTCGCGCGCTCTATCAATGGCGGGCTGGGGAGCTCCACGTGTTTCGCGCACCGGGGGCGCCCTCGCCTGCTAAGGCAACTGGTTCAGATGCCGATCGATCCCCGGCTAGCGATGCGGTCATCGCGGGCCTGCCAGATCACGTCGTGCCTTCGCTGTTCAAGGATGCACAGGGTCGCCTTTGGTACGGCGGGGGCCCCGAAGGTGGCTTCGGGTTTCTTAAGGGCGGCGTCTTCCACCTCATCCGCGCCGTTCCCATCGGCTACGTCGACGCCATCGCACAGGATCGGTCCGGCTCGATCTGGATCGCCCACTCTGAAGCAGGCCTGATGCGGATCGCACCCGATCTCCAAGTGACGCGTGTAGGATGGAAGTGGGCGGGCACGGACCCTCTCGAGGTTCATCGGCTCGCCGCCGATGTCGGGAGGGGTGGCCTCTGGCTGGGCCGCCGTCGGGGTGGCATCGCCCGCGTGCTCGCCGACCGGACGGTCGAGAGCTACTCGATTCGGAATGGCCTGGCGGGCGGGTCCGTCAACGACATCCGCGTCGCTCGAAACGGAGAGGTATGGGTGGCCGCTGACGGCGGCCTCAGCCGGATCGCGAACGGACGTGTCGCGACTCTCAGAGCGCCAAGTAGCCTGCCCTGTGACGGGGTGTATGGGACCGTCGCGGAGGATGACGGCGGCCTCTGGGCCTACACGAAATGCGGGCTCGCCCAGTTCGCGGCCGCCGACCTCGACGCCTGGCGCGGCGCCGTCGACCGTCGGAACTCACCGCCGATACTGCGATCGCGCGTCGTGGCGGACGGGCTCCCAGACGCTACGATCATGTCGAGCGTTTCACCTCACCTCACCCGGGCCTCCGACGGCGCTCTGTGGTTCATCACGATGGATAGCGCCGTCCGCTTCGACCCGCGCCATATCCCTTTCAACCCCCTCCCCCCGCCGGTGCATATCGAGGGCCTCTTCGCTGACGAGAAGCCCTACGACACGGCTGGGCGTCCGCGCCTGCCGCCACTCACCCGCTACCTGTCGATCGACTACACGGCGCTCGGTCTCGTCGCGCCGGAGAGGGTCCGATTCCGCTATCGGTTGGAAGGATTCGACAAAGCCTGGCGCGAGGTCGTCAACGTGCGCCGCGCGCTCTATACCAACCTACCCCCCCGCCATTACCGGTTCCGCGTCATCGCCGCCAACAACGATGGGGTGTGGAACACCGCTGGCGACGCCCTCGACTTCGCCATTGCGCCGGCGTGGTGGCAGACGTGGTGGTTCCGCATCGCGCTGGCCGTCTCCCTTGCGGCCCTGCTCGTGGTCGCCTGGCGCATGCGGTTGCGTGCGGTGGTCCGCGAGCGCGAGGTGGAGCGCCGCGAGCAGCAGCTGCGGCTGGAGCTTGCTCATGCGGCGCGCCTGGCCACGATGGGCCAGCTGGTGGCCTCAGTCAGCCACGAGGTGCGCCAGCCGATCAGCAGCGTGCTGGTCAGCGGCGACGCCGCCAAGCGCTGGGTTGCGCGAGGCGATGTGGAGCAGGTCGGTCGCGCGCTCGACACCATCCTGCGGTCGGCCGCCAGGGCCAACGAGATTATCGACGGCCTGCGCGTCCTGGCGCGCAAGCAGCCGGCCGAACAGCATCCCTTCGATCTCGTCGAGGCGATCGGGGAGGTGACGCTGCTGATCCGCGGGGAGGCAAACAAGGCGGGCGTGACGATCGACCTTCAACTTCCCGAGCGCTTACCGCCAGCGCGCGGCAACCGCGTGCAAGTGCAGCAGGTGGCGATGAACCTCGCCATCAATGCCATCGAGGCCATGAGCGCGGGGGGCGCCTCGCCGCGCGAATTGCGAATTCGAGTGGAGCCGGCGCAGATGGGACGCCTCGCAGTGATTGTCGCCGACACCGGCCCGGGGTTGAATCCAGAGGCGGCCAAGCGCGCCTTCGAGTCCTTCTACACCACCAAGCCGGAGGGCATGGGCATGGGTCTGTCCATCTGCCGCTCGATCGTCGAGGCCCACGGCGGTCAGCTGACGCTGAGCCCGAATACGCCGCACGGGGCGGTCTTCCGCTTCACGGTCCCGATCGATTGGGATGCAGCGGCGACACCCACCGTCTAATCCCGGAGTATGGAGCGCTAAAACCTCCACCAGCCTCCATCACACCTCCGTATGATCCAAATCGGCTCGCCACGCAGGTTACTACCGTCTTGATCACCGACATCCGGATTCGGAGGGCGCATCGATGATGGACGTAGCGTCGACTGAGGGCCAGGAATTGGCCGCAGGGAGCGTACCGGTCTCGCCTCCCGCCGGCATGACCGCGGCGGACGCACTCGCTGCGGCCCATCGCCTCCTCGCCTCAGCTCGTGCAGCCCTGGACGATGACCGGGCCGCCGCGAGGCGCAGCCTCGACCAGCTCTCCCGCCTGCTGACTCCACATGAAAGCGCATCGAGCGATCGGTTGCCGGCGCGTGGAGGCCTCGCGCCTTGGCAGCTGCGGCGCGTGCGCGATTTCATCGCCGAGCATCTGGACGAGACTCTTTCCATCGTCCGCTTGGCCGAGGTGGCGCGACTAAGCCCCAGCCATTTCGGCCGCGCGTTCCGCGCCAGCACCGGCCTTTGCCCGCACGCCTACATCACTCGTCAGAGGGTCGAGCGCGCCAAGCACCTTATGATGACCACAAGCGACCCGATCTCTGAGATCGCGCTGGCTTGCGGCATGGCCGACCAGTCGCACATGTCGCGCCTGTTCATCCGCCTTGAGGGCATCGCGCCCGGGCTATGGCGCAGGCTCAACATGAAAGGCGCCGTGCTTCCCAAGGCAGCATAAGCGCGGATCTCTCCCGTGTTTGAGCCGGCAAGACGCCCGCCTCACCCCTTCTCGCGCAGACCGAGCGCGTCGGCGGCGGCGATCAGATCGACCATTGAGCGCGCGCCCAGCTTACGCATCAGATTCCCGCGATGGATCTTGACGGTCACCTCGCTGATGCCGAGGTCGAAGGCGATCTGCTTGTTCATTCGCCCCGTCAATACTCGGCCGAGCACCTCGCGTTCGCGCGACGTGACCTCGGCGAAACGGGCGTGGATGTCGGAGCGGCGGCGCGCCTCTTCATGCTGGCGGCGCGCCATTTCGAGGGCGGGTTTGATCGCATCGAGCAGGTCCTGGTCGCGGAACGGCTTGGTCAGGAAGTTGATCGCGCCCGAGCGGAGGGCCTTCACGGCCATGGGCACGTCGCCGTGCGCGGTCATGAAAACGATCGGGATCTTCACCTCCTCGCGCGCGAGTTCAGCCTGCAGGTCCAGCCCGGAAAGGTCCGGCATGCGCACGTCCAGCAAGAGACAGCACGGTGCGTGCGGCAGATCGGCTTCCAGGAACGCCCGGGCTGAGGGGAAGGCGACCACGCGAAGGTCCACCGATCGCAGCAGGCTCTCCAGCGACTCGCGCAGGTCTTCGTCGTCGTCGACCACCAGCACGACGGGCTCGTCGTCCGGGTTCCTGCCTTCGGGCCTGTTCCTCGGCGCCATGCCCTCACCTCCACGGCCGGCTGCGCGCAAGATAGATCAGAGCTCGCCGCTCTGGCGACGACATAGACGACACCATCGTAAGCGACGCTCGATCTCAATCGACGGCCAGGGCGGCGCAGATGTGAGAAATCAGCGCATCGGCTGCGAACGGCTTGATCAGGAAGGCGCGGCCGGAGGCCTCCAGCACGCGGCGCCGCGGATCTTCCGGCGGCAGGGCCGTGATGAATATGAAAGGGATGGCGAAGCCATCGGCCGCGAGGACCGCCTGCAGATCCATGCCGCTCAGACCTGGCATCTGCATGTCGGCTATGATGCAGTCCGTCGTGCGCTTGGCGTCGGCGGCCAGGAACGCTTCGGCCGAGTCGAAGGCGCTCACCCTGTGGCCGAGGGACTCGATCAGGGTCAGGATGGACTCGCGCATCAGCGGGTCGTCATCGACGACCGCCACATGCGGGACCTGATCGACAAAAACGGCCATCCGCAGCGCACCCTTCGCTCCCCGGCCCCCCGAGTGCGGGCCGACTGGGCGTCCACCATCGGGCGCCCGCCGGTTCTTGCGAATAATACGACCGTTTAGACAGCTTCACCTTGCGCGAGCTCAGGCGGCCAGAAGTTCATCGGTGGGCCCGAAGAACTCGTGGTGGACGCGATCGGCGCTCACACCCGCGGCGGCGAGGCCGCTGACCACACGGCCCGAGGGTTTGGCCCCGGCTCCCCCGCCCCTCTGCGCAAAGCTCCTTTGCGGACGCGGTGAATTCTAAGGCGCCGTTCGAGCACCCACACTCACAGCCGACATGCCGAGTGGGCATGCCGTTCACTCGAAGGAGAAGCTCATGTTGAAGCTTGACACTTCCACGGCGCCTGCCGCCGTCGTCGACGCCCCGATGGCCACGAAGGGCGACGCCGAATGGTTCGAATACAGCAAGGCGGCCAATCCGGTGCGGCCGGGTCTGTCGCCGCAGGTGCCGTTCCATGCTTTTGGCGCCGAGCTCTACGCGGACGGGCCCACCCGCATCGTGCCTTTGGACCTGTCTGACCGGCTCGGAGGACTCGTTGGGCCTGCGACAAGCCCCGGACTTTGCGCGAATTTCATGCGCATTCTGCCTGGCGAGACGCTGACACCCGACATTGCGGCCGGCGCCGCGACCTCGCAGGTCGCGTACGTGATCCGTGGCAGCGGACGCACCCAGGTCCGGACGGAAAGCGGCGTCTCGGTCCTGACGTGGAAGGAAGGCGACTTCCTCGCCCTGCCGGGCGGCGCCACCTACAGCTATGCTGCCGATAGCGAGGGCGCAGCCTTCTACATGGTGCACGACGCGCCGCTCCTGCGGCACCTGGGCGTCTCGGTGACGCAGCCGCGTTTCCTGCCCACGGTCTACCCCGCCGAAACGACGCGGGAAGTGCTGGCGGAGATCGCCGACAGCCCGACGGCGAACGTGCGAAGCCGCATTTCGGTGCTGCTCGGCACCAAGCGGTTCCCCGAGTTGCGGACCATCACCCACACGATCTGGGCGATGTACGGCATCGTGGAACCGCACTCGATGCAGAAGCCGCACCGACATCAGTCTGTAGCGCTCGACTTCGTCGTCTCGTGCGAACCCGGCGCCGCATACACCCTGCTCGGTCGCGAATTGGACGAGAAGGGCAACATTAAGAATCCGGTTCGTCAGAATTGGTCGACCGGCATGGCTTTCACCACGCCGCCGGGCTTCTGGCACGCCCATTTCAATACGAGCGACAAGCCGGCCTTCATCCTCCCGCTGCAGGACGCGGGTCTGCAGACCTACCTTCGCGCTCTGGACATCCGCTTCGGCTGAGCCGCCGGCAGTGAAAGACAGGCCGCCTCGCCAATAGCGAGGCGGCCGCCTGCAAAAAGGATATTCAAATGTCAGCCAAACGAGATGTCCCTGGAGTCCGCAAATACACGCACCCGGCCGGCGGCTGGGGCGCGCTCAGGGCTACCGCAAAAGCCGTCCGAGAACAGATGCACGCGGCCGACGCGCCCGGGCTTCTCCTGCACACCAACAAGCCCGACGGCTTCGACTGCCCCGGCTGCGCGTGGCCCGACAAGGAGCACACCTCCACCTTCCAGTTCTGTGAAAATGGCGCCAAGGCGGTGACCTGGGAGGCCACCAGCAAGCGGGTCACGCCGGAATTCTTCGCCGCCCACACCGTCGCCGAACTGTCGACCTGGAGCGATTATGACCTCGAGAACGCCGGCCGCCTGACGCATCCGTTGGCCTATGATCGGGCGAGCGACACCTATCGGTCGATCGAGTGGGACGCGGCTTTCGCGCGCATCGGCGAGGTGATGCGCGGCCTGCCCGATCCGGACATGGCCGAGTTCTACACCTCAGGGCGCGCCTCGAACGAGGCGGCGTTCCTGTTCCAGATCTTCGCCCGCGAGTTCGGCACGAACAACTTCCCCGATTGCTCGAACATGTGCCACGAGGCGACCAGCGTCGGCCTGCCGCGCTCGATCGGTATCGGCAAGGGCACGGTTTCGCTCGAGGACTTCGACCACTGCGAGCTGATCATCGCGATCGGGCACAATCCGGGCACCAACCACCCGCGGATGATGGGCACGCTTCACGAATGTTCGCGGCGCGGCGTTCCCATCATCGTCCTGAACCCGCTGAAGGAGCGTGCGCTCGAGCGCTTCGCCGACCCCCAGGACCCGATCGAGATGGGGACCTTCAACTCGACCCGTATCGCCTCAAGCTACTACCAAGTGAAGATCGGCGGCGACGCCGCGGCCCTGAAGGGGATCATGAAGGCGGTGCTGGAGTGGGAAATGACCACCGGCGACGTCCTCGACCACGACTTCATCGCCGACCACACCAAAGGGTTCGATGACTTCGCCGCCGATCTGCGCAGCCTCGACTGGGCGGATATCGAACGGGCGAGCGGGCTCAGCCGCCTTCAGCTGGAGCGGATCGCCAACGCTTACGTCAAGTCGAACGGCACGATCGTCACCTACGGCATGGGTGTCACTCAGCACATGCGAGGCACGCAGAACGTGCAGCAGATCGCTAACCTACTGCTGCTCCGCGGAAATTTCGGCAAACCCGGCGCCGGCATCTGTCCGCTGCGTGGTCACTCCAACGTCCAGGGCGACCGTACCGTCGGTATCACCGAAAAGCCGACGCCGGCGCTGATCGACGGCATCGAGCGGGCCTTCGGGTTCCGCGCGCCGACGCATCACGGCCATGACGCCGTCGGCGCCATGGAGGCGATGGTCGACGGGCGATCCCGAGTGCTGATCTGCCTCGGCGGCAACTTGTCGATCGCACTTCCCGATCCTGTCGCCTGCGCGGCGGGCATGCGTAAGCTCGACCTGGCCGTCCACCTCAATACAAAGCTCAACCGATCACACCTTCTGATCGGCAAGGAGTCGATCATCTTGCCCGTGCTCGGCCGCACGGAGAAGGATATCCAGAAAGGCGGCGCGCAGTCAGTCACCATCGAGGACTCAATGTCCATGGTGCATGCCTCGCGCGGCAAGCTGCCACCTGCCTCCGAGCACCTGCGTTCCGAGCCGGCAATCGTCGCCGGCATGGCCGCCGCAACTCTTTCCCAGACCAGGGTCGACTGGATGCATCTGGTCGAGGACTACGACCGTATCCGCGACAAGATCGAGATCGTATTCCCGGACTTCCACGACTACAACGTGCG
>JAFANN010000362.1 GCA_019232665.1 Caulobacteraceae bacterium | reverse complement strand
ATCGGAGCGCCCGATGGCCACCAGCTTCGCAACGGACATTCGCCCGCTGTTCCGGCACAAAGACGTCGCCGCGATGAAAAGCGCCGGCGGCTTCGACTTGTCTTCCTACGACGACGTCTTCCGGCTGGCCGACGGAATCTTCGCCAGGCTGAAGGAGGGCGACATGCCATGCGACGGGACTTGGCCGTCGGCGCATGTAAAGTTGTTCGAGGACTGGATCGGGGACGGCAAGCAGCCGTAATCGGGCGCCGCGCTTGGAGGCCTGGGCCGGAATCGAACCGGCGTACACGGATTTGCAGTCCGCTGCGTAACCACTCCGCCACCAGGCCGTCAGGGGCGAGCCGCCGTTTGGCGGAGGCGGAGGGCTAACAGAAGGCCGCGGGCGGGGCAATCGCATCGACGATTGGCGCCGCACGGGCAGGGAGCCTATAGGGGCGCGCATATAGGCCAGCGCCGCTTTTCTTCTAAAAGACACATCATGACCGACGACTTCGCCGCCGCGCGGACCAACATGGTCGACAGCCAGGTCCGCCCCCTCGACGTGACCGATATCGGCATCCAGGACGCGATGAGGACGATCCGCCGCGAGGACTTCGTCTCTCCGGCCAAGCGCGCCCTGGCCTATGCCGACGCGGAACTGGAGTATGCGCCCGGCAGGTGGCTGCTGCGGCCGCGCGATGTCGCCAAGCTGCTTCAGGCCCTGACGCCAGAGGCTGGCGAGCCGGCGCTGGCGATCTCCGCGCCTTATGCCGGGGCAGTGCTCGCGCGGATGGGCCTCGAGGTCGTCTCCTGCGATGCGGCGGACGCGATCCCGGCCCGCGATGGCGGATGGCGGGTGATGGTTTGCGAAGGCGCGGTCAGCAAGGCGCCGCAGACCTGGATCGACGCCCTGGCGCCGGGCGGACGGTTGGGAGTCGTGGAGCGCGACGGCGCGCTCGGTCGGGCGATGATCTATCTGCGCGGTCCGGCGGCGGTGGGCTCGCGCCCCGCGTTCGATAGCACACCGCCGTTGCTGGCCGGTTTTGAACCGCAAACCAGTTTTGTTTTCTGAGAAGGCCGACAAAAAACCTGGGGAGAAGCTTGCGCCTGCGACGAATCGGCCGCGGGCGCCGTTTGCGGTGCGGTCGGATCGTGGCTAACCTAACGCATCTCGCTCGCTAACCTGATGACAGATCGGCGCCACGCCATGCACCAACAACAAGAGGCCGAACCGACCCTGGAGGAAATCCTGGCGTCGATCCGCCGCATCATCTCCGAGGAGGGACCGGCCGCGGTCTCCTCGTTCCCGGCCATGAAACCTCTGGACCCCGAGGAGGCCGACGATGTTCTTGTGCTCACACGCCGAGCTCCGCCGATCGAGGTGCAGATGACGCCCAGTAAGTCCGAGCGGCCGCAGCCGCGTTCAAACGGGGATATCGCCATGGATCCCTCGCAGGCTCCCGCACTCGAGGAGGCGCCGTCGGCGCCGGCCTCAGCCGCGCCGGAAGACCAGATCGTCGAGCGCAAGACGGCCGAGTCGACCGCCGCCGCGTTCGACAAGCTTTCCCAGGCCGCCGCCCTGCGCGAGACGCCCCGGGCCCCTTCGATCCTGATGGGAGAACCGGGCCGCACGCTCGAGGACGTGGTCCGCGATCTGATGCGCCCGCTCATCAAGGAGTGGCTCGACGAGAATCTCTCGGAGATCGTCGAGCGCCGGGTCGAGGAAGAAATCGAGCGCATCGTCAGACATCGAGTACGCTAGAAGGACCGCCGCCGGCGTCCGCGCCGGCGATCACCGCGCCCCATCCGCCGCCACGACCTGGCGGCGGATGGGGCGTAGCGTTCTTTCTGGCCGGTTCCGCTTCGCGTCCGGCCGCCGCATTTAGGCTCCGTGATGCTCGAGAAGACCTTTGATCCCGCCGCCGCCGAGCCGCGTCTGTACGCCGCCTGGGAGCAGTCGGGCGCCTTCGCCCCTAGTGACGATCCGGCCGCGCCGCCGTTCAGCATCGTCATCCCCCCGCCCAACGTCACCGGCCAGCTGCACATCGGCCACGCCCTCAACGGGACGCTGCAGGACGTCCTGACCCGCTTCGCCCGCATGCGGGGCAAGGCGGCGCTCTGGCTGCCGGGGACCGACCACGCCGGCATCGCCACCCAGATGGTCGTCGAGCGCCAGCTCGCCGCCGAGGGCAACATCAGCCGCCGCGACATGGGCCGCGAGGCGTTCGTCGAGCGCGTCTGGGAATGGAAGGCGGTCTCGGGCGGCGCGATCGTCAACCAGCTGCGACGCCTGGGCGCGTCCTGCGACTGGAGCCGCGAGCGCTTCACCCTGGACGAGGGCCTCTCTGCGGCGGTCCGCAAGGTGTTCGTCGCCCTGCACAAGGCGGGCCTCATCTATCGCGACAAGCGGCTGGTGAACTGGGATCCGCACTTCCAGTCGGCGATCTCGGACATCGAGGTGGAGCAGAGGGAGGTCGACGGCCACTTCTGGCATCTCGCGTACCCCCTGGAGGACGGCTCGGGTGAGATCGTCGTCGCGACCACGAGGCCCGAGACGATGCTAGGCGACGTCGCGGTCGCCGTGCATCCCAGCGACGAGCGCTACACGCATCTGATCGGCAAGTGCGTGCGCCTGCCGATCGTCGGCCGCCCGATCCCGATCATCGCCGACGACTACGCCGATCCGGAAAAGGGTTCGGGCGCGGTGAAGATCACGCCGGCCCACGATTTCAATGACTTCAGGGTCGGCCAGAGGCACAGCCTGCCGATCATCAACGTCCTCGATCCGTCCGCGCGGATGAACGAGAACGCGCCGGCCGCTTACCGCGGCTTGGACCGCTTCGAAGCCCGCAAGAAAGTGGTCGCGGAGTTCGAGGCCCTGGGCCTGCTGCGCGGCGTGGATAAAACCCGCCATGCGGTCCCGCACGGCGACCGTTCCGGAGCGGTGATCGAGCCCTTCCTGACCGACCAGTGGTACGTCGACGCCAAGACACTGGCGGGTCCGGCCATCGCCGCGGTCGAGCGCGGCGAGACGGTGTTCGAGCCTCGCCACTGGGAGAAGACCTACTTCGAGTGGATGCGGAACATCGAGCCGTGGTGCGTCTCGCGCCAGCTCTGGTGGGGCCACCGCATTCCCGCCTGGTACGGGCCGGACGGCCGAATCTTCGTGGCCGAGACCGAGGAGGAAGCGGCCGCCAAGGCGCGGGAGCACTACGGCCGGGATGAGCCGCTGCGTCAGGACGAGGACGTCCTCGACACCTGGTTTTCCTCCGCGCTCTGGCCGTTCTCGACACTCGGCTGGCCGGAGAAGACCGAGGACCTGCGGCGGTTCTATCCGACCGACACCCTGGTCACCGGCTTCGACATCATCTTCTTCTGGGTCGCCCGGATGATGATGATGGGCCTGCACTTCACAGGCCAGGCCCCGTTCCGCCGCGTCTTCATCAACGCCCTCGTCCGCGACGCGGAAGGGGCGAAGATGTCCAAGACCAAGGGGAACGTGATGGACCCCCTGGAGCTGGTCGACGACTACGGCGCCGACGCTCTGCGTTTCACCCTGGTGGCGATGAGCGGCCAGGGCCGTGACATCCGCCTCTCGCGCCCGCGGATCGAGGGCTACCGCAACCTCGGCACCAAGCTGTGGAACGCTGCGCGCTTTGGCCAGATGAACGGTTGCGCGCCGCTCGCCGGCTTCGATCCGGGATCAGCGAAGGGCGTCGTCAATCGCTGGATCCGCAGCGAGACGGTGAAGTGCTGTCGCGAGGTGACCCAGGCGCTCGAGTCGTGCGCCTTCGACGAGGCCGCGGGGACCCTCTACCGCTTCATCTGGAACCTCTACTGCGACTGGTACGTGGAGTTCGCTAAGCCGGTGCTGCAGGGCGAGGACGAGGCGGCGAGGGCGGAGACCCGCGCGATGACCGCCTGGGTCCTGGACGTGATCCTCCGCCTGCTGCATCCGATCTCGCCGTTCATCACCGAGGCGTTGTGGGCTCAGACAGCGCCCGAAGGCGGACGCGATGGACTGCTGATCTCCGAGTCCTGGCCGGACCTTCCAGACGCCTGGCTCGATCCCGATGCTGACGCCGAGATCGGACTGGTCGTGGCCGCGGTGACCGAAGGCCGCTCCTTGCGGGCGGAGTTGAACGTGCCGCCTGGGGCGCGGCCGGACCTGATCGTCATCGAACCTTCGGCCGAGCAGCGGCGCGCGATCGAGGCCAACGCCGCGTTCATCGCTCACACTTTGCGGGGCGGCGAGATCGGCTTCGCCGCGGCGCTGCCGTCCGGCGCGGTGCCCTATGTGGCGTCCGGCGC
>JAFANN010000291.1 GCA_019232665.1 Caulobacteraceae bacterium | reverse complement strand
GGATCTCCAAGTTCTATCCCGACCCAGACAGCCCGGCCATTGGGGCTCCGCCGACCGGCGCCTAAGGCGCCGCGGCCGCTTCGCCATAGTTCCGGCCCCAGACCAAGAGCGTTGCTTTTCGTCACTTCACGAACGTCGACGGCTTCAAGGAGTTCAAGCAGATCGAGTTCTCGCCTGCGGTCATCCCGAACCCGCAACCCGGGTTCTGATGCTGATCGGCGTCGGTGCTACAGGCGCTGTTCTGCGGCGCCGCGCCCTTAGGAGCGCCGCCGCAGCCTGACCTCTGTGCTACCGAAAGCTTAGAGCCTGGCCCCTGGCACGTTCCAGGCCGCCAGGCTCATTTTTTCGCGCCCGCAGCGACGCTCTCGCCCTCAGTACGGCGGCGCCTTTCGCGCCCGCTGGGCTTTCGCGGCGTCGGTCCACCACGCAAGGTCGTCTGCGAAACTGGGAAACACCCGTTGCAGGGCCGCGCCGCCCTCTCCCAGGGGCTTCCCCTCTTCGTCGAGCGTGTCCCGGATAGGTCCGACCGTGAGGGTGCTCGAGATGACCACCATTCCCATTTCCGAAAGGGTGTTGTGCCAGGCGTAGCTGGATCGGGTTCCCGCGAGCCGCCCGAACGAATAGCTGGCGATAGCAGCCGGTCGCCAGAACCACTCCTCCAGGAAGTGGTCTGTGAGGTTCTTCAGCCCCGGCTGGACCCCCCAGTTGTACTCCCCGGTGACGAAGACGAAGGCGTCCGCCTGTCGGATCTTGCCCGCCAGCCTCTCGAGCGCCTCCGGCGCGGAGCCGGCCGGGTATTCCTTGTACATGCGGTCGAGCATTGGCAGGCCGATCGCCTTGGCGTCGATGAACTCTACGTCCTCGCCGCGCTGCTGCAGACCCTCGATGAGGAACCTCGCCAGGCGCTCGCCCAACCGGTCTGACCGGTACGATCCGTAGAAGACGAGGATCCGATGGCTCATGAGCGATCCGGCCTTAGCGACTGTGGTCCGTCAACCCCGGCTCGCCAATGCTGCCGGTTTCGCGTCAAGACCCTCGTTCTGTAAAACGGGACGCTTGAACCGTCACACCACGTCGTGGGCGGCCAGTTCGCAGGGTTGCTCGGACTCGCCGGACTCGATCTGCAAGGTAGCGTGATGGACGCGGAAGCGGGCCTTGAGCTCGGCGCAGGCGCGATGGAGCAGGGAATCGTCGAGCTGGCCGCTCGGCCGCACCAGATGGGCCGTGAGGGCCGTTTCGGTCGTGCTCATCCCCCAGATGTGGAGGTCGTGCACGTCCGTCACGCCCGGAAGGCCCTTGAGATAGGCGAGGACGCCGTCCCGGCTCACGCCGGCGGGGACGGCTTGTAGGGCGAGGTCGAGGGATTCGCGCATCAAGGACCAAGAGCCGGCGACGATGACGGCTCCGATCACAACGCTGGCTGCTGGGTCGATCCAGAGCCAGCCGGTGAGGAGGATGAGTCCGCCGGCCACGACCACGCCAAAGGCGACGAGGGCGTCGGCGGCCATGTGCGCGAAGGCGGCCCGGACGTTGAGATCGCCCTTGCGGCCCGAGGCAAACATCAGCGCGGTCGCGCCATTTACGGCGACGCCCACGCCAGCCACCACCATCATCGTCGCGCCACCGGCAGGCGAGGGATGCAGGAACTTCTGGACCGCCGCGAGGGCGACCGCGCCGGTGACGATCAAGAGGAGGGCGGCGTTGGCCAGGGCCGCCAGGATCGACGAACTGCGCAGGCCATAGGTGTAGCGGTCGGTCGGAGCGCGCTTCACCAGCCACGTGGCGAACCAAGCGAGGCCAAGGCTGAGGACATCGCCCAGGTTGTGGCCGGCGTCCGCCAGGAGCGACAGGGAGTTCGCCAGCAGGCCGTAAACCGCCTCTCCAGCCACGTAGGCGGCGTTCAGGGTGATCCCTATGGCGAAGGCCAGGCCGAACGATGCGGGGGCGTGGGAGTGGCCTGCGTGCCCATGGGAGTGACCGTGGTGGTGACCCTCATGATCATGCCCATGATCGTGACCATTATGCTCGTGATCATGAGCGTCGTGGTCATGGCGGTCATGAGAATGGCTGTGGCTGGAGGACATCTTCGATCCGGCGTGTCGTAGGCGGAGATGATAACCGCCGCGAACCAATGCGACACGCGCCGTTTCGCCCCGTCTGTTGACCTGCGCTCAGGCGGTCACGCCTATGTCTCGGAAAATCGGGAGGTTGCGGCGGATGCGTGGTGATCCGCGTGCAGATCCCGACTGCGGCCCTGGTCCCGCCTTCAACATCGCCTTGATGTGCGCGGTCGCCTTTGCGAGGTGAGGCCCTATGCCGACGATCGATCCCGCGCTCGCCGAGCGCTTAGCGCAAATCGCCCTGGGACATGTGGGGATGGAATATCCCAACGGTCTCTCCCTCACGATCTCCGGGCCCCAGGATCTTGGGACACCGCGCGAGCTCCACCCGATCTTCTTCGGCAGTCTCGATTGGCACAGCTGCGTGCACGGCCATTGGCTCCTGGCGCGACTGCGCAGGATGGTCCCGGGCCTGAAGCGGGCGGCTGAAATCGAGGCGCACTTCGATCACGCCTTCACGGCGGAGAAGGCGGCAGGGGAACTTGCGTACCTGGCGCGACCGCACAGCCGAGGGTTCGAGCGACCCTACGGCTGGGCCTGGCTGCTGATGCTGCAAGGCGAGCTGGAGCGGCACGAGGATGGCGCCGGGCGCCGCTGGGCGACGGTCCTGCGCCCGCTCGCCGACTCGTTTGCAGCGCGGTTCAAGCGGTGGCTGCCGCTGGCCGACTACCCGGTTCGTGCCGGAGTGCATTCGAACACCGCCTTCGCCCTGGCCCTGACCCACGAGTACGCTCTGCTCGTCGGCGACGAGCCCCTCGTCGATCTGGTCGTCGCCAAGGCGCGCGACTGGTATTTCGAGGATCGCGATTGCCAGGCCTGGGAGCCGTCCGGCGACGAGTTCCTGTCCTCGGCCCTGGTCGAATGCGAACTGATGCGCCGGATCCTGGCGCCCGCGGCGTTCGAGGCCTGGTTCCATCGGTTCCTGCCGCGCGCCGCAGAGGGCCAACCGGCGACTTTGTTCGAACCCGCGCGGGTCAGCGACCGCACAGACGGGAAAATCGCCCACCTGGACGGGCTCAACCTGTCGCGCGCCTGGTGTTGGCGCGGCGTCGCCCGGGCGCTAGGGGACGCCTCGCCGGTGAGCCGCGCCGCCCTGGACGCCGCCGACCGTCACCTCGACGCCAGCGCGCCGCACGTAAGCGGCGACTACATGGGAGAGCACTGGCTCGCGAGCTTCGCCCTCCTCGCCCTGGAAGCGTGACTCACCGACGCCCGGCTCCAGGCGGGATCGGACCGGCGACGCGGACGCCGTCTTGCCAGACGGCTTCGATCCGATCGAGCGCGCGGATATCGGCGCTCGGATCGCCGTCGACGACGACGAAGTCCGCCCGACGCCCCGGAGCCAGGACGCCCCGGTCATTGAGGTGCATGAGCTCGGCGGCGTTGCGCGTGGCGATCGCCAGCGCCTGCGCGGGGGTGAGACCGGCCTCGACCATCAGGCGCAGCTCGAGATGTTCGGCCCAACCGGGGATGCGATAGGGCGTGGCCCCCGAGTCCGTGCCAAAGCCGATGTTCACGCCGGCGTCGTAGAGCGTCTTCAGGTTACGCTCGTTGATCTCAACCGCCTTGCGCGCCCCGGCGATGGTAGGGGAGGCGAGCGTCTGCGCGCGCCAGGCCGGGTCGGCGATCTGCGCGCGCAACGCCGGTTGCAGCGCCGCTGCGAACACCGGATCGTCCAGCAGATCGGGGTGTTCCGCGAAAATGAAAGCCGACTCGTCCAGCTCCAGGGTGGGGATGTACCAGACGCCTCTCGCCTTCACCGCGGCGACGAACTTCTTGTCCACCGGCCGGTCGCGAACACCGTGGGCGAGGATGTCGGCGCCGCTGGCGACCATCGCCTTGGCGTCAGCCAGGTCATAGATGTGCGCCGCCACGCGCAGACCGTGCGCGTGGGCTTCCGCGATCACCGCCCTGTAGATCTCCCGCGGCATCTTCGGTCGCGGCGGGCGGTCGGTGTTGTTCCGCAGATCGTCCAGCCAGAGCTTCACGAGGTCCGTGCCGCGCGAGGCCATCACGTCGACGGCCTCTCGCGCCTCCTCGGGAGTGCGCGGGCGGAAGACCTGGTCGGCGCCGATGGACATGCTGCTCTGCGGCGGGGCCCCGTCCGGCGCGCCGATCCCCTGATCCACACCGAACAGGTCTGCGCCCGCCAGCCGCCCCTGATGCGCCTCCGCCCGCAGCTCGTCGAACAGGGGGGAGCGATTGAGACCAAGCGCGGTGATCGTCGTGACCCCATACGCCTGGTACTGCCGAAGCTGGCGGACGATGTTCTCTCGCGTGTAGTTCGCGCCGGAGACGGTGGTCCCATCGACGAGCCCGACGTGGCTGTGGTCCGAGATGAGGCCGGGGATCAGCGTGCGCCCGCTCAGGTCCAGAACCTCCGCGGGGAGGGGAGGCGGCGTTCCCACGCCGGCGGAGAGAATTCGCCCGTCGCGGATCACGAGGTAGGCGTTGTCGACAGGAGGACCGCCACGCCCGTCAATCAGCCTGACGTGCTCGAACACCGTCGGCTGCCCGCGTCCCTGGGCCTGCGCGGCAGGGCCGAGGCAAAGGGCGAGCAGGATGGCGATGTGAAACTTCACGGCGGCCCCCGATTGATCCGTCATGGAGCGTACCCGCTGCACGTGGCTTTCGACACGGGAAAGCCGGAGCCTGCTTAGACGCACGGGTGGCTTCCCTTCTCCCCTTGCGGGAGAAGGTGGCCCGCGAAGCGGGTCGGATGAGGGGTTGACGCGCCTATCGGGTTTGTCGCGGCGCCGTTCTGCGGAGAGTTGGTCGCGACCCCTCATCCGTCCGCCGGAGCCTGTCCTCGGGCCGGCC
>JAFANN010000241.1 GCA_019232665.1 Caulobacteraceae bacterium | reverse complement strand
CGCCCTCTCCGACGGGATCACCCGCGACAGCGACGTCGACGCCCTTCTCAAGCGCATGCTCGACTTCGCCGAGGCTGGGTTCCTGCACTAGAGCCTGATCCGTTTGCGCGGAACAGATGCAAACGGTGAATCAGGCTCTACACTGTTGAATCTAGAGCAAACTCCGTTCAGCCGGTTCCGTCTGAACGGGGTTTGCTCTAGCCGGCGGTTGCGGCGGTTCAGGCCGCGGCGGCGCCAGGCGCCAACTCCCCGCCCTTACGCCGGCTGTCGAGGCTGAACGCTCCAGCGCCGAACGCCACGATCTGCAGAAGACCGCCCGTGATCATCAAGTTCTTGATGAAGTTGATCATCTGGTTCTGGTCGGCGATGTGGGTGTGGAACGAAAACGCCGTCGCCAGCACGAACACGGCCATGACGCCCGCGACGACGCGGGTCTGGTAGCCGATGACCAGGAGCACGCCGCCGCCGAGCTCGACCGCGACCGCGATGGCATAGGCCAGTGGCGGAAAAGGCAGGCCGGCGGCGACGATGTACGCTGTGGTGGCGCCGTAGGCAGTTGCCTTGCCAGCGCCGGTAAAGATGAAGGGAAGGCCGATCAACAGTCGGCCAAGAAGAGGAACGTATCGGATCGCGCTCATTGAGGACCTCTTCGGACCTGTTCACCGCGTCGTGCGGTCAAGCTCATCCTGATACAGCGATACACGAATTGAAATGCCTAAAAGTCGAAGCAGGCCGCTATGGTCCATTTCTCAGGGCGCGGACGGCTCGTGGACCCGCTTCTCGGCGACTTGCGAACCCCGACTGATCTCCGGCGACTTCGGGATCGAGCCTACGCCCGACGGCAGGGCGCCGGACGGATCGCGGATGAAGGCCAGGGTGTCGTTCCAGACGAGCTCGGCGTGCAGGTCCCGCAGCAGCAGGTGCCAGCCGTCGAGATAGTAGGCGGTGCGCACGTCCTCCGGCAGGCGGCGCACGGCCGCGTCCGTCGCCGGCTTGGGGATGATCTCGTCGTGGGCGCCGTACATCCACAGCGTCGGAACCCGTCCAAGCCGGGGCGTGTCGTCCTGCGCTCGCTGCATGGTGTCGACAAGGCCGAAGAGGGCGTCGGAGCGCGCGCCCCAGATCACCAGCGGATCGCGGCCCATGGCGTAGAGCTCTTCGTGGTTGTCGCTCGCCCATATGTTCTGTGTCACCCACGAGGGGGGCGTGAACACCTTCCCGGGGGCCAGGCGCGCGGCGAGCCAGAGCGCCGCGCGGTATGTGAAGGGCTGCTCCTTCCAGCCCCAGACGGCGGGGGCGAGGAGGACCAGCCGATCGGCGGCGGGCGGGCGATCCGACGTGAAGGCTTCGATCGCCACCGCGCCGCCCAGGCTCTCGGCGACGACGGCGATCATAGCGTGGGGCCACTGCGCCCGCGTCAGAGCCACGATGGTCCGCAGGTCTTCCGTCAGCAGCTTGTCCGGCGCCCAGATGCCGCGGTCGGGCGAGCGACCGAAGCCGCGCTGGTCGTAGGCAAGGGTCGTGACCCCGTGCTCCGCCCACCACGGACCGGCCATGTGGAAGGCGTTGCCGTAGTCGTTCATGCCGTGGACGCCGATGATCACGGCCCACGGATCGGCCCCGCCCGCGGCGTCCCATTGCGTGAGACCAAGGCGGGTCCCATCGAAGCTAACGAAAGCGTGCGGCTCGAGACGGGGTCCGCTGAAGCCGGCTTCCGGGCGAGCAGCCTTCTGCAGTGTCGGAGCGCAGGCGGCGATCAGGGCGGCCAACATCAGGATGGCGTACAAGCGCAGGCGCGGGAGCGTCACGAGCGGAGAATCTCCGCAACCCTTTGGCGCAAGTACGGCGTCACCTCGGCCTCGAACCAGGGGTTGCCCCTGAGCCAGGCCGTGTTGCGCCATGAAGGGTGGGGCAGGCAGATCGCGCCCGGAAGGAAGCGCCGCCACTCGCGCACCGCTGCATCCATCGATCCGGGATGATCCTTGCCCAACGCCCACTTCTGGGCTGGCAGCCCCATCAGCAGGGCGAGCTCGACCCGGGGCAGCTTTTCGAGCAGGCGCGCGCGCCAAAGCTCGGCGCAACGTGTCGGGGGCGGCAGGTCGCCGCCACCCTTGACCGTACCCGGATAGCAGAAGGCCATGGCCGCCATGCCGATCGCAGGATGGTCGTAGAAGGTCTCGCGGTCCACGCCCAGCCAGTCCCGCAGACGGTCTCCAGAGGCGTCGTCGAACGAAAGACCGCTCTCGTGCACCCGCCGTCCTGGAGCCTGGCCGCAGAGCAGGAGGCGCGTTTGCACAGACACGTGGACCACGGGCCTCGGCTCATGAGCCAGCTCAGCGGCGCAGGCCCGACAGGCGCGGATCTCGGCGAGAAGGGTGGAGAGGCTCTGTGCGTCTCCGCTCGGTGAAACTGACGACATCAACCTATTCTTAGTTCCGTCATCGCCGGGCGTCAGTCCCGGCGACCTATCGGGCGGCTGTGGCGGAAGCCCGCATTGGCCGCGCCGGCGCGGCCACTTCAGAGCGCTCGACCAGTCGAACCATGGGTAGCCGGGACTTACGCCCGGCCATGACGAAAATTAATAAAATCAGCAATTTCACGGGTTCACCCCGCCAATCGGACCACCGCACCGATCAGGATCACGCCGGCCGCGGCCGCCATTGTCGTCGTCGCTCGCGGATGGCGGTGATGGCTCTC
>JAFANN010000165.1 GCA_019232665.1 Caulobacteraceae bacterium | reverse complement strand
ACGCGCGAGCCCTCCCGTCGTACCTTCGCGACCAACTGGAATGGAGCTGAATTCGGTGCGTGGAATCCGAAGAGATAGCCGAGAGACGTCAGGTTGGGCCCCGACGCGCGGGCTGCGAGGTCAAGGCGTTTGAAATCGAATGGTCGCCCGCTCGCGCCGTCCAGTTCGACGGCGACAGCACCATCGCGGATGTCTGCGCTGAACGGATAAGGCGCGGAGGGGAGGCGCCCGTTCACGTCCGCGCCCCTGACGGCGACGGTGAAGGCGCCGTCCTCGATCACTCCGCTCCCCGCCAGTCGAAAAGACATGGCCTCGCCCGGCCGATCCACCTGAGAAAAGACGCAACGCAGCGTCAGCCGCCTCGGCAGGTCCTCCACCAGCGCGCTTCCCGCGATGATGGTCAGGCGACGGGTCGATCGAAGAAAGCCCGTCTCGCCGCTTTGAGGGAAGCTCGCGTTTGTCACTCCAGGCCGCAGCCGAACCAGATCCAATTGCGGTCTCGTCAAGGTGATGTCGACCAGCTCGAACCGCCCAAGCAGCAGCCCCGCCCACCGAACGTGCGCCGTCAGGAGCGGCGCGCGGAGCAACGGCTGCGTCGTGATTTCGCGGGGGCTGGCGATCACCAGCCCCTCGACCTCTATGGCAGGGTTCCTCGACAGCAAGTGCGTGCGAAGTCGGCTGAATCGGACCGCACGATGCGCCTTCGCGCTGGCGATCGCCTGGACCGGCCGATCGAACAGCCCAGCGTCCACACCCGCCAGCGCCAGGATTCCCGCCAGCAGGAGAAATCCAACGAAGGCGCCGAGGGCGAGCATCAACTTGCGAGAACTCATCATCGACGCGCACTCCGAGGGTCGATACCTCAGAGTGCGAAAATGAACGATTTCGGAATTCCGGGAGGACGCTCCCTCGAGGGTACGGTTTTAGACTCGTAGTTGGGAGTGTCGGCTCAGTCCTTGGCCGAGAGGCTCCAAGCGTTCGAGGGTGGTTCACAACCCCGGACGCGGCAGGCAGGAGCCTTAAGCGCCGCTCTTCGCCGCCCGCAGCGGGCCGATGCGGCGGCGGGCGTACCACCAGGTCCAGGCGGTGAGGGCGGCGAAGGCGGCGTAGCCGAGGAAGCCCCTCCAACGCCGGGCTCCTCCGTTAGTGAATGAGCATTTACTCCCTGGGCATCACTAAGTAAATACTCATTTACTCACGGCCGCGTTTCGGCCATGCTCCTCGCCATGGCGAGCACGACGGCGCAGGACGAAGGGGCGAGGCGGACGCGCGATCCGGCGGCGACGCGGGCGCGGATCCTCGCCGCGGCCGAGAGGCTGTTCGCCGAGCGCGGCTACGATGGGGTCAGCATGCCGGCGATCGCCGAGGCGTCCGACATCACTGCCGGCGCCATCTACCGGCACTTCACCAGCAAGGCGGCGCTGTTCTTCGAAGTGGTGCGGCGCGCGGTGGAGGAGACGCCGAGGCCCGCTTCGGGCGCGCACGCCGGCATTGCCGGCCTGCCGGCGGCCGTGGCGTCCTATTCAGCCAAGACGTCGAAACGGCTGCGCCAGATGGCGGTCGAGACGCACTACGCCGCGGCGAGGGACGCCGATGTGCGCCGCTTCCTGCGCCGCTCGCTCGACCACGACATCGCCGGTCTCGCGCAGGGCTTCGCCGCCGCCCAGGCCGCCGGCGAGGCGCAGCCCGGTCTCGACCCGAAGCTGCTCGCCAACGCCGTCATGGTCTTCATCATGGGCCAGATGCACCTGGAGACGCTCGCCCCCCAGCTGGTCGGCGACCCCGCCTGGCAGAAGTTCGTCAGCGGCCGCGTGGCCGCCCTGCTGGGGTTACTGGAGGCGAGATCGCGTAAAAGGCTTTAGCTGGAAAAAGATCCAGGCTTCTTCCCCGCAGGCGATCCCGAGCACCGCTTGCCGCGGCTCCTCCGTCGGCAGGCCGGCGGCGTCAAACAGGTCGACGATTGGCAGGCGCTGCTCGTCCTCCGTGACGACGACTCTTTCGTCGTAATTGATCTCTCTGATCTCCATTGCCCGCGCTCCCCTGCGGCCAAGCCTTGGGGGAGACTGTCCCTGTGCTCCTGAGTCGGCAATCGGTGTTCCGCAGCGCGGACCTGGTCTCCCGTTCAGCCCAGATTGGCCTGCGCGAGGGCCTGGAGGGTCGGGCGGGAGGGAGCGAAGAACGTTGCGCCGGTGTGCGGGGTCGATACGTCGAGCAGGCGGTCGTAGGCGCCCGGCGGATCGCCCAGATACATCCGCTGCAGCATCTTCTCGATCACCCACAGATTTTTGCAATATCCGATGAAGTAGGTGCCGAATTCCCCTTGGCCGGCGCGACCGAACGGCATGTTGTCGCGCAGGATGTCGTGCTCGTTCCCGTCGGCGTCGACTATGGTCGCCAAAGATTTGTGCGACTTGCGCGGCGCGTCATCGTCGTCGATCTCGATGTTGTCGATCTTGGTGCGGCCAATGATCTCTTCCTGCACCGGGGTCGGGATCTTCGCCCACGCCGCCATGTCGTGCAGGTACTTCTGGACGACGACATAGCTGCCGCCGGCGAAATCCGGGTCCTCGTCGCCGACCAGGGCCGAGGC
>JAFANN010000160.1 GCA_019232665.1 Caulobacteraceae bacterium | reverse complement strand
CGAACTGATCCGCGCCGCGAGACCCGATCTGCTCGTCAAGGGCGGCGACTATACGCCCGAGGCGATCGTCGGACGCGAGCTCGTGCTCGGCTGGGGTGGCGAGGTCCGCGTCGCGGATTTCGTGGAGGGTCACTCGACCACGAGCGTCATCAGACGCCTGGGCGGAGGCGGACGGCAGTGAGCCGCCATGTCGTCCTCGTCACAGGCGGGGCAGGCTTCATCGGCTCGAACGTCGTCGCACGGCTTTGCGAGGATCCGGGCGTCGACGTGATCGTCTGCGACCGCCTGCGGCAGGCCGACCTCGGCAAGTGGCGGAACATCGCCAAGCACCCGATCGCAGACCTGCTCGCGCCCGAGGCGCTTTGGCGCTGGCTGGCCGACCGCGGCGCAAAGGTGGATCTGGTGATCCACATGGGAGCAATCTCCTCGACCACAGAGCCGGACGCGGACCTCATCGCCGACGTGAACTTTGGCCTCTCGCGGGACCTGTTCCGCTGGGCCACCGAGTGTCGAACGCGGATGATCTATGCATCGTCGGCGGCGACATACGGCGCCGGCGAGCGGGGTTTCGACGACCTTGCGGATCTGGCGCACCTGACAGCCCTTCGGCCGCTGAACGCCTACGGCTGGTCCAAGGCCCTGTTCGATATCTTCGCAGCACGCCAGGCCGCGCGCCGGGAAGCTCCGCCGCAGTGGACCGGGCTGAAGTTCTTCAACGTCTTCGGACCCAATGAAGCCCATAAGGGCTCGATGCGGTCCGTTGTGGCGACGATCTGGCCGAAAGTCGCGGCCGGGGAATCCGTGCGTCTCTTCAAGTCCGACAATCCAGCCTATCCCGACGGGGGACAACTCAGGGACTTCGTCTACGTGCGTGACGTCGCCGACTGCATTGCCTGGCTGGCGCGCTCTGGAGGGCCCAGCGGCGTATTTAACCTCGGATCGGGCAAGGCGCGCACGTTCGAGGATCTCGCCAGAGCCGTCTTCGCGGCGGCGGGCAAGGAGGCGCGCATCGAATTCATCGACATGCCCGCCGCGCTGCGCGGCAAGTACCAGTACTTTACGGAGGCGCGTATGGACCGGCTGCGGGCCGCGGGGTGGAACTCACCACCCACCGAGCTCGAGGCGGCCGTGGGCGATTACGTCTCCGGTTTTCTCGCAACCGATGATCCCTACCGCTAGACAGGAGAAGCCCTCCCGCACTCGGCGGGACGTCAGGTTCTGGGCCGCCATCGCCGTGGCGGTCGCGGCGCTGCTGGTGATCACCGCGCTCCTCATCTGGCGCGACGACATCCTTGAGGCCCTGCTCGACCCGAAGATCCCGTATGCCGTCTACCGGCCCCCGGCTGCGCCGGACTACCGATCTGCGGCGGCATGGGCGCGTGTGCCCGGACAGCCCGCGCCCGGCGACCCGCCCGTCGATGTCTTCTTCATCCACTCCACCACGTTCGACGGGGGCAAGGACTGGAATGGCCCGATCGGAGATCGGGTAGCCGCCAAGCGACTGGCCCGCTCGGTCCTGCCCAACTACGCCGCGCCGTTCGCCACGATCGGCCGGGTGTTCGCCCCGCGCTATCGCCAGGCTAGCCTCTACACGTCCCTGACGCTTTTCGATGACGCCCTGCAGGCCAGGCAGTTCGCGTACGGAGATGTCCGGGCCGCTTTTCTGTCGTTCCTGTCGCGCATCGATTCGCGTCCGTTCATCATCGCCGGCGTCGAACAAGGGGGCGAACTGGGCGCGCGCCTGCTTGCGGACGTCGTGGCGCCGAACCCCGTCCTGCGGGACCGGCTGGTGGCGGCGTACCTGATCGATGCTGTGACGCCGGCGCAAAACCACGCCCGAGGGTCGCCGCTCCCGGCCTGCCAGTCCCGTCGACAGGCCGGATGCCTGGTCGCATGGATCTCGGCGCGCCGATACGATTTCGTTAGGGCACAGAAGATCATGAGCCGAAGCGTCGTGTGGACGTCGGATGGCCGTCTCGTCGGTCTCGCGGGGCGCGAGCCGTTGTGCGTGAATCCTCTGTTGGGCGCCCAGAGCGAAGCCGAGGCGCCGCCGAGACTGAACCTCGGCGCCGCGAACGCGACGGGTCTGGAGTGGGGCGCGCGTCCTGGATTCATGGCGCGCCAGGTGGGAGCCCGCTGCGAGGATGGGATCCTGCGCGTGACGCGCCCGCGTTCGGTCCTGCTGAGACCGTCGGGCGATTGGGCCGATCGCCTTCGCACGCCCGGATACAACCTCTTCTGGGCCGACATCGAGGCGGACGAGCAGGCGCGCGCGGCCGTCTGGCTGGCGGCGCACGGGCAGCGCCTCACCCAGCCGAACTGATCTCGCCGTCGGCGCGCCAGTCGAACAGGGCGCGAAGGCTACGAAGCGCCTGTCCGCGCGGAGACGTGAGCTCGGGGTCACGGGCCAGAACCATCCGCGCGTCGTCGGCCGCCGCGGCGATGAGATCACGATGGGCGATCGGATCGGCGAGGACGTACGCTGGGAAGCCGCTCTGGGCGAGGCCAAGGGGATCGCCGCCGCCCCGCAGCTCGAGGTCCCTCTCGGCGATGACGAAACCGTCGTCGGTCCGCCGCAGGACGTCCAGACGAGTCCGTGCGATCTCGGAGAGGGGCGGCTCGTAGATGAGGATGCAACTCGACGCCGCGGAGCCCCGTCCGACACGGCCACGCAGCTGGTGAAGCTGGGCGAGCCCGAAGCGCTCCGCCTGCTCGATGACCATGATCGTGGCGGCCGGGACGTCGACCCCCACCTCCACGACAGTCGTGGCGACGAGCACCGAGAGCTCGCCGGACAGATACCGCGCCATAGTGGCGTCGCGCTCTGCTGGGGCCAGCCGGCCGTGGACGAGGCCGACCCGGTCCCCGAAGACTCTCATCAGCGCCGCGGCGCGCGATTCCGCGGCGGCGAGGTCGGCGGCCTCCGACTCCGCCACGAGGGGGCAGATCCAGAAGGCCTGGGCTCCGGCGCCCACTGCGGCCCGAAGACGGGCGACAACGTCTGGCTGACGCGCAATCGGGACCGCCCGCGTCTCGACGGGAGTTCGCCCCGGCGGCTTCTCGTCCAGGCGCGAGACGTCGAGGTCCCCGAACACCGTGAGTTCCAGCGTTCGGGGGATCGGCGTGGCCGACATCGCCAGCAGATGCGTCCCGTCGCCCTTGGCCTGCAGCCGCAACCGCTCCGAGACGCCGAAACGATGCTGTTCGTCGATCACCGCAAGACCCAGGCGACGGAAGGAGACGTCATCCTGGAAGAGAGCGTGGGTGCCGACCGCGACGTGAGCCTCGCCAGAGGCAAGGGCCTCGAGGCGCTCGGAGCGCGACGCGCCCTTGTGACGTCCCGTAAGGAGGACACAGCGGAAGCCGGCGTGCGACAATGCCGGCTCGATCGCTTCGAAGTGCTGTCTGGCGAGGAGCTCGGTCGGAGCCATGAGCGCGGCTTGCCAACCGGCCTCCGCCGTATCGGCCATCGCAATCAGGGCGACGGCGGTCTTCCCCGAGCCCACGTCTCCCTGCAGGAGGCGGGACATGCGCTCTCCTGATTGGATATCGGCGCGTATGGCCTCGACAGCGCGCCTTTGCGCTCCGGTCAGGCTGAAGGGGAGGGCGGAAGCGGCGCGGTCTCCGCCAGCGGGGGCGTCAATCGTTGGTCCGCCGCCGCGTCGCTGCAGATGGCGCCGCTCGCCCAGGGCGAGTTGGTGAGCGAGGAGCTCGTCGAACGCCAGCCGGCGTCGGTGCGCCGCCGCCGGCGAAAGATCCGCCTCCCGCCCGGGGTTGTGGAGAGACTGGAGCGCCTCGCGCCATGTCGGCCACGCGTTTTTGGCGAGCCAGGCCGCATCCTGCCATTCGGCGAGTTCCGGCGCGCGCGCCAAGGCTTCGGCTGCGAAGCGCCGGATGACCCGCGAGGGAAGTCCGGCCGTGGCGGGATATACGGCTTCGAAAGTCGGAACGTCGTCGGCGCGCTCCACCGGCGCGAGATAGTCGGGATGGACGATATCCAGCGTGCTCCAACTCGACTCGCGATCGATCCGCCCACTGACGATACGACGCGCTCCCGCCGGATGGCGCGCCTGCAGGTGGGGACCGTGGCCCTTGAAGTAGACTAGATTGACGAAGCCGGTGTCGTCGAAGGCGCGGATTTTCCATGGGAGTCCTTGCCGACCAGGCGGATGGTGGGACTCGATGGTCACCTCCAGCGCCTCCACTTCGCCGTGGCGCGCATCCGCGACGGTCGTCCTGTGGCGGTGGATCAGGCCTTGGGGCGCCAGGAAGAGCACGTCGCGCACGCGCGGGCCCGCCACTCTTTCGAGTAGCGGCGCCACGCGCGGTCCCACACCCCTCAGAGAGGAGACGGGCGCGAACAGTGGAAACAGATTCTCCGGGCGCATGATGGCGTCAGCATAGGGCAAAAGGCGGGGGCATGGACCGCGATCACCCACGGCGGTAAGGGGCAGCCATGAGCGAGACACCCCCCGACCGGTTGGCGGTCGATCCGAATAGCCCGTACTACGACGAGGCTCTGCTCGCCCGCGGCGTGGGCGTGCGTTTCAAGGGGGTCGAGAAGACCAATGTCGATGAGTACTGCGTGAGCGAAGGCTGGGTCCGCCTTTCGGTCGGCTCGACTCTCGACCGGCGGGGCAAGCCGATGACGATCAAGCTCAGCGGACCGGTCGAGCCTTATTTCAAGGACGCCGTGGAGTAGCTCCCGTCCGCCGGCGACCCTGGCGGCGCCGTTGCGTTGCCCCTATATCGCCGCCTTCTTCCATGGATACAAAGCGACTGAACAGGATCCGCTTCCGAGCCTGGCGCCGGGGGTTTCGCGAAGCCGACCTGATCCTGGGGGGCTTTGCCGACGCCTGCCTCGAATCCATGAGCGAAGAGGACGTCTCGCGCTTCGAACGACTGCTCGAACAGCCAGACCATGATATTTACGCGTGGATCCTGGGCCAAGCTCCAGCGCCGCCGGCGTTCGACGACGACTTGTTGCAGCGGATCCGTGCGTTCAGACCCGCGGCGGGCCAACGAGGCCCACAGGAAAGTTAGTAGGGCGTGACTCTGACAGCCGACATGAAGCGCGCAATCGGCGCGCCAGGACGCGTTGACCTCACGGGCGCGCCAGAGGGTTTTGACGCCCTCGTGATGGCGGATATCGCGCGAGCGCGGGACGGCCTGACCGTATTCGTCGCTCGCGACGGTTCGCGCGCCTCGGCCTTCGCCGACGCGATGAGCTTCTTCGCGCCCGAGGTCGAGATTCTGAGGCTTCCCGCGTGGGACTGCCTGCCCTACGACCGCGTCGGTCCCTCGCCCGGGGTCTCAGCCCAAAGGATGGCGGTGCTAACCCGGCTGGCGGACGCCAAAGGCCAGAAGGGACCAGCGCTGCTCGTCACTACGGCCGCCGCGCTGATGCAAAGGATCCCGCCGCGAGAGGTGGTGTCGAAGGCAGGCTACTCGGCCCGCGTCGGCGCGCGCGTCGACGTCGCCGATCTGGAGCGCTATTTCGCCGTGAACGGCTACCAGCGCGCCTCGACCGTGTCAGAACGCGGCGAGTTCGCCATCCGCGGCGGCGTCATTGACGTGTTTCCGCCCGTCGCCGACGAACCCGTCCGCCTCGACCTCTTCGGCGACACCCTGGAATCGATCCGCAGCTTCGATCCCGAGACCCAGCGGTCGACTAAACAGGTCAAGGAAGTCGACCTGCCGCCGGTGAGCGAGACGCTCCTCGATCAGGCGGCGATCGCTCGTTTTCGCAGCCGCTACCTGGCCGCCTTTGGCGCGCCGGGCGACGACCCGCTGTACGCCACAGTCAGCGAGGGCGGTCGACGCGCGGGCATGGAGCACTGGCTCCCGCTCTTCTACGAAGAGCTGGAAACCCTGTTCGACTATCTCCCCGCCGACACCTTGATCGGCGTCGACCATCTTGCGCGCGAGGCCCGCGACGAACGCCTGGCGTCGATCTCGGACGCCTTCGAAGCGCGGGAACAGACCGAGCGGAAGACGCACTACAGAGCCCTCGCGCCCGAACAGCTCTACCTGGCCGAACAGGAATGGGACGAGCGGATGTCGCGCCGGGCGGTGCGACGGTTCAGTCCCTTCCATGGCGAATCCGCCGATCAGGCAGTCGACATGGGCGGCAAGCTCGGCCGGAACTTCGCCGCCGAACGCGCCCAAGACAGCGTGAACCTTTTCGAGGCCACAGCTGACCATGCCCGGCGCCTGGCGGGGCAGGGCAAGCGGGTGATCTTCGCGTCCTGGACCGAAGGGTCGTCCGACCGCCTCGGAGCTATGCTGGCCGACCACGGCCTCAAGGGCGTCGCCCTAGCGCCTTACTGGCAGGCGGCGAAGGCGGCGGATCCGAAGACGCCACAGCGCGCCGTCCTACCGCTCGAGCATGGGTTCGAAACCGAGTCCCTGGCGGTCATCTCCGAGACCGACATTCTGGGCGACCGTCTTGCGCGCCCACGCCGCCGGCGTCGGGCCACGAACTTCCTCGCGGAGGCCTCGGCGCTCTCGCCAGGGGATCTCGTCGTCCACGTCGACCACGGCATTGGCCGCTACGAGGGGCTGAAGACCCTCGAGGTGATGGAGGCGCCGCACGACTGCCTGGAGTTGCAGTACGCGGCCGAGGCGAAGCTCTACCTCCCCGTGGAGAACATCGACCTGCTGACCCGCTACGGGTCCGAAGGTGAGGGCGTGCAGCTCGACCGGCTGGGGGGCGCCGCCTGGCAGGCGCGCCGGGCAAAAGCCAAGGAACGCCTGCGCGAGATGGCCGAGGGCCTCATCGCCATCGCTGCCGCCCGCGCCATGCGCCACGTCGAGGCGACCGATCCGCCACACGGCCTGTTCGACGAGTTCTGCGCTCGCTTCCCCTACGAGGAGACGGAAGATCAGCTCAACGCCATCGAGGACGTCCTGGGCGATCTCGGTTCGGGCAAGCCGATGGACCGCCTCATCTGCGGAGACGTCGGCTTCGGCAAGACCGAGGTTGCTCTTCGCGCCGCCTTCGTGATGGCGATGAGCGGTCGTCAGGTGGCGATCGTCTGTCCCACGACGCTCCTGGCTCGCCAGCACTACTCGACCTTTGTCGAGAGGTTCAAAGGCTGGCCGATCAGGGTGCGCCGGCTCTCCCGCCTTGTGCCAGCCGCGGAGGCCGCGGACACGCGCGACAGCCTCGCGAAGGGAGAGGTCGAGATCGTCGTCGGCACTCACGCGGTCCTCTCGAAACAAGTCCAGTTCAAGGATCTGGGCATGGTCATCGTCGACGAGGAGCAGCACTTCGGAGTCAGGCACAAGGAAGCGCTCAAGGCGTTGCGCGCCGAGGTGCACGTCATGACGCTGACGGCGACGCCGATCCCGCGCACCTTGCAGATGTCACTCTCCGGCATCCGCGAGATGTCGATCATCGCCACGCCGCCGGTCGACCGCCTCGCCGTGCGCACCTACGTCACGCCCTGGGATCCGGTGTCGATCCGCGAAGCCCTGCTGCGCGAGAAATATCGGGGCGGCCAAGCCTATTACGTCGCGCCGCGGGTCAAGGATCTGCCCGACCTCGAGGCCTTCCTCCGAGAACAGGTTCCCGAGGTGAAGTTCGTCGTCGGCCATGGCCAGATGCCGCCGACCCAGCTCGAAGACGTGATGAGCGCCTTCTACGAGGGTCGCTACGATGTGCTCCTGTCCACTACGATCGTGGAGTCGGGGCTCGACATCCCCTCTGCCAACACGCTGATCGTGCACCGGGCCGACATGTTCGGCCTCGCTCAGCTGTATCAGCTGCGCGGGCGAGTCGGCCGCGCCAAGGCCAGAGCCTTCGCCTATCTCACCACGCCCTTTGAAAGGCCGATCACTCCGCTGGCCGAGAAGCGTCTCCACGTGCTGCAGTCTCTAGACAGCCTTGGCGCCGGTTTCCAACTCGCCAGCCACGACCTGGATATCCGCGGTGGCGGCAATCTCCTTGGCGAGGAGCAGTCTGGCCACATCCGCGATGTCGGAGTGGAGCTCTACCAGCAGATGCTCGAGGACGCGGTCAACGAGCTGAAGGCGACGGGCGACGGCGCCGCCGATCTCTCGATGGAGCGGGGATGGTCGCCTCAGATCAACACCGGCGCAGCCGTGCTGATCCCCGAAGCCTATGTCCCCGACCTCAATGTCAGGCTCGCTCTCTATCGCCGTCTATCGGACGCCGAACGCGCTGAGGACCGGGAGGCCCTCGCATCGGAGCTCATCGACCGTTTCGGTCCGCTTCCACCTGAGGCCGACCAGCTGCTGAAAGTCGTGGCCATCAAGGGCCTTTGCCGCGAGGCCAACGTCGTGAAGATCGACGTTGGCCCCAAGGGCGCCGTTGCCGCTTTCCGCGGCGATCATTTCGCGAACCCCGCAGCCCTGGTCGGCTACGTCCAGAAGAACGATTTCGCGTGGAAGATTCGGCCGGACCAGAAGGTGGTGATCAAGGGCGAGTGGGAGGCGCCGGGCGACCGGCTGAACGCAGCCGAGCGGATCCTCCGCGTCCTGGCGGCTCTCGCCAATGGTGGGACGCCAGCCGCCTGGACGCGCCCGCCGGCGCCGGCGCCAGCGTCGCCTCCGCCGCAGCGCCGGATCGTCCGCCGCCCACACGCGCGCAGCTTCCGCTAACGAGCCTTCCGGTAGCTAGTCGCTGGGCTCGCCTCGGTCCTTGTCGCCCCAGCGCCAGCGCGGTGGCTCACCTTTCAGGAGGCAGACCCCGAGGAAGCCGAGCGTCACCAGCGCAATGTAAAGCAGGAAAAGCGGAAGCCGGCTCACCGGCGGAAAAACAAAAGGGGCCGCCGCCGTGAGGGCGATGACGGCGATCAGGACAGCCCAGCCCTCCCAGGTCGAGGGCGGCCCCCATCCCCAGCCGAACCGCTTAGCAGGAAACCAATAGCGGGCCATGTCCTGTAACCTTGAGCTTCGCCGTGACGGCTTGCAAGTCGCGCAGGGTTCCAGCGCCGATAGCGAGCTCCTTTGGGAGGCTTAATGGGCGACAGGTCCGCCGCGGGCGCGCGCCTCTTCGAGCAGCCGCCGCGCGCGCAGGCTGACCTCGGTCTGCTGGGCGAGCATCATGGTCGCCGCCGAGACCATCAGCCCGTCGGTGACGGAAGCCACGGGCAGGGGCCCGAGCGCCGCGCCACGCACCCAATAGCGCAGGGCGAAGAACGCCAGGACCAGTATCATCCCGAGCTGGGACATGCGGGCCGTCATGGCATGGGTGACGGGATCCACCTCGATCTGCATGAAGCGCCCCCTCTGCCACCCGACCACCGCCCCGACGACGAGGCCGAGGAACACGATGGCCACGGACAACGGCGTGAGCGGGGGAGGGTAGGAGTACAGAAAGAGACCCGCGAAGAGGATCGATATCGCCGGCCGCAGCCAGAGCCGATCGATCCGCAAGGGGCGCGCCCGGCGATTACGCAGCAACAGCACCGCGGCGATCAGGACCAGGCTGATGATCATGCTCGACGCCGGCGGAGCATGGGCGGCCGCTGAGCCATCCATGAGGGGAGTCATCGCCAGGATCCCTTCGCGCTTGCGTGACCACGCGGCAGGCGTTCTGTAGGAACTGAGACGGCGGGGCAAGCGGAAGCTTTGCCAAGTGATTCAAAGGAGACGCGCAATGGGGCAGGGGCCTCTTTCGGACCTCAAGATCCTCGAATTCGCCGGGATTGGTCCCGGGCCATTCTGCGGAATGCTGCTCTCGGATCTGGGCGCGGACGTGGTGCGGATCGACCGCAAGGGCGCGGGGCGAGGATCGCCCCATGACGTCACCGCCCGCGGCCGGCGCTCCGTGGCGATGGATCTCAAGTCCCCAGCCGCCGTGGAGACTTGCCTCAAGCTGATGGAGAAGGCGGACGTCGTGTTCGAAGGCTTCCGTCCTGGGGTGATGGAGCGCCTCGGCCTGGGGCCGGACGTCGCCCTCGAGCGCAATCCGCGGCTCGTCTACGGCCGCATGACCGGCTGGGGCCAGCAGGGTCCCCTCTCCCACGCGGCCGGCCACGACATGAACTACATCGCCATCAGCGGCGCCCTGAGCGCGATCGGCAAGAAGGACAAGCCGATCCCGCCGCTCAACCTCGTGGGCGATTTCGGCGGTGGCGCTCTCTACCTGGCCTTCGGCCTTCTGGCGGGCGTCATCAACGCGCGCGCCACCGGCAAGGGTCAGGTCGTCGACGCGGCCATGAGCGATGGCGCAGCCTCCCTGATGGCCATGTTCTACGGGTTCAAGGGCGCGGGGACGTGGTCGTCGGAGCGGCGCGCGAACCTGCTCGACGGCGGCGCGCACTTCTACGACACCTACCAATGCTCCGACGGCGGATGGGTCGCGATAGGATCCATCGAGCCGCAGTTCTATGCCCTGCTTCTCGAGAAGACGGGGATCGAGGATCCCGAATTCAAAGGTCAAATGGACCGTTCGCGCTGGCCCGCTCTGCACGAAAAGCTCGCGGCCGTGATGGCGACCCGCACGCGTGACGAGTGGTGCGCGATCATGGAAGGGACCGACGTCTGTTTCGCCCCGATCCTCGATCTCGACGAGGCGCCGCGCCACCCTCACAACGTCGCGCGCGAGACCTTCGTCGAAATCGAAGGGGTGGTTCAGCCCGCGCCGGCCCCGCGATTCTCGAATACGCCGGGAAAAGTCGCTGGGCCGCCGCCGGCGATCGGCGCTCACACCCGCTCGGCGCTCGAGTCGTGGGGCGTCGATCCTTCGGCCCTGGCCGAGCTTGAGACGGCTGGAGCGATCTGAAGGCGTTCATCGCCGGTTCAGGCTGCGCCGCGTAGGTTCGGATCGTTGACGTCGCCGCGCATCCCCGTCCCTCGTTGCGGTCGGCGTCGATCAGGAGGGTTGAACATCCTCTGGCGGCGCGCCGTTCCCCCCCTCGGCGCGCCGCTTTCCTGTCTCCGGCGTGAGCACCCGGATCGAGAGAACCAGGCCATCGAGTTTGCTTTCGAGCACCTCGAGCCCCGCCTGCGCGGCGAAATGCGGCACGTCGATACGCGCGAGGGGATCATCGGCGAGTAGACGCACGACCGATCCAGGCGGCGCCGCCTCTACCGCGCGGCGCAATCTCAGGGTAGGGACAGGGCAGCGGTGGCCGCGGGCGTCCACCACGATTTCGTCCGTCTCCTGGCTTTGCATCTTCGTCACTGCGTTTGTCTCGCTTTGGCCAAGGTCAGCGGTCCAGAAGGCTTCCAGCGCCAACCATGATCTTCGCCGAAATACACGCCTCCAGACTGGCTTCGCAGCCCGCATTGCAGGGCCAAGAGCCGATCGAGCTGACCGTTGTGGTCCCGACCTTCAACGAGCGAGACAACATCTGTCCGCTGGCGGAGAGGCTGCGCGTCGCCCTGTCCGGCATCTCGTGGCAGGTGATCTTCGTCGACGACAATTCGGCCGACGGCACGGCGCAGGTGGTCAAACGCCTCGCGAACGATGACCCGCGCGTGATGTGCCTCCACCGCATCGGACGACGCGGTCTGGCGGGCGCCGTGCTGGAAGGGGTGATGGCGAGCGCCGCTCCGGTCGTTGCCGTGATCGACGCCGACCTCCAGCACGATGAGACGATCCTTCCGGGAATGCTCGGTCTGATTCGGTCGGGGGAGGCCGAGCTCGTGGTCGGTAGCCGCTATCTGACACCCGAGGGGCTCGATACGGGCCTCTCGCCGATGCGTCTGGCGGGAAGCCGTGTCGCCACATGGATCGCGCGGCTCGTTCTGCGCGCCGAGGTTTCGGACCCTGTCAGCGGCTTCTTCATGATCCGTCGCGACCTGGTGGAGCGCGTCGCCCCGCGCCTCTCCAGTCAGGGCTTCAAGGTTCTCTTCGACATCATCGCGAGTCAGCCGGAGAAGCTGAAAATCGCCGAAGTCCCCTACGCCTTCGCCGAGCGCCAGGCAGGGGACAGCAAGCTCGATGGCCGGGTCGTCATCGAGTACCTCGGGCTGATCCTCTCGAAGCTGACGCGGAACGTCGTGCCGCCCCGGGCCCTGCTGTTCGGGATCGTCGGTTCGACCGGACTGCTCGTGCATTTCGCGGCCCTCTATCTTTGCCGCTGGCTCGGCCTGACCTTCATCATCAGCCAGACCCTCGCGGCGCTGACGGCGATGACCAGCAACTTCCTGATCAACAACCAGGTGACCTACCGCGACCGCCGGCTGAAGGGATGGCGGCTGTTCACGGGATATCTGCGGTTCTGCGCACTTTGCGGGCTTGGCCTGGTGGCCAATGTCGCGATCGCCGATCTGGTTCACCAGGTAACGCCGCTCTGGTGGTTGGCCGGCGCATCCGGCGCCATCTTCGGCGCGATCTGGAATTATGTCGGCACCTCTCTCGCCGTCTGGTGAGGCGGCGCGGCAGGCGCCGTCCGCTCTCCTGATCCTCTTCATCCTCCTTCTCCTGGCGATCCGGCTTGTCGTCGCGGGGGCCGTCCCGCTAACCGAGGACGAAGCCTATTACCGGATCTGGTCCAAGGCGCCCGCGCTGGGATACTTCGATCATCCGCCGATGGTCGCCTGGTGGATCTGGCTGGGCCGCCGTCTGGCCGGCGACACGGCGCTAGGGGTCCGCCTCTTCCCGAGCATCGGGTGTGCGCTGACCAGCGTGCTCGTCTTCGACCTTGCGCGGAACCTGGGGGCAGGGCGTCACACGGCCAAGCGGGCCGCGGTCTGGTACAACGCGACGCTGCTCGTCTGCGCAGGCGGGTTCCTGGCCGTCCCTGACGCGCCGGCGGCCTTCTTCTGGATGCTCACGCTCTGCGCTGCAGTGCGGGCCTGGAACGGCCCTTCGAGCCGCTGGTGGGTCGCGACCGGCCTGGCGGCCGGCCTTGCAAGCCTGTCGAAATATTCCTCTCTTTTCCTCGCCCCAGGCGTCTTCCTGTGGCTGATTGGCAGCCGAGCCGGGCGCGAGCGGCTGCGCTCGCCCGGCCCTTGGCTTGCCCTCGCCGTCGGCGCCGCAGTCTTCGCCCCCAACGTGGCGTGGAATGCGACCCATCACTGGCTCACCTTCTCCAAGCAGTTTGGTCGGATCGCCCCACATCGGTTTTCGCCGAGATATCTGCTGGAATTCGTCGGAGCACAGATCCTGCTGCTCAACCCGCTGATCGCAGCCTTCATTCCGCGTGCTCTCTCGGATGAGACCCTGCGGCGGCGCCTCGCCATGCCGGCTCTGACGAGCGCCCCCTTCGTCGCCTACCTCATGGTCCACAGCCTGCACGACCGCGTGCAGGCCCACTGGCCCGCCCCCCTCTATGCGCCGGCGGCGATCGTGGCGGCCGCGGGTGCGGAAGGGCTTACGCGCCGAATCTGGCGGGGGGTCAGGACCTCTGCGCCAATGATCGGCTTGGGCGCCTGCGCCGTCGCCATGGTCTATCTGGCGCTGCCAGCCTTTGGAGTTCCGCTCCGCTTTGATCCCGCGTGGTCGATCCGTGGGTGGGAGCCCTTCGTGCGACGAATAGAGGCAGCGCGGCGCAGCCTCGGCGCACGCTGGATCGGAACCACCGGCTACGGCCTCACGGCCCAGCTCCTAGACCAGGCAGAGGTCGGAGCTCCGGTCATGCAGATCAGCGAGCGTGAACGCTGGATTGGGCTGCAAACGCCCGTGGCCGATATGACCGCGCCGGGCCTGGTCGTGGATCTTTCGCGGCGCGTGAGCCCGACGCTTCTCCGGCGCTGTTTCTCGACGGTCACGCCGCTGGGCGAAGTAGCCAGGGCCGCGCCCGGCGAGAAGGGGAGGCCGTACGCTCTGGTCCTCGTCGCCGGTCCGCGGCGCGACGTCGTCCGCGAGGGCTGTGGGTTCTAGGCATCACGGTTAGCGGTGACGCCGCGCTTCCTTCTCGAGTTTGCGCTGGACCGGGGTTTTCGGGAGGGTGTCGAGCGTCAGATACCCTCGGTCGGTGTGATCGAGCGTGTCGAAGTGGGTGTTCGAGAGGGTGATGAAGTCGTCCTTGGTGATGATCCCACGGAAATGGACGTCGGCCGCCGCCACCGGCTCCGGCTCGTCGAAGAAGCTGTAGGGCGAGGCGCCGGCCGTCTGGTCGGCCGAGATGTCCGGGGTGCGTGGAGCAGGCACCACCGGCACCGCGTCGGGAACGACGCCAGCCGGCCCGCCGTACTGGGCGAGCCAAAGCCGGGCTCCGCCTTGTCGCGATGGCGACAACCAGGCGTCGACCTTCACGCCGACGACCTCAGGCGCGATCCTGAGTTCGTAGTAGTTGACTTCATAGGGGCTGAGGGCGCCGTCGCGGTTCCGATCGAGCACCCGGAAGAAGACTTCGGCGTCGGCGTTGAACTCCGCCCGATCGATCTTCCCGTCTGCGTTCTTGTCGACCTGATGGAACCAATCGACGACAGGGTAGGGGGCGCCCGGCTTGGCGCGGAACGGCTGCCCGCAGGGACTGATGAAGGTGTTCGGGGTGCCCGCTTCCGTCAGCCCCTGGGCCAAGACGGGCGAAGACGCGAGGAGGGGAAGGGCAAGGACGCGGAAGGTCAGCTGTCGGCGATCGAGACGCAATTCGGAGGCTCCGGAAGTCAGGCGCGCCAGCCTCTTACCTCGCTAGCTAGGCATGGGCCATAAGCGGGCGACGCTGACGTCGCGCACGACGGGCTGGGAGACGTGGAGATGGACCTGAAGGGGCGCACGCTGGCGAAATTGGCGAAGGATCTCGCAAACGGCGACACCTCGAGCCGGCAGCTCACAGAAGCGGCTTTTGAGGCAATCCAGGCCGATCCACGCGCCTTTACGCGCATCTGGAGCGCCCCCGCCCGCGCCGCGGCCGATGCAAGCGACCGCCTGCGCGCTCAGGGAATCACACCTTCGCCCTTCGCGGGCATCCCGATCTCGGTGAAGGACCTCTTTGACATCTATGGTGAACCCACCCCGGCGGGGTCCCGGATCCTCGCCTCGGGCCCCATCGCCGGGGCCGACGCTCACGTCGTATCGCGTCTTCGCGCCGCGGGCTTCATTCTGGTCGGGCGGACGCAGATGAGCGAGTTCGCCTTTACGGGCGTCGGCCTCAATCCCCACTACCCCCAGCCCGTGAATCCCTGCGATCCCGCGCGCGCACCAGGCGGCTCCAGCGGCGGGGCAGCAGTGTCCGTCGCTCTCGGCCAGGCGGCAGGCGCCATCGGCACCGACACCGGCGGCTCCGTGCGGATCCCTGCCGCCTTCTGCGGCCTCGTCGGGTTCAAGCCCACCCAGCGGCGGGTGTCGCGCGAAGGCGTCTTCCCGTTGTCCGATAGTCTCGATTCCATCGGTCCGATCGCCAACAGCGCCGACTGCTGCCGCGTCCTCGACGCGGTTCTCGCGGGAGAACCCCTCGCACCGAAGAGCGCGGGGAGGGTCGCGGGGCTTCGCCTCGGAACGCCCCGGCAATACCTGCTCGAGGGACTGGACGCCCCGGTCGCCGCGGCGTTCGACAAGGCTCTTTCACACCTGTCGTCGGCGGGAGCGCGCATCGAGCCGGCTGATTTTCCTGAGCTCGACTCGATCCCGGCGATGCACCGCCACGGGTCGATCTCCAACGCCGAAGCGTTCGCCCACCACCGCCGCAGGGGCCTGCTGGACCAGCGCGAGCTCTACGATCCCAACGTCCTCACCCGCGTCGAAGCCGGCAAGGGAATGGGCGCCGCCGACTACTGCGACCTCCTCGACGCTCGCGCCAATCTGATCGAGGCCGCGCGTGCCAGGATGGCGCCCTACGACTTCCTCGTTGCGCCGACAGTCCCCATCCTCGCGCCCAGGCTCGACGCTCTGGCCGATCCGGCCGAGTTCGCCCGCCTCAATGGCCTGACACTGCGCAACACCAGCGTCGTGAACCTGATCGACGGGTGCGCCATCAGCCTTCCCATTGGCGGAGAAGACCTCCCCGTCGGGCTCATGCTGATCGCAAAGCCGATGGGCGACGCCCGTCTCCTGGGCGCCGCCCGGGCAATCGAAGAGGTGCTTCGGACCTCGGCCTAGAGCACGTCCCGTTCAGGCGGGATCGCCTGAACGGGATCAACGTGCTCTAGATTCAAGAGGTTGAGCGCGTTCTCATCGCAAAACCAGTTCCCACTTTTGCGGAACGCGCTCTAGCTGCGGATCTGGATCCGATTTGCCGAGTGCTGGGCGCTCGCCTCACGCGGCAGCGTCACGGTGAGCACGCCGTCCCGGAAGTCGGCCTGGATCTTCTGGCGATCCACGTCAGGCGGAAGAGGGAACCGCCGCTCGAAGCGCCCGAACCGCCGCTCGCTGATGCGATAGGTGGCCCGGTGGTCGTCCTTTTCCTCCATCTTGTGTCCCGTGAGGACCAGGGCCTCGCCCTTGATCTCGAGCTCGATGTCCTCGGGCCGGAGGCCGGGAAGTTCGGCGCAGATCCTGTAGGCCTCGTTCGTCTCCTTGAGATCCACCGCAGGCAGACCGAACATTGGACCTGTGCTCAGAGCCGCAAAGGGGCGCGATGGGCGAAGCGACGGCAACATCCCCATGCCCGTCGCCTGACGCCAGAGGTCGTCGAACCAGTGGTTCAATTCGCTCTGCATGGACAGGAAGGGCTCGGCGGCGCCGCGCCAGCTCTCTGCACTTTCGCGGACGGCGTTCCGGCCGCGCTCGCCCGCCTCGCGGGTTGCGCCAGCCGCGGCCTGAGAAACCTGCGCAGCCGCCTCGGCGGCGTCGCCCGCGCGCGATCCGGCCGTACGCACCGCGGCTGCGGCGTCCGAAGGACCGCTCTGGGCGCCTTCCTTGCGCTCGGCCTGGGGTGAGCCCGGCTTTATCTTCGCGCCGGTCGAGGCGCTCGCCGCGGCGCCCTCCTGAGGTTTTTGCGCGCCAACTCCAGGCGCGTGCGTTGGATGTTGGACATCGGCCATGGTCGACCTCCCCGAAAAAGCATGCTGGCTGCCCCGCATCGGGGAAATGCCGACCTCAACCGAAGGAGGCGTCCACGGAGGGTGAAATTTTCGTGACGCGCGGCGGCCGAACTTACCTCAGCTGCGCCCTGACGCTTTGCGACGGCGATTGCCGTCACATCGAAAACTTCCCAAAAATGACTCTGACCACCTGCAGTTCGGGCGCGTGACGAGGTCAGTGCTAGACCGTTTCACCCATGTGCAGGCGTACGCAGGCGGGTTCCGGTGAGTCAGCGTCCAGTCGCCACCGCGTGGTGATGTAGCGGACCCCGTCGAGATCGCCTTTTGTGACAGGCCTCAAGGTAAGCGTCCGATTTGCGGAATCGCAACTTTCGACCAGGACCTCTTCATCGGAGACCGGGAAGGGCGGATCGAGAAGGAAGACGCCGAAACGATCACGACGCCCGTAACGGTCAAGAACCTCAACAATTTCAGCAAGGCAGAGTTCGTCGAGGTAGCCGTTGTCGAGGCCAGCGACACATGTGGCGCGCTTTAGAGTGGAGGTTTCAGACATTATCCCCCTCCAGATCGGCTGGAACTCGAGCTTGCGCCGGATTGCGGCGGAGTCAAGACGTTCCGGCGGCTTCGTAACAATATTGCAATAGAAAGTACGCTATCGCGCTTAGACTAGCCGCAAACTCTGAATTGAGGCGCAGCGTAGCTATCGATCGCAAGGGCGATAAACGCATGCGAAGAGGACAAAAGTTGGAGAGACCGGACTTTGCTGTTTGCTGACGGCCGAGGGCGCCGGGACGTTGGTGCGGGCCAACGATCCGTGGGTCACGCCTGACCGGTTGTTCAGCTCAGGGCCGGATTGGCTGTGCTCATTGAGGTCGTCTTGTCTGCCGGGAAGCGCTTGACGAGCCGGGCGCGCTGCCAAAGCTCCATCGGCTGGGCGCATGCGTGGGCCGAAGCTTCAACGATCGCGCTGTCGTCGTCGTCGCAATCCAGTTCAACGACCCGAACAATTCGGTTGTCGCTAAGGGCGTACAGACGGTAGTCCGTCATGCGGGTTCTCCTCGTCCCGTCTTGCCTTGATTAAAGACCAGCCTCTCCGACGTTGGCGATGCGACGCAACCGCACTGGGCTCGATCTGCGCCCATGGGGAGAGGAAAAAGTAGGGCGGAGCGCCGACCCTGCAGTTCAACTGACGACGTATGCGGAGTTCTCCTGGTTGCGACTCGCCTGACAGCGCTAATCTGAACCAAGACGTCACTGTGACGCTTGGTCTGGTGATTTCGCTGTATTAGTCGGGAGCGTCGCCAAGGGCCGATGCGCGCTTTGATCCCGTTGCTCGCCGCCACGTTGGCGTCGATTCCACTTTCCGCCATGGCCTGGAGTAACGAGGGTCATGAGATCGTCGCCGTCATCGCACGCGATGAGCTGACGCCGCTAACAAGGGCATGGGTCGACCACATTCTGGCCGAGGACACAGGGCCGGACATGCCCTCCCAGGCCG
>JAFANN010000085.1 GCA_019232665.1 Caulobacteraceae bacterium | reverse complement strand
GGCGTGCTCATCGCCCTGCTGCTCAAGCTCGTCGTGCGGGAGCCGCCGCGCGGCGCCTCGGAGGCGGTCGAACGCCCAATCGGACCGGAGGACCTCGCCGCTCACGCCGTCGACGCTCCTCCGCAGGGCCACTGGATCGCGCGTGAGCTGTCGGAGCTCTGGATCGTCACGCGCCAGCTGTTTGGCTCATGGCCGATCCTCAACATGATCCTGGGCGTCACCCTGGTGTCCGTGGGCGGTTACGGCGTCGGCCAGTTCGGGGCGCCCTACTTCAACCGGGCGTTCGGGCTCGACTACGCCACGATCGGATTGATCTTCGGCGTCATCGGCGGCGTCTCCACCGGCCTTGGCACCCTCGCCGGCGGCTTCGTCAGCGACCGCGCGAGCCGGCGCGGCGGCCATTGGTACGCCCTCACCCCCGCGATCGGCCTGGCGATCGCCACGCCGATCTACCTCTTCGCCTATTCACGACCGGACTGGCGTCTGGCCGCCGCGATCCTGCTCGTGCCGGGAATCTTCCACTACACCTATCTTGGCCCGACCTTCGGCGTGGTCCAGAACGTCGTCGAGCCGCGGCGTCGCGCGACCGCCACCGCCGTGATGTTCCTCTTCCTCAATCTGATCGCCCTCGGAGGCGGTCCCCTGCTCACCGGCTGGTTCATCGACCGCCTGGGCGAGTGGCATTTCGCCGGTCATGCGGGAGAGGGCCTGTGGTCGGCCTTCGCGGGCGTCTTCAGCGCCAGCGGAAACGCCTTCGCCCACGGCTGTCCAGGCGGACTCGCTCCCAAGGGCGCGCCGGCTTCGGCGGAGGTCGCGTGCCACGCCGCTCTGGTGACGGCGACAAGGCAGGGGATCCTCCTCACCGTCCTGTTCTACGGCTGGGGCGCGTTTCACTACCTCCTGGCGAGCTTTGGCCTGGCCAAGCGCCTTGCGACGGGTTCCAGCCTTAGAGCCTGATGCGTTCGCACGGAACAGATACGGACGTTGAATCAGGATCTAAACATTTGAATCTCGAGCAAATCATCCCCCCGTTCAGACGGTTCCGTCTGAACGGGGTTTGCTCTAGCGCCTAGAAGAATCGAAAGACCGCTGCCGGACCGATCTTGGCCTTGAGCCCGATTTCAGAGTTGCAAACGGATGTCAGCCCGTTGACGCGCCGTTCACAGGCTGTTCAGCAGCGGTGTGGCTTGATGACCAAAGTGGGGGCAGGAGAGAAGAATGAAAAGCAAAACGACGACCCTGATCACCGCCGCGGCGAGCGTCGCCCTCGTGGCTCCGGCCGCCGTGCAGGCGGCTCCAGCGGTTCCGCCGGCGGCTAGCTACGCGGATCTCTTCGAACCGATCCCCAACGCGATCGAACGCCTGAAGGCGTCAGACGCCGAAGGCGAGGCGCGCCTCATCGAGGCGCAATACTATCCGGCGCCTCCGCCCAACGCGCACCATCACCACCACCATCATCACCACCATCACAGCCGTCGGTGGTACATGAGCCACGGCTACATCTGGTACGGCGGAGCATGGGTGCTGCGGCCGGCGCACCACCATCACCACCATCATCATCACCACCATCAGCAGTACCCAGGCTGATGGGGGCGCGGCGGTCGGGGATGACCCGGCCGCCGCCTCAATTCATTCTGTCTCGAGAGCCGCCGTCAGATTCTCGGCGATCTTGTCGAGGAAACCCTCGGTGGTGAGCCAGCCCTGGTGGTCGCCCACCAGCAGGGCGAGGTCCTTGGTCATGAACCCGGCTTCGACGGTCTCGACGCAGACCGCCTCGAGCGTCTTGGCGAAGCGATCCAGAGGCGAATTGCCGTCCAGCTCGGCCCGGTGGGAGAGGCCGCGGGTCCAGGCGAAGATCGAGGCGATCGAGTTGGTCGACGTGCTCTCGCCACGCTGGAACTGGCGGAAGTGGCGGGTGACCGTTCCGTGGGCCGCCTCGGATTCGACGATCTTCCCGTCCGGCGTCATCAGCACCGACGTCATCAGGCCAAGCGAGCCGAAACCCTGGGCGACCTGGTCCGACTGGACGTCCCCGTCGTAGTTCTTGCACGCCCAGACGAAGCCACCCGACCACTTGAGCGCAGAGGCGACCATGTCGTCGATCAGGCGGTGCTCATAGGTGATACCGGCTTCCTTGTAACGCTCCGCGAATTCTTCGTCGTAGATCCGCTGGAAGATGTCCTTGAACCGACCATCATAGGCCTTGAGTATCGTGTTCTTGGTCGACAGGTACACCGGATACTTGCGGGCCAGGCCATAGGTCAGGCTGGCGCGGGCGAATTCCGCGATCGAGTCGTCGAGGTTGTACATGCCCATGGCGATCCCGCCGCCAGGGAAGTCGAACACATCGTGCTCGATGACCTCGCCGTCGTCGCCTTCCCACTTGATCGTCAGCTTGCCCTTGGCGGGTACGACGAAGTCGGTCGCGCGGTACTGATCGCCGAAGGCGTGACGGCCAATGATGATGGGTTGCGTCCAGCCGGGCACGAGCCGCGGCACATTGCGGCACAGAATCGGCTCGCGGAAGACGACGCCGCCGAGGATGTTGCGGATCGTCCCGTTGGGCGACTTCCACATCTTCTTGAGGTGGAATTCCTTCACCCGGGCTTCGTCAGGCGTGATGGTGGCGCATTTGATGCCGACGCCCCAGCGCTTGATTGCTTCGGCCGCCTGGACCGTGACTTCGTCACTGGTCTCGTCGCGGTGTTCGATGCCGAGGTCGTAATATTCGATTGGGAGGTCGAGGAAAGGGAGGATCAACTTGTCTTTGATCATCCGCCAGATGACGCGAGTCATCTCATCGCCGTCCAGGTCGACGACGGGATTTTCGACCTTAATCTTGTTCATGGGCTTAGGCTCGAACTCCCAACCTGTATCGGCGACTGGAACTGGATGCCGTCGCGTCACCCGATGCGTAGGTCCGTGCGGCGCGCAGGCCTATAGAGCTTTGCGTGGCTCGCGCAAAGCTTGGCCGTCAACCCGCCGTCGCCAAAAGGCGGCCGGCGTCAGCCATCAGCCGCGCCCGTTCCGCTTCCGTGGCGGCCGAGCCGACCAGGAACACCGCCATGGCGAGGCGCCGACCCCCTGGCAGGGTGGCGATCGCCGCCCGATTGTCCACGGGCGTCAGGCCGAGGGAGGTGTGACTCGAAGATCCTGCCGAAGAGAGCGTGGATCCCGCCGGGAGACCCTGAGCGAGGCCGCGCGCGGCGTCGGGCCGATCCGCCATCAGGGCCAGGAGGAAGCGCGTCGAATCGCCGCTCAGAAGCTTGCCGGTCGCCAGCCCGCCGAGGAAATCGATCATGCCGGGAACCGTCGCAGTGTCGCGGGAGTCGGCAAGGTAGCGATCCATCGCCTCTTCGCGCATTGCCGGCTCTATCCCCTCCAGGGCATGCGCAAAGCCGCGCTCGTCCGCCCATTCCGCGCGGAAATCCCCCAACCCGAACATTTCGGGGATCCGCTGGCGGGCGTAGCTGTCGAGCCGAAGACCCTTGAAACCCTTTTCCCCAAGCCACGCGGTCACCGCAGTCGGACCCCCGACGCGTTTGAGAACCGCATCGGCGGCCGTGTTGTCGTCATGCTGGATCGCAAGCCCGATCAGGTCGGCCAGCGGGAGATCCAAAGGACCGCCGTCACGCGCGAACTGTTCATTCACCCGGCTGGGAGGGGGGGAGAGACCGTCACGGTCGATCCGCAGCCTCTCATTGAGGCGCATTTTCTGCCCA
>JAFANN010000083.1 GCA_019232665.1 Caulobacteraceae bacterium | reverse complement strand
CGCTTCGGCAACGTCCTGGACTTCATCCCGAAGGATCAACACGGCTTCTTCGAGAGCGCTCACTGGATCCGCGAGCACCAGCCGAAGTCGCTCTCCTGGGACACGGTCGCCAGGATCCGCGAGCGGTGGAAGAAACCCTTCCTGCTCAAAGGACTGTTGCATCCGGACGACGTTCGCCGGGCGCTGGACTCTGGTGTGGACGGGATCGTGCTGAGTAGCCACGGAGGACGCCAGCTGGACTGGACCGTCTCCTGTCTGGACGTCTTGCCCCAGGCCCGCGAGATCGTCGGCGACAGGATCGAGCTCTACATCTCCGGTGGAATCCGGCGCGGGACGGACATCCTCAAGGCTCTGGCCCTGGGAGCCGACGCCGTCCTCGCCGGGCGCGCCCCGCTCTACGGACTGTGCGCCGCCGGCGCGAAGGGCGCCGAGCGCGCCCTGCAGATCCTGCACAAGGAGGCGGAGGACGCGCTCGGCCTGCTCGGGGCCACGTTGGTGAAGGACCTACGGGAGGGCGGCTTCCTCGCTCCAGCGAAGGCGGCTGTCGGTTAGCCGTTGCGCGATCTCTCTGAGGCCCCAGTCTCACGTCGGACCTCGAGATATCCGATGCGTCGGCCGCCTCTGAGGTGGTCTGTGGTGTAGGGATGGTCCGTTACGGCGAGATCGATCACGTCGGGCTCAGCCACAGTCTCATGATCGTCGCGGCGCGATCAACGATGGAAAGGGTTTATGCGGCTCCGCAGCTGTGGATTTCCCGCCAGGGTATAGACAAAGCGCCGGAATGCCGGGTGACGCACAGACGGCTGCCCACCGCCGTCGACTCCCAGAGGCTGCGCGGTCCGTGCACTATGTAAAAGGGAACGTTGGACGACGCGCCGAGGGGAGCGACGCTGAAGTTGTAGGTTTGCGCTCCCCTCGCGCAACAACTCCACTTTCTGTTGACCTTCACTGCTGACGTGGCACCAGCGGCGCGGTCGAGCAGTACATCAGTCCCACTCACGACCCCGTACCCATAGAACAAGCCGAGCACGCAAAGAGCGATTGCCCGGCTTTGCGGCAACCACATTCGCGCTTGATCCTCGGTTCGGTCCAGCAACCACCCCGCGGCCACGAATACCAGAGAAACTAGGAACGCCGCTTCAGTGACAGATCCCGGCTGGGCAATGTTCAGCAAGGTGTTGGACCAGCAGACCAGTCCGACTGCCGCCGGTCCCCAGCCGAACGCCGTGCTGGAGCCCCCGCTAAAGGGGCGAGCGAGGAAGGCCCAACGCCGCGATTTGTCGGACACTACTACAGCGGCCGCTACCGCCGGGCTCGCCGCAAGAATCGCGAAGCATAATCCGCTGGGGGCGGGGATGATGAAAGCCCAGAAGAAGAGAACGCCCCCTACAATGGAAACCACCTCCTGGGTCCAGTCGACTGGTCGGATGGAGGGTGATTCGATATCCGGCGTGGGTTGATTCCTACCCAGTCCTCCGCCACGTCGAGCACGCGAATACTCCGGGATGCCATCAAACCAAGAGATAAAGGCGGCGTCGGCCCCTCCGTAGGGACGAAGCACGATCGGACGGAGCGAGCGATCGCGAGGCAGGAGGGTGACCACGCTCCAACGCCGTCGCAAGCCCGTGGCGAACTGACCGACATCCGCCCTCTTCATCTCGCCCCCGTTGAAAAGGCCGCGAGACATCGCGCGGTCTGGTGTCAAACGGGTCCAGCAATTGAAGACGCGCGGCAGAGCCCGTCCGCTCAAAACGACGATCGCGGCCGTGACGACGAAACCGATCAACCCATAGGGCGAACCCTCGGAGAGCTCCGCCACGGTCGCAAAGAGCAATATGAGGCCAATGAGCACGACACAAAGGATCGCCGCGGCGCCCGCCATCTGTCGCAAAAGAGGGGGACGATAGATCCGATCAACCCCACCTAGTCCCACTTTGCCAGCGCCGGGCGTTGCGGAACCTGCGCCTGGAGCATTGTCCGTGCGAACGGCAGTGTCAGCCATGTTCCCCCCAACGGCGACGCTAGCCAGCGGCCCAAGGGATCGCAAGCAGCAACGATCGCGATCCGTGATCCGCAGCTGGCTTCGCAGGAATAGGCTTCCTCGCTACGCCTCCAGTTCGATGTCCCAATACAGATAGTCCAACCAGCTCTCATGGAGGTGGTTGGGCGGGAATTTCCGGCCATGGTCCTGGAGCTCGTACATGGTCGGCCGGCGCGGCGCGCGACGGGGCTGCAGGCCGGCCTCGCGGGGAGTGCGGCCCCCCTTGGCGAGATTGCAGGGGGCGCAGGCGGTGACGATGTTCTCCCACGTCGTGCGCCCGCCGCGAGAGCGGGGGACGACATGGTCGAACGTCAGATCCTCGCCCCTGCCGCAGTACTGGCAGGCGAACGAGTCTCTCAGGAACAGGTTGAATCGGGTGAAGGCGGGCGGCCGGTCCTGCGCCACATAGCTCTTCAGCGAGACGACGCTTGGCAGCCTCATCTCGAAGGTCGGCGAGTGGACGAGCGTATCGTAGGTCGACACGACGTCGACCCGGCCAAGGAAGACCGCCTTGATGGTCTCCTGCCAGGGCCACAACGACAGAGGATAGTAGGAAAGGGGCCGATAGTCGGCGTTCAGGACCAGCGCCGGCATCCCCGACGGGGGCCGGCTAAGGACCTGCAACGCCGCCTCCTCTCAAATGCGAGTGGCGCGGATGTCTGTACGACCTTGGACTGAAGGCGGAACTCCTTCTCCCACGGACCTCAAGCGCGAATCAGCGCGGCCTTGGCCGGCGCGCGCGGAACTTATCGGAGATTGTACGACACGCGGATGACGGATTGGGATTTTTCGCCATCACAGCTGGCGCCGATTTGTGACGGAACGGTCCTCGTTTTGCGCCGCTTGATGTGGATCATGGCCCCTGACGTGGTGTTAGGCTCGGTTCGAAAGGGCGGACGTCCCACCTGGGGCGGGCGGAACGTCACGCCCCCTCCCGATCCGATTGCATAGGTTCGGATCAGAGACCGACGAAAGCGACAGCGCCGGCGACGAAACCGCCGAGCAGAACCAGGAAAGCCGCCGCCGAGCGGTCGAGGAAGCCTTGGATGGATTGTGAAACGGACATTGTTTTGAACCTCTTGAAGTGCGCTCCCGGGAGAGGGAGGGTGTCCGATCTGGACAGCGTTCAGATAGGTCACCATCTGAACGGCGTCAAGATGATCTTTACGGCGTTAGGATAAAAAGTTTAGGGTGCCCGCCATGGCTGACGACGCAATCACCGCCCAAAGGGCTTCCAGGCGCAGCGCCTCCACGGAGACGCCCAAGCCGTACCATCACGGCGATCTCTCTCGCGCCCTGGTCGACGCCGGTCGTCGCATCCTGGAGACCGAAGGCCCCGACGCCCTCTCGCTTCGGGCCGTGGCGCGCGAAGCTGGGGTGAGTCCCGCCGCGCCCTATCACCACTTCAAGGACAAGGGCGAACTGCTCGACGCGGTCGCGGCGGAAGGCTGGCGGGAGCTTGGCGACGCGATCGCGCGCGCGCGGGCGGAAGCGCCCAGCCCGGCAGTGGCCGTCACCGAGATCGGCGTCGCCTACATCCGCTTCGCACGCGTGAACCCGGCCCTCTACCGGATCATGTATCGGATGGCGTGCGATCGTAAAACGATGCCCGAGCACGCCAGGAAGGCTGAGGGGGGCGTTGGACAGGTGGCGGAAGCGATCCTCGCCGCGGGCGCCCACCCCGCCACCGAACTCGACCTGCAGCTGATCCAGATCGCCGCCTGGTGCACGGCCCACGGCATCGCGGAGATGGTGGGCTTCAAGGAATTCGAGGAGCTCAAGGAGCAACTGGGGGGTGAAGAGGCGTTCGTTCGCGCCGTCCTGGGCCACGTCGGCATCCTCTCCGGCCGCGCCAGCGAGATGATCCAGCAAGGCTGACCCGTCCCACGTCCGAGGTCGTCACGCGCTTCGCCCCGTCGCCAACGGGGCTGCTGCATCGGGGCCACGCCTTCTCGGCCCTGACGGCCTACGACTATGCCCGGCGCACCGGCGGCCGCTTCCTCCTGCGGATCGAGGACATCGACGCCACGCGCTGCCGACCCGAATTCGAGCAGGCCATCCTGGAAGACCTCGCCTGGCTGGGGATCGACTGGGACGCCCCGCCCCTGCGCCAGTCGGAACATCTGGAGGACTACCGCGCCGCGCTGGCGCGTCTTCAGGACCTGGGCGCGGTCTACCGGTGCTTCCGCACGCGCGCCGAGATCCTGGCGGACATCGGCCGCGCCCCGCATGGGGGCGAAGCGGCGCCGGCGCCTGGTCCGCTGCCGCGCGACGAGGAGGACCGGCTCCTGGCGCAGGACCGCCCATTCGCCTGGCGACTAGGGATCGAGATTGCCCTGGAGAAGCTCGGACGGCCCGAACTGGGGTTCCTCGAAGAGGGCGAAGGCCCCGAGGGCGAGCGGGGCTGGATCGTCGCCGAGCCGGCCCGGCTGGGCGACATCGTCGTCGCGCGCAAGGACCTGGGCGTGAGCTATCACCTCGCTGTCGTGGTCGACGACGCGCGCCAGGGGATCACCGACGTTATCCGCGGTCACGACCTCTTCGAAGCCGCCCATGCCCAGCGGCTGCTGCAAGCCCTGCTTGGATTGCCCACGCCGCGCTACCGGCACCACCGCCTGTTGCTGCGGCCCGATGGCAAGCGTTTTTCCAAGCGCGATTCTGCCGAAACCCTGCGCGACATCCGTGAGCGGGGCGTGACTCCGGAGCGCCTCCGGGCCGAGATGACACCTCAAGCTCTTGAAGGCGCGAATCCGGGTCCTATTCTGGGCTCATGACCGACTGGCGTGACAATGGCGTGCGCGTGATCCGCGGCGATCAGCTCGACCCGAACACGGCCCAGACTCCCGGCATGGATCGGGCCGCGGCGATCACCTACGCCCGCGTCGGCGCCGAGAAGCTGTGGGCCGGGACGGTGCATATCCATCCCGACGCGCGCACCGGCGCCCACCACCACGGGCCCCTGGAAAGCGTGATCTACGTCCTGCGTGGGCGTGCGCGCATGCGTTGGGGCGAGAAGCTCGAGTTCACGGCCGAGGCTGGGCCGGGGGATTTCATCTATGTCCCGCCCTTCGTCCCTCACCAGGAGATCAACGCCCTGTCCGACGAGACGCTCGAGTGCGTCCTGGTGAGGAGCGGAGGCGATGCGGTGGTGGTGAACCTCGACATCGAGGCGGCCGAGTCCCCGACGAACGTCGAGTGGATCGACTCCATCCACAAGGGAAGCTGAGCCTCAGTCCTTCGCCCAATAGCGGTACCGGTAGGCCTCGGAGAACTCCGCAGCCTCATAGAAGCGCCGGGCGGCGGCGTTGTCCGCCTCCACCTGCAGCCAGGCCGCATCGGCGCCGAGCCCCGCTGCCTTGGCCAGCAGACTGTCGAGCACGGCCCGGGCGAGGCCCTGGCGACGGAAAGTCGGCAAGGTCCGCATGGCGAAGATCCCGACCCACGGCCCCTCGATTGCGCAGGCGCCGATCGCCGCCGGCTCCCCTGATACCTCGGCCAGGGCGAAGGCGCTCGGGGCCGGGATGCGCGCCAGGGCTTCGAGGCGCTCCTGGGCGTCCAATGGATCGGCCGACGCCCCCGCGAAGACGCCGGCGAACCGCTCGTCCGCCTCGTTCAGGACGCGGACCCGGCCGTCGGCCGCGCTTGTGAGAGGCCCGGTCATCACAAGCGTCTCCTTGCTCGACCGATATCCCGCGGCGCGGAGCCGTTCGGGAAGGTCCGTAGGCTGACAAAGACCCTCGACAAGCTTGAAGCGGGCAGGCAGGCCGCGCGCGCCGTACCAGGTCTCGACCTCGGCCAGCGCAGCCTCAACGGGCCGCTCCGGCGATCCGTTGGCCCAGCAGGCGTTGATCCGCCCGGAAACCCCTCGAGACGCGTTCAGCCGCCAATCCCCCAGTCTCGCCTCCTCCGCCGCGCGCCAGGCGCGGGCCGTCACGGGTTCGAGATGTGCGGGATCGACCGGACCGCCCGTCACGTCTTCGGCAGCAGGGCGTCGATCACCCGTCGGGCGTCCGGCCCCGACCAGTCCGCCCCACCCACCAACCGGGCCTTCTCCACCCCATTGGTGTCGTAGATGACCGTCGTCGGCATACCCTCGACGACGGGCTTGAAGGCGAAGGCCATGGCGTAGGTCGGCTCGGTGTAGAAGGTCAGCGGCGGATTGTGCGCGATGAAGACCTGGCCCTGAGTCTCGTCGTCGCCCTTGCCGACGCTCACCGGCACGACCGCCACCGGCTTGCCTGCGAACTCCGTCTCCAGCTTCGCCAGGCTGGGGATCTCCTGCTTGCAGGGGGCGCACCAGTTGGCCCAGACGTTCACGATCAGAACCTTGCCCTTGAAGTCGGCCAGGGTGTGCGGTCGGCCCTGAGCGTCCTTGAACACGGTGGTCGGTTCGGGCGCCGGGTCCTTCGTCGGCTGCAGCTTGGCCATCTGGCCCCTGGCGAGGCTGGACAGATCGCCAGGCGAGTTGGAACACCCGCAGAGCGCATATAGAACCGCCGCCAGGGCCGCCTGCCCCAGGCGACGGCCGAGCTTGTGGTTGCGCAGAGGCGCGGCGCCCCCGCGCGTAAGGATTTCGTTCATATGTCCGACGACTCCGGCGAGACTTCGCACTCTCTATGGGGGGGCCGCTTCGCCGCCAAGCCTGCCGACCTCATGCGCCGGATCAACGCCTCGATCGACGTCGACCGGCGCCTGGCGGCCGAGGACATCGCCGGCTCCCGCGCCCACGCGGCCATGCTCGCCCAAACGGGCGTCATTGAGGCCGCCGACGGGGCGGCAATCCAGGAAGGCCTGAACCGGATCGAGGACGAGATCCAACGGGGGGCTTTCCTCTTCCGCGAGGAACTCGAGGACATCCACATGAACGTCGAGGCGCGTCTGGCCGAGCTGATCGGCCCGGCGGCGGGGCGACTGCACACCGCCCGCTCGCGCAACGACCAGGTCGCGCTCGACTTCCGCCTGTGGACCCGCGAGGCGTGCGGCCGCGCCGCCGGCGGACTGCGCGAGCTCCAGCGCGCCCTTCTCCGGCGCGCAGAGACGGAAGCGGACACCCTGATGCCGGGCTTCACCCACCTCCAGCCCGCCCAGCCGGTGACCTTCGGCCACCATCTGATGGCCTATGTGGAGATGTTCGGCCGCGACTCCGGCCGGTTCGAGGACGCGCGGTCACGGATGAACGAATGCCCCTTGGGCGCCGCCGCCCTGGCGGGCACCGCCTTCCCGATCGATCGGAGCATGACCGCAAAGACCCTGGGCTTCGAGCGCCCGACGGCCAACTCCCTCGACAGCGTCTCGGCCCGCGACTTCGCGCTCGAGGCCCTGTCGGCGGCGACGATCTGCGCCACCCACCTCTCGCGCCTCGCCGAGGAGCTGGTGATCTGGACCAGTCCCGCCTTCGGCTTCGTCAAGCTGACCGACGCCTTCACCACCGGCTCGTCGATCATGCCGCAGAAGCGCAATCCCGACGCTGCTGAGCTTATCCGGGCGAAGGTTGGCCGGATCCTGGGCGCGCTGACCTCCCTGACCGTGGTGATGAAGGGGCTGCCCCTCGCCTATGGAAAGGACATGCAGGAAGACAAGGCGCCGACCTTCGAGGCGTTCGACGACCTGGAGCTCTCCGTGGCGGCCATGACCGGCATGATTGACGACCTGCAGCCTGTGCGCGAGCGCATGGCCGCGGCCGCGGGCGACGGCTTCTCCACCGCCACCGACATGGCCGACTGGCTGGTGCGGGCGCTCGGCGTCCCCTTCCGCGAGGCGCACCATTTGACTGGGCGCGCCGTCGCGCGCGCGGAGGCCCTGAACTGCGGTCTTGCCGACCTCTCTCTTGCCGAGTTGCAATCGATCGATTCCCGGTTCAACGCCGACGTCTACGCCGTGCTTTCGGTGGCCGCCTCCGCGGCGAGCCGCGCGAGCTATGGCGGGACGGCCCCAAGTCAGGTGCGCGCCCAGATCGCGCGGTGGAAGGAGATGCTGTGATGGCCAAGGCCCTCCTTCCGCTGCTGATCGTCGCCGGCGCCCTGCTCGCCGGATGCGGCAAGGTCGGCTACCTGGAGCAACCAGCGCCCCTCTGGGGAGAGAAGGCCAAGGCCGAGTACAAGGCCAAGACCGCCGCCGGGCAGCCCTCAGGCATGACCGCCGTGGCGCCGCCGCCCGCGGCGCTCGAACCGGCTGAGCCGGGATCGGCGACGCCCGTGCCTACCGCCCCGGCAGCTCCGCCGTCCCCTCCGGTCCCGCCAGTCGGGCCCCGATGAACCACTTCGAGCTGCGCGAGGGCGCGCTCTGGTGCGAGGACACGCCGCTGGCCGAGATCGCCCGCGTCGTCGGCACTCCCGCCTACGTCTATTCGACCGCGACGCTGCAGCGGCACTACCGCGTGTTCGTGGAGGCGCTCGGCGAGCACGAGTCGCTCCGTGGCGCCCTCGTCGCCTTCGCCGTGAAGGCCAACTCGAACCTGTCGGTCCTGGCCACCCTGGCGCGAGCAGGCGCCGGCGCCGACACCGTTTCCGAAGGCGAGATCCGGCGCGCCCTGGCGGCGAGGGTCGCTCCCGAGCGCATCGTCTTCTCCGGCGTGGGCAAGACCTACGCCGAGATCGCCTTCGCCCTCGAGGTCGGAGTCGGGCAGATCAACGTGGAGTCGGAGCCTGAGTTGGGCGCCGTGGCGTCGATCGCCAGAGAGTCCGGGCGCTGCGCGCCCGTGGCGATCCGGGTTAATCCGGACATCGCCGCGGGCGGCCACGCGAAGATCTCGACCGGCGCCGCCGAGAGCAAGTTCGGCGTCTCACGCGGTGAAGCGGAACGTCTCTACGCGGCGGCGGCGGCCGACCCGGCTCTGAAGGTGCGGGGGATCGCCTGCCACATCGGCAGCCAGATCACCGACCTTGCGCCCATGGCGTCGGCCTTCGCAGTGATGCGCGAGCTCGTGCTGGACCTGCGTCGGGGCGGCCTTCCGGTCGAGCGGCTGGACCTCGGCGGTGGCCTGGGCGTGCCCTATTTCAACCAGCCCGATCCGCCCGGCCCGCAGGCTTTCGCCGCGGTGGCCGCCAAGGCCGCCGAGGGGCTCGACGTTCAGGCCGTCTTCGAGCCCGGCCGTTTCATCGCCGCCAATGCGGGGATCCTGCTCGCGTCGGTGATCCACGTGCATGAGCGCCCGGAAGGGCGACGCTTCCTGGTGCTCGATGCGGCAATGAACGACCTGATCCGGCCGGCGATGTACGACGCCTGGCACGACCTCCGCCCTGTCCGGTCACGGCAAGGCCCGCGCCGCGATTACGATGTGGTCGGACCGGTCTGCGAGACCGGCGACACCTTCGCCCGGGCCCGGCCCCTGCCCCCGCTCGAAAGCGGCGACCTCGTCGCCTTCATGAGCGCCGGCGCCTACGGGGCGGTGATGGCGAGCGAATACAACACCCGCCCACTCGCCCCCGAGGTCCTCGTGCGCGGCGCAGAGTGGGCGCTCGTCCGCCGCCGCCCTACTTACGAAGAAATACTCGCCCGGGAGCCGGCGGCGCCGTGGTTGTGAGGAGAGACGTTCTTCGGGGGTCCCAAGAGGCTTCTCGCTTTATTTCTCGCGTCATCCCGGGTCCTCGCTTCGCTCCGCGCGCTACGGTCCGGGATGACGGCTTAGATTTTGGCTTGGCGTCGAGCGATCAATCCACAGCCCCGACGTAGGGGAGGGCGCGGGCGGCGCCGGCGAGGTCCATGCCGTAGCCGACGAGGAACCGCGACGGCGCTTCCCAGGCGACGAAGTCGGGTTCGATGGCGCGGCCCGGCCAGGGTTTGCGCGCGAAGACGGCCGTGATCACCTCGCGCGCGCCGGCGTCCCGCACCAGCGCCGCAGCCTGGGCCAAGGAGGCGCCTGAGTCGGCGACGTCGTCGAGCACCAGGACCTGTCGTCCCGTGACGGGTCGCTGCAGGCCGGCGCGGACTTCGCAGTGGCCCGCGCTCTCGCGCGCTTCGCCATAGGACGATAGCCAGAGCGCGTCGAAAGCCAGGGGATGCCCGTGTCGCGCCAGGGCCCGGGTGAGGTCGGCGGCGAACCATAGGCCGCCAAGAAGCAGGCACACGGCTACAGCGTCAGGCGCCAGCCTGGGGGCCAGGGCGTCCGCCAGGGCGTCGACCCGGCGTGCGACATCCTCCGCGCCGAGGATGGGCCGGACATCCAGCAACGGATCGGACACGGTCAGCCGCCGTGAGGCGCGACCGGCAGGCCGAGCGTCTTGTACACGCCCGCCATGGCGGGAACCGCCTGCGCGATCTGCGGCCGGGCCCCGAGGAAGATTCCCACAACAAACGCCAGGATGAACAGTATCACCAGGAGCATGAGTCCCGCTCCCGAGGAGCCGCCTCGCCGTCGGGCTCCGCGGTCGGTGGCGATCGGCGCGACCATGGCCGGTTCCTCGGTCCGCTCGGCGGCCGGCGTCCAGGCCGGGGGCGCTGGCTCCTCAGGGGCGACGCGCAATTCGGTGTCCACCGCCTCGACCTTGGCGGGGGAGGCAAGCGGGGGCCAGGCCTCGGCCTCGGGGACACCGGGAGCCGCAAGTTCGGGCGCATCCGTTCGTTCGGCCACCTGAGCCTCGAGGCCTTCGCCCGATTCGGGAAGCATTTCGGCCGGAGACTCGACGGCTTCCTCGGCGGCCACAGCTGATTCGGCGACAACCGACGAATCATCGCCCTCCGTGAATGCGCGCCATTCCTCGCCGCAGGCGCTGCAACGCACCTTGCGGCCTTCAGGGCGGACCTCCGTGTCTTCAACCAGATAACGGGTGGCGCACCTTGGGCAGGTCAGTATCATGAGGGCCCCTGAATCGGGTTTGCCGGGCTCTTCCAGCCAAACGGGTCGCCGATTTTCACGTCCTTGTCCAGGAAACCGGTATAGGCTTGACGCACACCGCTGAACCGGCCCCCGCTCAGACTATCTTACGCGTGGAGGGCGTCGTCATCCCGCCCTGCGCGGAGCCCATCAATGTCAGCGTGCCCTCCGGTTCGGCGATCGCTGTTGTCGACCCCCGCACTCAGGCCGGCCCTCGCCTGCTGGACCTCATTGCTTCGGCCCGCCCGCCGCGCGACGGACGGATCGAGCTCTTCGGTCGGGACCTGAGCAAAGTCGCGCCGGCGGAACGGCCGGCCCTGAGACGTCGCCTGGGAGTGATCTCGCGCGACCTGGCGCTGGCGGACGAGTTGGACGCCTTCGACAACCTCGCCCTTGCGGCGCGCGCAGTGGGCCGCAAGCCCCGCGAGTACCGCAAACCCGCCGAGGAGCTTCTCGGGTGGACCGGCCTGTCTAGGGTCGCCGACGAGTTGGCTGGTGATCTGGACGAGGAGGGTCGGCGGCGCCTCGCTCTCGCGCGGGCGCTGATCAACGGGCCGGATATTCTCCTCGCCCTCGAGCCGGCGGGGTCCCTGTCGGGCGAGCCTCGCACGGCTATCCTCAAGCTGGTCGCCGAACTGCATTCCGCCGGAATGGCGGTGCTGTTGATCAGCGCGGACGAAGCGCTTGCGAGGTCGGGGGCGCAGGTCGTCCGTCTCGGCCCGGCGCTCGCCGATGCGGCAGGCGCGGCATGAGTCGCCGCCCTCCGCCGCTTCTCCCGTCGCGCGGCGCCTCGCCCGCGTGGCTGGTGGCGTCGGGGGTCCTGCTCGGGTTCATCTCGGCCGTGGTCGCGCTTGGGCTGGCCCTTGGGCTGCGGCTCGCGCCGGCGGTCGGCCAGCGCCTCGCCGGATCGGCCACGGTGGTGGTCAGCGGACGAATGGACTCCGGCGCGCTGGAGAGCTCCGACGCCGCGGCGGCCCGGGCCAGGGAGGTCATTGCCGGGGCAGGGGCGGTCGGCGCCGTGCGGGTCCTCGACCCAGCGCCGCTCGATTCCCTGCTGGCGGACATCCTCGGCGCGCCGAGATTCTCCGGGGCCGCGGGCCCTCCCCGCCTGCTGATGGTGACCTGGCGCCCAGGCGGCCATGGCGATCTGCGCGCTATGGTCGAGGGACTGCGCCGCGAAGGGCTCGCTGCGGCCGCCGACGATCATGGCCTATGGAGCGGCGGTATCGAGCGCACGGGCGTCATCGCCCTCGCGGACGCCGCCCTCGGCCTGTTCGCGATCGTCGCGATCGCGGCCGCGCTCGGGGCCTTGGCGGCGGGCCGGCGCGCGGAACTGGTGTGGGAGCGCCTTGGTCTCCTCGCGCGCCTGGGCGGCAGCCCCGGACCGCCGGTCGCCGCCATCGCCGGTGCGGCAGGGCTCTGCATGGGACTGGCGTTGGCGGCCGGAGCGGCCTTCGTCGTGGCCCTCGACTGGGCGAGCCCGCCCAATCTTGGACTTCCGCCGGGGTTCGCCGCCCCGCCGCTACCGGCCTTGGCGATGGCGTCGGTTGTCGCGCTCGCGGCGGGCCTGGCCGCCGCCGGGGCGGCCGCTCGCACGGCTCGGCGGGGAGTTCGAGGCGTCTTCGAGTGAAGGCGATCGCTGCCGTCCTTGTCATCGCCCTGGCCTGGGTCAGCGGTCTGTTCGCCTTCGCCGGGCGCGTTCAGCGCATGACGCCAGCGGCCATGCCCCCTCCTGCCGACGGCATCGTCGCCCTGACCGGTGGATCGGACCTGCGCCTGAAGACGGCGACGGACCTGCTGGAAGCAGCCGAAGGACGGCGCTTGCTCGTGTCGGGCGTAAATCCCATGGCGACGCGCCAGGATCTCTGGACGGTGACGCACGCGGCCAAACCAATGTTCGACTGCTGCGTGGACCTCGGCTTCAAGGCCGCCGACACGGTCGGCAACGCCCGCGAGACCGCCGAGTGGGCCCGTGGCCTCCGCTATCGCAGCCTCATTCTGGTCACCGCCGACTATCACATGCCGCGCGCCATGGTGGAGCTGGAGGCCGCCGCGCCAGGGGTGAAGGTTACGCCCTATCCGGTCGCGACACCCGACCTTGATGCGCGCCGATGGCTGGACAATCGTCGGGGGGCTGAGCGGATGG
>JAFANN010000308.1 GCA_019232665.1 Caulobacteraceae bacterium | reverse complement strand
ATCAGCCGGTTGGTGATGAGCTGGTCGTAGGAGACCTGGATCTTGCCGGCCAGCCCCTTCCCACCGGCGTAGGCGGTGGCGCTCACGTGGAAGAGCCTTGGCGCGATACCCTCGATCCCGATCGCGCCCCAGCCGCGGCCGGGGTGGGAGTCGAGGTCATAGCGGCCGCCGACCAGGACGTTCCACCAGGTCGAGATCGGCTTGCTGAGGAACAGCTCCTGCTGGCCGTCATCCACTCTGCCGGAGCTCATCCGCTCGCCCTCGCTGCGGAACTGCGCCCGCAGCTCGTCGGTCCCGAGCCAGCCCTCGGTTTCCCAGCGCAAGTTGGTTCCGTCCCCGATCCGCGCTTCGAGCTGGTCGATGAAGAGCTGCGCGTAGACCTGGTTGTCGGCGACGGGCGAGCCGAAGGGGGCGGGGTTGTTGAGGTCGGCGACGGCTGGCGGAGGGTCTTCGGCGAAGGCGGCCGAGGCGATGCACGCCAAGGCGGCCGCTCCGAGAAGGGCTGGCCTCATGCGACCAGCACCGTCCGGAACATGCCGTCTTCCATGTGGTACATCAGGTGGCAGTGGAAAGCCCAGCGGCCGGGAGTATCGGCCGTGTAGATGAAGCTCAGCTTCCCGCCGGGCTTGACGGTGATCGTGTGCTTGAGCGGCAGCGCGCCGTCCTGTCCGTTCTCAACCGAGAACAGGAAGCCGTGCAGGTGGATCGGGTGCTCCATCATGGTGTCGTTGATCAGCGTGAAGCGGATCCGCTCGCCGAGTTTTACGTGGACGGGAGCGACCTGTGAGAACTTCTTCCCGTCGAAGCCCCAGATGAAGCGTTCCATGTTGCCGGTGAGATGGAACACGAGCTCGCGATCAGGTGGGCGCGTGTCCGGGTCGGGTTCGAGCGCACGCAGGTCTGTGTAGACGAGGACCTTGCGGCCGTTCCCGTCGAGGCCGTCGCCGGCTTCGCCAAGCCGGTCGATCGGATGCGTGGCCATGTTGTCGACCGAGTACTCGCCCTTCAGGGTCCTGGGATCGACACCGTCGGCATTGACCACGACAGGCGCCTGCGCCGGGCTCGATGACGCCGCCGCGGAATGGTCCATTCCCGGCATGGCGGGCATGTCCATCCCAGGCATGCCCGCCATCGCGGAACCCGAAGGGGCAGGGGGCGTGGCGCCCATCTTCATTCCGCCCATGGCCCCCATCCCCATGTCGGCCATGGTCCGCAGCGGGCGCGGGTCCATCGCAGGGATAGGCGCGCTCATCCCGGGTCGGGGCGCCAGAGTCCCGCGGGCGTAACCGGTGCGGTCCTCGGCCTGGGCGAAGATGGCGTAGGCTCGGTCGGCGCGGGGCTCGACGATCACGTCATAGGTTTCGGCGACGCCGATGCGGAACTCATCGACCGTGACCGGCCGGACGTCGCTACCGTCGGCGGCGACCACGGTGAGCGGCAGGTCCGGGATCATCACGTCGAAGGTGGACATGGCGGCGGCGTTGATGAACCGCAGTCGGATGCGCTCACCGGCCTTGAAAAAGGCGGTCCAGTTGCGGGCGGGCGGCTGGCCGTTGAGCAGGAAGGTGTAGGCCGAGCCCGAGACATCCATGATGTCGGTCGGGTCCATCCGCATCTTCGCCCACGTCGCCCATGCCTCCCAGGTGTGGGGCAGCCCCTTCTCGTGCGCCTCTCTCAGGAAGTCGCCAAGCGTGCGCTGGTGGAAGTTGTAGTAGTCGCCCTGCCGTTTGAGATTGGCGGCGACCTGATCGGGGTCCTCGTCGGTCCAGTCCGAGAGCACGACGATATATTCGCGGTCGTACTCGTAGGGCTCCCTAACCGAGGGGATCAGCAGGGCAGGGCCGTAGAGCCCGGTCTGCTCCTGCATGCCCGAATGGCCGTGATAGAAGAAGGTCCCGCTCTGCACGATTGGGAAGCGATAAGTGAAGGTCTCGCCAGGCCGGATACCTGCGTAGGTCAACCCCGGCACCCCGTCCATGTCGTTTGGCAGGCGAAAGCCGTGCCAGTGGATCGAGGTCGTCTCGTCCAGCCGGTTGGTCACGTTGATCGTGACGGTATCGCCCTGCTGAAGGCGCAGCGTCGGCGCCGGCACGCTTCCGTTCACCGCGGTGGCCATGCGCCGGCGACCGGTGATGTCGACGGGCGAACGGCCGACGGTCAGATCGATCCGGTCGCCGGTCAGCACCCCTGGATCGCTGCCGGCGGTCCCCTGCGCCCGCGTCCAGGTCGGCCGACCGATCACGGCCCCGGCGCCGGCAAGCGCCAGGCCCTGCACGAAGCGTCGGCGTGACGGCGCGGGGAAGGATTCCGCCAAGGAGACTCTCCGGGCCTGCGATGGCGCCCGAGATGGGGCTTCCTATCATGGGAGAGTCAAGCGCCGCTTCCCGGCAGCGCCGGCGTAGCCATTTCCTCCCCTCAGAACTCGTCATCGCCGGCCGTCAGTGCCGGCGACCCATGGTCAGGCTCGATAGACGCTGGCATTGACCGCGCCGGGCGGCGCGGTCACGCGGGGCTAGTAGCGACCGAGAAGACGTTCCGTACGTCGTGGCCGCGCCAGGAACGCGGCCGTTGCGGGTCGCTCGCCTAGCCCAGCCATGGGTGGCCGGCACTTTGGCCGGCCATGACGAAATTTAGGGGGGCGAAGCGGGAAATCCTCACAGGCTCGGTATGTCGGCCGCTACGACTTCGCGTAGCTCACCACCTCGAATTCGATGCCGTTGGTGTCGAGGAAATAGAACCGTCGGCCGGGATGATAATCGGCGTGATTGATGGGGGTCAGGCCGGCGGCAAGCACGCGCGCCTCGACCGCATCGAGATCGTCGACCTCGACGCCGACGTGGTTCAGCGGCTGGCCCTTGGGGAACGTCTTGCCTCCCCCAGGCGGCGCGTAGAGCGCGAGATAATGGTCAGCCGATCCGACGTGAATCGTGTGGCCGCCGTTCAGCGCTGGCCCCTGCCATCGGATGTTCCAGCCGAAGACCTCCTCCATCAGCCTCGCCGCGGAAGCCGGATTCTGCACGGTGATGTTCACATGCTCGAGCCTCAGGGCCGTCATGGTCTCTTTCCTCTCCAGGGCGGTCCTTCGCCGCCGACCTTGATTGGCGTACAACCTCAAGCTAACTTTAGATCAAGCTTTGAATCGGGCCTCACTATGGTTCCTGACCGAACCCTCTCGATCGGCGAACTCGCCCAGCGCACCGGACTCTCCGTCTCGGCGATTCGGTTCTATGAGGGCCGCGGTCTGGTGCGGGCGATCCGCACGGGCGGCAATCAGCGCCGGTTCCTGCGCTCGGACATCCGCCGGCTCTCCTTCGCGCTGATCGCCCAGCAGCTTGGCCTGACGCTCGGGCAGATCGAGGCGGAGCTGGCGACCCTCCCCGAAGGGCGAACGCCGACGCGCGCGGACTGGCAGGCGATCAGTGAACGGATCCGTGGCGTGCTGGACGAGAAGATCGGCATGCTCCAGCGGATGCGCGACAAGCTCGACGGTTGCATCGGCTGCGGCTGCCTCTCGCTGGAGACCTGCGCCCTCTACAATCCCGACGATCGCGCGCGGCTGGCGGGGCCGGGGCCGAGGTTCGTGATGACGGGAGGGGGGTAGGGGATTGGTGGGGGCCAAGAAGATCCGGCTCGAACCCGTCGCCGACGAGTTGCCGGCCGATTTTGAGGAACTGCGCGCCGAGGCCAGGGCGGAAGGACATCGGTTCTTGAATCGTCTCGCCGAAGATTGGGCCGCGGGCGCGATGCGTTTCGATGGGCGCGGAGAACGGCTGCTCGCGGCCTTCGTCGATGGAGAACTGGCCGGCGTCGGCGGCCTCACCATCGAGCCAACGGATCCCACCGCCCTGCGCATGCGACGCTTCTATGTTCGGCCGGCGCATCGACGGACCGGCGTCGGCCGGCAGTTGGCTTTAGCCTTGCTCGACAACGCCAAGGGCGACGCAAAGGCCGTCACCATCAACGCGCAGAGCGCGAGCTTTCCTTTCTGGGAGGCGCTCGGCTTCATCCGCGTAACCCGCGATGGTCTCACGCACGCCATGGATTTGCGCGCGACGTCAGTGGGTTCTCCGAATGGACCATGAGACGCTGGCGGCCCGACTGGGGAACATCTACTGGCTGGCGGGCGGGAGCGGCGCAGGCAAGTCCACCTTGGCCCGGAAGATCGCAGCTCAATACAATATGAGGCTGTACGCCACCGATGATGTCATGGGCGATCATCATCGGCGTTGCGACCCGCAGCAATGTCCCAATCTGACGGCGTTCGTGAACATGGACATGGATGAGCGATGGCTGAACCGCTCGCCACAAGTCATGCTCGAGACATTCCATTGGTTTCGTGGCGAGGCTTTCCACCTCATTGTTGAAGACTTGCTGTCGCTTCCGACCGATCAGCCTGTGATCGTGGAAGGTTTCAGGCTGCTGCCCGCCCTGGTCGAGCCCTTGCTCGGGATGCGAAGCCACGCGGCGTGGCTCATTCCGACGGCAAGGTTTCGTCGAAGTGCGTTCATCAGTCGTG
>JAFANN010000202.1 GCA_019232665.1 Caulobacteraceae bacterium | reverse complement strand
TCTGGATATTTGGGCTGATCCACTGGCGAAGCGCCTCCTGGCTCGCCAGCCACCGCCACACCGCCGCCGGCGGCGCCTTGATGTCGATGGACCTTTCGACCTTTCCCTTCATCGCGGCCTCCTATGCCTTACCCGATAGTAACACATTACTATCGGGTAAGATGCCGGTCAATGGCTGGGTGAAGTGCTCGGCGCAAAAACGGAGGGCAGGGACCGCGTCCGCGCCTATGCCGGACGCCGCGGGACGATCAGTCTGATCTTGAGGATTTGGACTGCCTCGTTCCGCTGGTTTCGCGTTTCGCACCGCACCGTGACCGAGCCGCGTTCCGGATGCGATTTGGACGCCGTGATGTCGAGGATCTCGGTGTCGACGTGGAGCACGTCGCCGGGCCGGGTCGGACGCGGCCATTGGATTTCGGCGTTGGCGCCCACGAGGCCGCCGGCGAAGGGAAGACCGCCATCGACGAGCAGACGCATCGTCAGGGCCCCCGTGTGCCAGCCGCTGGCGGCGAGGCCGAGAAACAGGGTTCCCTTGGCAAGGTCGTCGCTGAGGTGGAACGGCTGCGGGTCGAACTCCGCGGCGAAGCTGACCATCCGGTCCTTCTCCACCTCGATGATTCCGCTGGTGAATCGCTGCCCGACCACGAGATCCTCGAGGTAAAGCAGGGTCGGCGACGCCAGGGTCTTGGAGTCGTACCCGTTCATTGGATGACCTCCAGGGCGAGCGCGATGCCCTGGCCGCCGCCGATGCACAGGGTGACCACCCCGCGGGTGAGCCCGTCGCGCCGCATCGAGTTGATCAGCCTTGTCGTCAGGATGGCGCCGGTGGCGCCGATCGGGTGCCCGTGGGCGACTGCTCCGCCCTCCACGTTGACGATGTCCTCGGGCAGGCCCAGTTCCTGAGCCACGACGATGGCGATGGCTGCGAACGCCTCGTTGATCTCGAAGCGCTCCACCGAGCCGATGTCCCAGCCCGCTCGCGCCAAGGCCTGGCGCACGGCGGGAATGGGCCCTAGGCCGAACATGCCCGGCTCGACGGCGGCGACGCCCCACGAGACCAGCCTTGCCACGGGCGTAAGCCCGCGACCCTCGGCCCAGTCCGCGTTCATCAGCACCATCGCCGCCGCGCCATCATTCAGACCGGGCGCGTTGCCGGCGGTGATCGTTCCTTCGGGCCGGAACGCCGGTTTCAGCCGGGCGAGGGCGTCGAGCGTCGTTGCCGGTCGGTTGTGCTCATCCTTGTCGAACACCGTCGGTCCCTTGCGGCCGGGGATCTCGATCGGCGTGATCTCATGGTCGAAGTGGCCCGCGCTCTGCGCAGCCGCGAAACGCTCCTGCGAGCGGACGGCCCAGCGGTCCTGCGCGTCCCGGCTGACCTGGTAGGCCGTCACGAGATCCTCGGTGTGCCACCCTGAGGCCTCGTCGGAGAACGCGTCGTTCAGCCCGTCGCGCAGGGCGCTGTCGTAGAGTTGCGCATCGCCCATGCGGTAGCCCCAGCGTCCGCCTCCGACCAGATACGGCGCCCGGTCCATGCTCTCCATGCCGCCGGCGACGCCGACGTTGGCGTTTCCGAGGAAGATCTCCTGAGCGACCGAGACGATCGCCTGGGCGCCGGAGCCGCAGACCCTGTTCACGGTGAGGGCAGGGACCTGGACCGGCAGTCCACCCTTGATGGCCGCTTGGCGCGAAGGATTCATCTTGTTCCCGGCCTGGATCACGTTGCCCATCGCAACGGTCTCGATCTCGTCGCTGCGCACGCCGGCTCTTTCGACCGCGGTCCGAATGGCGCTCGCTCCGAGGGTCACCGCCTCCACATTCTTCAAGGTTCCGCCGAGTGTCCCGATTGCGGTTCGCACCGGTTCGGCAAAGACGACGGAACGGTCGGTTGACATGGCGGGCGCCTTTCGCCTGTTGGGTTGGAACCCCGGATATGTGCATATGAGACTAATGTTCCAAGAGCCCCGCTCGCCGTAGTCGGCAAAGACCGTGCCGCTACAGACGCTCGCAAAAACATACGAAACGGGCATATAAGCCTATCGGCGCCCGCCCAGGATTTCTTGGGTTTCCTTGATCGAGAGGGACGATTGCTCACCCCCTGTAACTGCAACGCCCTACGTCAGGCGACGCGCCGCGTGACCCAGCTGTACGACCGTGTGCTGGCGCCCTCGGGTTTGCGCGTGACGCAGTACGCGCTGCTGTCCGAGGTGGAGCGGCTCGGCCCGATCGCGCTGCTTCCTCTCGCCGAGGCCATGGTCATGGATCGAGCGACCCTGGGCCACAATATCCGCCCCCTCGAAACCGCCGGCTATCTGAGTGTATCGGTCGGGAAGGACCGCAGAAGCCGTGTGGTTTCGCTGACCGACGCCGGCCGGAAGATCGTGGCCCAAGTGAAACCCCTTTGGCGCCAGGCGCAGGCCATCTTCGAGACGGAGATCCCCCCGGCGGCGGCTGCGGGACTGCGGGAAGTGTTGGGGCGGATCGCGTCGAGTGAGTTTGCGCGGGGGTGAGGATGGCGCGGGCATCCTCGACCGCATGGGCTCCTCTCGCCGCCGCATGGTAGGATGCATCGGCCCTTCCCAAGTTAGTGGAGGCGTCCTTGAGCGCCCTGAACGACCGGTTCCGCAAGCGGATCGCCAAGAAGGCGCGCAGGGGCCATCGAGGCTGGCCCACGGCGACCGTCGCCTTTTACGGCCCTGATCTGGACCGCGCGTCTAAAGCGGTCGTCACCATCTTCCGCTTCAAGGGAGATCAGGATGCGGAAATGCGGACTTGGCTCTCGGAAACTTCCGATGTTCGGACCGATCCTGCCATTACCCGCGAGATGATCGAATTCATCGAACTTCATGGATCACAGTCGGTGGGGATGATCGACGGCATCATCGGTTGTCCGCACCAGGAGGGCATCGATTACGAAGGTGAATGGTGCCCCGAGTGCGCCTTCTGGAAAGGTCGAGATCGTTTTACGGGTGAGTTAGTTTCTGAAGACGGCTAGGCCTTAGGGGCCGCTATCCCGCATCGACCGCACGAGGTCCACAGAGTCCTGCTTTTGCGGGGCATAGAGTGTGTCAGCATACGGAGCAGGTGCACGTCGACAGGTTTGCGCGGCTTTATTGCCGATAAGGCGTGCAACCGGTTTGCCGCGCCCAGTGATGACGATGGATTCACCTGCTTCCACTCGATCGAGGAGCTCACTCAGATGCGCCTTCGCGTGCGCC
>JAFANN010000193.1 GCA_019232665.1 Caulobacteraceae bacterium | reverse complement strand
TGGTGATCGGCCCCACGGCGCTGATCGGATTGCGCTCGTCGAGGAAGTTGCTGCCGATGATCCGCCCGTCCGCCTCCGCGACCAGGCCATAGAAAGCCTGATGTCCGGTGAGCATCGTCATCGCGCCGACCGCCGCTTCCACGCTCGGGAAGTCGGGCAGGAAGCCGTGCGCCTCGGCGATGTGCTTGAAGGCGCGGTAGCAGATGTCGCCGAGCACCGCGGCGTCTGACGGCTCGGCCCTGCGCAGGCGCACGCTCATCCCGGTTTCTCCCCGAATTTATCGTCCAGCTTGACTACGCCCTCGGGCGAGCGCGATCAAATTGGTACAGAAGGCGTGTGCGGAAGGTCTCGATGCGATCGATCCTGTTGATCGGGCTGGCCGGCGCCGCCCTGAGCGTCGCTCAGCTGGCCTGGGCCTCATGCCCTCCGCCGCCCTGTGACGATGCTGACGACTGCGCCATCCGGGCCGACTGGATCCTTGAAGGGACGCTGCAGAACGTCATCCCAGGCGATACGTATCGGTACTGCGAACCCGGCGGCGCTCCCCAGAACGTCGTTTGCGGCCTTCACACCGACGTTCCCACACTCTTACTCAAGGACGTCGTCGTCGTCCGCGGCAAAAGCCCTCTGTTCAGGAGGCGGCCGGTCGAGATCAGACGCGCCTTCTACTGCCTCTCCGGCCCAATCGGCATCGTCCCGGGGCAATCCTCCATCGATGTCGATCAGCGCCTCCTGGGAAAGCGCTTACGCTTCTCCGGAACCAACGCCCGCACCGCGCAGATCGTCCCCGGCTTCATCGTCGCCCAGATCCTGCCGGGGCCAGGATAGCGGCTTCCCCCCTCCGGCCGTCCTTCGGCCGGCCACCTCAAGCCGCCGCCGCGGCTTCCTCCCTCCGCTTCACCTTCACGCCCGCCACGGCGATCAGCGACTCCACGCAGTCGCGGATCGACTCGTCGAGCGGGCGGAATTCGACTCCCGTCGCGGCCTTCATCCGGTCGTTGCGCAGGTCGCTGAGCGCCCAGATCGCGCGGAACTCCGCTTCGCGCGCCTTGATCCGTTCGTTCTGCGTGTCGGTCACGCCGGGGGTGTCGTGGCGCAGTTCGGGCAGAAGCCGGTCGATGTCGGCGCAGATGTCCTCGACATTCCGCTTGTCGGTCGACCAGGCGATATAGCGCTCGCCGTTCCACACCTCCGTGCTCTCCAGCAGCCGCACGTGGCAGAGCGCGTCGTCGCGCACGTCGACCGTCATCCACGGACGATAGACGCCGTTCTGCAGGCAGGTCCCTTCCAGCATGCGGGCGATCAGCGACTGCCACGGCCCCATGTTCCTCTGGTGCGCCGAGAGCACCGGCCCAACGTTGTCCCCCGGACAGACGGTGATCGCGTCCCACGCGCCGCTCTCCTCGGCAGCCTCGGCAAAAGCGCGCTCGGCGACCAGCTTGCCCATCGAATAGCCCTGGCCGCGCTCGGGCGTACGCTTCGGGTTCAGCTCGTCGGGGTAGCGGTCCTCGTAGAACACCGGCCGGCGAGCCACTTCGCCCAGGTCCATCTCCGAGATCACCGCCGCGACCGACGAGGTGAGCACCACGCGGGTCACCGTCCCCGAGCCGTTCACGCTGGCGATGACGTGGTCGCAGGTGCGCCGGACGTAGTCCTGGTCGTTGTAGTCGCTGACGTGGGAGATGTGCGCGACGCCGTGGCAGCCCTTGAAGATCTCGTCGAAGCATCCGGCCTGGTCGAGATCGGCGCTGTGCAGGGTCAGCCGGCCCGACGCGTACCCCGGCATGGCCTTAAGGAAGTCGCACCGCTCGGGATCCTCGGCGTTCCTCACGCACGCCCGCACCCGATAGCCGCGGTCCAGCAGGGTCCGCACCGTCCAGCCGCCAAGAAAGCCGGCCGCGCCGGTCACGGCGACCACGCCGCGGGTAGGGATAGGGGCCATGGGTCGTCTCCTCGTGTGTTTGCAGACCTCTAGCGCGGAGCCGGGTCCGATGAACACAGGCGGGCCTGCCCGGGCGGCTTGCCGAGCGCGGTTTCAGAGCCGCATCCGCAGGAACACGGGCTCGGGGAGCATACGGATGATCGTCATGATCGGCCGCCAGACTGGCCTGACATAGAGCGAACCGGGCCGCTTGGCCTGGTCCGCCTTGAAGATCGCCCTTGCGACTTCCGCCGGTTCCGCGGTCAGCCCTCGCGGCAAGGTCATTTGCGCCGTCATCTTCGTGCGGACGAAGCCCGGCTTCACGGTGATGACGCACACGCCCTGGCGGACCAGACTATGCCGCAGACCCGAGAGGAAGGCGCTGAACCCGGCTTTCGCGGCGCCGTAGACATAGTTCGACGCCCGGCCCCGTTCCCCGGCCACCGAGCTGATCCCCACGATCACGCCGTGGCCGCGGGCGGCCATGGCGGACGCGAACGCACCCAACAGGAGGGCGGGACCTTCGAAATTGCTCCGCAGGGTCACGGCCGCACGATTGGGATCGCATTGATCGCGCGCCTGATCGCCCAGCAGGCCGGCGGCGCAGACTATGGTGTCTGGCGCCTCCGGGAACGCCTCGACAAAGGCGGTGAAGCGGTCCGTGCGCAGGACGTCGAGCTCCACCACGTCCGGTCGCTGGCCACTGCGGACGGCGATGTCGTCGGCGATGCGCCCGCACTCGGCGAGGTTCCGTCCGGCCAGAGTGACCTTCCATCCGTGGCCGGCGTAGATCAGGGCGGTCGCCCGGCCGATGTCGGACGCGCCGCCGATGATGAGTACGCTCGAAGCGGTGGTCATTGGATCGCCAGTCTCGAAGACATCTGCGAGGCGAGCCTGCCGGCGGCCCCAATCTCCCGGCGCAGGGTCTCGAAACGGGTCAGTCCGAGGTAACCAGCCCGGAAGGTGTCGGGCGACTGGCGGGCGTCCTTGGCCAGGTACAGCCGGCCGCCGGCCGCGACGACGACGCGGTCCAGTTCGTCGAGAAGGCGGAGCGTCTGTGCCGTGACCCTCAGGTCGAGCGCAAGCGTCAGGCCCGGCATCGGGAACGACATGTCGCCGACCCCGGCTCCGAGGCTCTTCAGGACGGCGAGGAATGGTGCGCAGCCTGCCGCGGCGACGCGGTCGAGGATTTCCGCAACGACCTCCCGGCCCGCGGCCGCCGGGACCACGCATTGGTGCTGCAGGAAGCCGCCTCGTCCATACATCCGATTCCAGTCGCCGATGGCGTCGAGTGGGAAGAAATAGGCGTCCCAAGGAACCAGATCGGCGTTTCCGAGCAGGGCGGCCCTGCCATGGTACAGTCTGTTGAAGGCGCCGACGGACCAGCGGTTGAGGATCCCTTCCGGCAGATCGACGGGGATCGACACGCGTGATCGGCGTCCCCGCGGAAAGACTTGCCTGCCCTGGGGCAGTTCCGCGGCAAGGACGTGTTCGCCGGTGAAGACCACGCCTCGCCCCACCGGCCGGCGGCCCGGGGTGACGTCGATCCAGGCGACGGAATAAGTAGCCTCGGCTTCCGCCTTGGCGAGAGCCGCGAGGGTCGAGTCGAGATTTTTGGTGGCGACCGTCCTCTGCCGAATCCAACCGGTCTCGACCGGGATCATACGCAAGGTCGCCTCGACGATGGCGCCGGTCAGACCCATGCCGCCTATTGTGGCGTGGAACAGGGCGCTGTTCTCGCTGCGCGAGCACGTCAGTAGCTCGCCCTGCGGGGTCAACAGCGCCAGCGAGGCGACATGGGCGCCAAAGCCTCCTGTTCGATGATGGTTCTTCCCGTGGACATCGGCGGCGACCATCCCGCCGACGGTGACGAAGCGGGTGCCCGGCACGGCAGGCGCGAACCAGCCGCGCGGCAGCAGGACGTTGATTATCTCCTCCAGCGTGACGCCCGCCTCGACCGTGAGCAGGCCATTGACGGAGTCGAAGGCTCGCATGCGGTCGAGCGCGCGCATCGAGACCGTGGCTTCAAGGCCGACGCCCGCGTCCCCGTAGGCTCGTCCGGCGCCGCGAGCCACATAGGGGTCCAGGCCGGCCTGCACCGCGCGCAGGGCGGCTGCGCTATGAGGCGTCACCACGTCGCCGCTGTGACGAGGGTAGCGGCCCCAGCCCGCTAGATCCGCCCTCACGCGGGTTTGCCGAAGGTGTAGCGCCCATCGAGTACGTACTTGAGCGCATAGCCGAGGCACAGCCCGATCGCTCCGCCGACATAACTCGCCAGGGCTGACCGCCAGAGCAGCGCGAACCCCGCTTCCGTGGCCCAGAATACGGCGGTCGTGGCGACGCTGAAGAGGCCGTAGAGCACGATCTGCCGCGCCTCTAGCCGGATGCCGACCGAGGGGGCGTTGAAGATCCACCGCTTGTCGAGCCAGTACTTCAGGGCGAAGCCCGCCACCGTGCCGACCGCCACGGCGAGCGCGAGCGCGGAGGTCATGGGCCCAAGCAGCGCCAGCACCACCCCCTGGGCGCCAAGGTTCGCCGCCATGCTGAGCGCCGCGAAAAGCGCGTACCGGACAGTGATCTGCATCACCTTCAGCCTGACGTGGCCAGTCCCACGACCACGCCGAGCGCGCCCAGGGTAAGCAGGCTCGCGCGGTCCTTGAGGGCGAAGACGATGGGGTCGTCATGGACCTGGCCGCGCTGAGCCAGGACGATGAGCCGCGACATCCAGTACATCATCACCGGACACAGCATCCAAAGCCACTCGGGCGAGGCGTAGAGATGACCGACGTCGTTGCTGGCGATGTACAGGGCCAGAACCGTCACGGCGTTGAAGCCGGATGCGGCCGCCAGCAGCAGCAGCACCGAGGCGTCCTGTCCGAGATAGGCGCGCTTTCGAAGCCCCCCGCTGGGCGCGGCGGCGCACTCGACATACCGCTTCACGAGCGCGAGGCAGGTGAAGATGAACAGGGCGAAACCCAGGAACCAATGAGAGATCGGCGCCCCGATCGCCGCAGCGCCGGCTACGACGCGCACCACGTAGAGAAGCGCCAGCACCACGACATCGACTAGCAGCTTCTGCTTCAGCCAGAAGGTGTACAGCATGGTGATGGCGACATAGGTGGCGATCACGCCCAGGAACGGCATCGACGTCATGGCCCCCAGTCCCAGGCCGGTCCCAAGAAGAAGGGGACCGGCGAACAGGCCATGCAGCAGTGGGATCCGCCCCGCGGCGAGGGCCCGTCGACGTTTGGTCGAGTGTGCGCGGTCCGCCTGCACGTCGAACAGGTCGTTCAGGAGATAGACGCCGGATGCGCAAAGCGAAAACGCGACGAAGCCAAGGATGGCGTGTTCGATCGAGCGCGCGGTGAAGGCGTGCGCCGCCACCAGCGGTGCGAAGATCAGCAGGTTCTTGGTGTACTGATGCACGCGCAGGAGGCGCAGCCAGTCGCCCAGCGTCGCAGCCTCGTGCGGCAGCGAGATCGCGGAGGGGTCCATCCTGCGCAGCTCGCGCTCGAGACGTGGCGAGCCTGTCACGGCGATGCAGCCGCAGGCCCGCCGCCATACCGCCAGGTCCACCCAGTCGTTTCCGATGTACTCGAAATTGCTTTCGCCGAAGGCCTCCACCAGCCGCTCGGCCTTGGCGGTGCCTGCGAGGTTCACGGCGCCATTGGAACTGAAGACGCCGTCGAACAGTCCGAGATGGGCGGCGACCGCCTCCGCAACCGCTTTATCGCAGGCGGAGGCGAGATAGATGGGCCGGCCGGCTTCCCGCGCGCCGCGAATGATCGCCACGACAGCCTCGTTGTAAGGCAGGAGCGCGGCGTCGAACTGGCTCAAAGAGGCGGCCCGCGCCTTCAGCTCCGCCTTGCCGCCGCCAAGCGCGGCTAGCAGATGCAGGATGTTCTGTGGTTTCGAGCCGAGGGCGGAGAGCGCCGTCTCGACGAGCATGTCCGTCTTGACCAGGGCCCCGTCCAGATCGACGACGAGCGGACGGCGGTCAGGCGGGATTTGTGTCGGCGCCCTGTCCAGCAGCAGCGTCATCGCGGCCCTCGTCCAACGGAACCCGGGTGACGACTATGACGCGGCGGCCGCAGAGCAACCTCACATTTGATCGGTGGGAGGCGGATCGTTCGCGGCGGGCAAGGCCGAACTCACGTCTTGGGCGCGTAGGCGTAGACCCGGAACTGCATCTGATCGCGGGAGCCCTGCCAGCTCTCGCGGAAGCGGAGCCCGTCGTACAACAGCGTGCACGAGCCCAGGTACGGCCGGGTCTGGGCGCTCCCGCGCGCAATGAACGCGCATCCATCGGACGTGTCTGCAACGACGGCGTTCGCCAGGTGGGTGATCCCGGCTGCGCGAATCCACCGCTCGACCGACTGGTTCTTCATCGCGCTGAAGAAGCCGGTCTCGTTCACCAACCCGTCGAGGTTGATGACCCTGCGAGTGGAGAAATAGCCCAGGGCCCCGGAGTCCGGGCTGCCGATGACAGCGGCCTGGGGAAGGTTCCGGTTCATCCAGTTAGCCCCATCATACGAGGACATGAGCCACGAGGGTTGCGATCCTTCCTGTCGCCAGCGATCGGGAAGCGACCAGGGGTGAGATTGCAGGCCCGCCACCAGCAATGCAGCCGCGCTCGCGGCCAGGTAAATCGGTCGACTTAGGTCGCGACTGCCTCGTGCAAGCGCATCGATCAACAGCAAGGCTCGACTCACGAGATAAGCTATCGTCAGTGCGTGGACCAGGTAATACGGCACATAGTAGTATGAGTTGTCATAGGCGATATTCACGAACGCGGACGCGTACGCCAATCGTGCGACGAATGCAGCAACGAGGATAGCGATAAACAGATCTATAGCGTGCTGAGCAGCGTGCAATGGTCTCCGGTAGGCCGGCAGAAGCCACGGTCCCGCCGCGACCACCAGAATCCCCGCGCATTCCGTCAACGGGCGGCGGTAAGACCAGTAATAAAGCTTGGCGTTCCGCAAGAAATCGTAGCCTCCGACTTCGCTGAAGCGGATGGATGACCAATAATTCTTGATCGATCCGCTGATAGGGACTGCCGAGCCAAACACAAAATTGTTGTAGATGAAGTACCCAGCTACGCTGATTGCCAGCAGCGCCCATGAGAGTAGGACGACCCCCCGGCGGCCGCGATCGATCCAAATCGCATGCGTCGTTACGACGAGCATGGCGCCGAGGCTGATCGTCAGGGTCTCCAGTCTCGCCCAGGGCAGCAGGCAGCAGATCAGCCCGATCCCAAGCACCGGCGCCCGGTCGTCGTGTCGAGCGAAAAGCTGGACCAGGCCGTAGAGTAGGCCCGCGCACAGCAGGACCTGGATCGACGTCTCCATGCCTCGATAGAGCACCTGCATGGCGATCAGCGAGATTGGGATCGCCAGGGACAAAAGGGCGGGCCACCCCGCCTTGCGGCCGCTGGCCATGATCAACAGGGCCCCCGCCGACAGGAAGGCCAGTTCGACCATCTTCACCACACGGATCGCCAGGATGGGGTCGCGGATCACCGCGAAGACGGGCGTCAGCACGACAGCCCACAGCGGGTGATAGCCGTTCGTCAGATGGACGCCGTCGAACGTCGAAAAGCGACCGGCGGCGAAATTCCGCGCTATCTGGAAATAGTAGAAGGAGTCGTCGATGTTCAGGACGGAAAGATAAGTCGACAGCGGCAACAGGAAGACCTGGACGGCGAAAACGGCCGCCACACAGGCTGTCGCCGCATATGCAATGTAGGCCGTCTTGTCTGCCGTCCAGACGCGTGCTCGTGGCCGCCCCGTTGCTTGAACGTCGCCGCCGACCAGCCTCCGCGGAACATCGAGCATAGGCTTCCGAACGCCCGCAATTGCTGCGCCAATATGCAGGTGGAAACTGCGGCGCGGGCGACCTCGCCGCGCCGTCATTTGATCCGCAGCCGACCCTCCCCCGCGGGGTGCAGCTATCCGGCCATGGCCTTACCCGCGCGGATCACTGAGACCGCGAAACAAGCTCCTGCGCCGTTGCCTCGGCGAGGTCTCCGCGGCCTACCGCAGTGAGCAGGTACATCCCCTCGATCGAGGCGAGGAATAGCGGCGCCAGGCGAGCCGGGTCGCCGTCGCCCTCCGGCTGCAGGCGGATCGTCGTCCAGGCGAGGAAGCCGTCCATGATTTTGCCGGCGACGTCGCGGTGTGGCTGCAGACCGCGCGCCGCGCCCGACGCCAGCTCGAGCCACAGAGGCATGAACGCCCGCAGACTGTCCGACGCCAGCTCCGCCCACGCCTGCTGCAGCAGGACGGCGAACGATCGTCGCGGCTCGGCAGGGATCGCCCGGTCGAGCTGCGCGATCATCCGCGTGGCGATCCTGTCCAGCGTGACGGTGAGCACCTCGTCCTTGTCGGCGAAATAGTAGAGCAGCATCCGGTCGCTCGTTCCCGCCGCAAGCGCCAAGGGGCGCAGCGTCGCCGCCCCGAGGCCCTCTGCAAGAACGTGATCGGCCATCCGCTCGATGGCGGCTTCCCGGCGGTCGTCGCGTAGGGTCATAAAATCCCTGTAGCAGGTGCTACAGAAATCAGCTATGTAGCACTCGCTACGCGACTGGAGGATAGGACATGTCCGAAGCTGTTACGGTCACCGTGGCCTGGATCATCAAGCCCGAGTTCGCCGACAAACTGGTCGAGTCCCTTCGAGGGATGTTCGCGGAAACCCGGCGGCGTAAGGGCTTCCGCAGCATCCGCCTCCTGCGCAGCGCTGCCGATCCCAACCAGTTCCTGCTGGTCGAGGAATGGGACGACGCCGAGGATTTCCAGTCGTACGCCCGCTTCAGAGCCGATACAGGCGACACCGCCGCCCTCCTGGCGATGACCGCCAGCCCGCCCCAACTGGCTGTCTGGTCGCTCAACCCGCTGGCTGCGGCGGCTAGTGCTTGACCGCGTCCTCCGAAAACTTGGTCGTGGCGATCAGGAATCCCCAGACTCGCCGCTCGAGCCCGATCTCGACGCCGCGACTCTGCACGTGCACGTAGGTTCCGGCGCCTCCGACAACGAAGCTCGCAAGCGCGACGAGGCTTTGAATTGAGAGCGTGTACGGAACGCGCCCGTCGTTGATCTCGAGCATGTCCGTGAACGTCTCCGTCAGGAGCGCCAGGAAATTCTCATATTGCACATTCGAGCATGCTGAAACGACGCGCCGGGCCGCGTGAGAGAAAACGAACGCGTCCTCGGGCCACACGTCTTCGAGAGGCATTGCCTATGGTCTCCAACAACATCTGCGGACATTGCTCCGTTTGTTATTGTTCGAAACGTCCTCAGCCAGGCGGTCCCTCGCGCCATGATTGGTAACAGAGTTTCCACAAACTGCAACCGAAATTATGCCAATTATCATGAGGCAAATATGCCACTTTTCCACACTTTTGGTTGACACCGGGGGCTCCAGTGGCTACTTCATGAGCCCGCGTCCTTGGGTCGTTGGGCGCGAACCACGCAGTCACCGCCAACTGGAGAGCGAGATGATCAAACTCTTCTGTGAGTTGTTCGCGCATGCGGACGGCCGCCGATAGCTGCGCAGGATCGAATGCGGGCCTTCCTGCCCGCGTTTACTCTGGATGACGCCTTGAGCGTCCGAACTGAAGAGGATTTGTAATGGCAAAGGACCAGGATAGTCAGGGTCGCAGCCGTCTGACCCTTGACCTTTCCAAGCGCATGACCGCCGTCCTGAACCAGTATGCCGAGAGGCACGGCGTGTCGAAGGCGGACGCGCTGCGCAACGCGCTTGAGCTGCTCGCGGCGGCTGAAAACGCCGCCGACGAAGGATTGAAGGTCGGGGCGTGGGGCGTCTCGGATGGGAACCGGATCGAACAGGTGTTCATCGGTTTCCGCCCCTGAGCCTGATCCGTTTGCACGGGACAGATGCGGACGGTGAATCGGGCTCTAACCCTTGAATCTGGAGCACGTCCATCCCGTTTCGGGCGTGCCGGCTGGACGGGACGTGCTCTAGAGGTGAAGCGGCGATCCCCTGATGAATGACGATGTGAAGATCATCAAGGATGAACTTCTAGATCGGGTCGCGAACCAGGGTATCGCTCACACCAATTTTGCGTTCTGGTTGGGCGCAATACTTTTGTTGTCATGGGGCGCCGTAGGTATGTGGGCGGTTATACTGTCCTTGTATCAGGAGGTGGAGCCGCCCAATTGGGCGGTCGGCATCGAATCCTCCACCGTGACGGCGGCCTTGGCCGTCATCTTCAAGGATCACCTTCCCGCAGTCAGCCGGGAAATTCGCGGGCTCCTGGACAGGCTGTAGGCGGCGGGAATTCAGTCGCAAACCCAGCCCCCTCCGTCGCTTCGGCAGGACGTAGAACGTAGGACGTAGGACCCAGCACCCAGGACCCAGGACCTAAGTGGTTGTGACCGGTTCGCGACCCGCAGCGCCGCTGGCATAGCTCCTAAGTCCTACGTCCTACGTCCTACGTCCTGGTCCCCACGCCCTTGACCGCATCGCCGCCCGGCGCACAGTCCCGCGCACGGGGAGGGCCCAACATGCCGACCGTGCTGAACGACGCCAAGCTCGACGCTCTGCTCGCGCGCCTGCACGGCGAGAGCATCGACCAGGAAGCGGCGATCGAGCGCTACTATTTCCACGAGCGAACCGGCGCGTGGACCGGCATGGAGCCGAGGGATGTCGCCTTCATGGCCGACAAGCTGGAGGCGCTCGACAAGGACAAAGCCGAGTTCTGCTACATGATCTGCCGCGCGATCGGCGCGCGGCGCATCGTCGAGGCGGGGACGTCGTTCGGCGTCTCGACGCTCTACCTGGCGGCGGCGGTGCGCGACAACGGCGGCGGCACGGTGTTCGCGGCCGAGCGCGAGCCAACGAAGGTCGCCATTGCGCGCGCCAACTACGCCGCGGCTGGGCTAACCCAGTTCATCGAGCTGCACGAGGCCGATGTCACCTTGGCGTGCCGGGACTTCGCCGGCCCGATCGACTTCGTGCTGTTCGACATCTGGACCGACGCCGTGCGCCCGGTCCTCGACGTCGTGCTCCCCCGCCTGCGCCCCGGCGCGATCATCTGCGCCGACAACACCGGCAGCGAGCGTGCCCGCACAACCTACGGCGCCATGTTCGAGATCCTCGAAGACCCGCACGCCTTCCGCACCATGACCCTCCCCTTCAAGGGCGGCCTCGAGATGGCGGTGAAGCTCTAAGCCGAACCACCGCGCCGAAGGCGCAACAAATCCTCACCACGCATCTCCGTCGGCTATGTCCGTGAGGTCCGTGAGGTCCGTGGCTCATTTCTTCGGTCCGACCGGTCTCGGCGCCGAAGCTTTTTTCAGCCACGGACCTCACGGACCCCACGGACGATACCTACACCGTCGGCCGTTCTTCGAAGCCGACGAAGGCGACCGCGTCTGCGTCGAGGCGCGTGACGGACTGGACCCGCGCTCCTGGTGGCCCATCCAAACAAGCCGCCGCGAACCGCTCCACCGCGTCCGCGGGTCCCATCGCCAGCAGCTCGACAGATCCGTCGCGCCGATTGCGGACCCACCCGCGAAGCCCAAGGCTCAGCGCCCGCTCCCGCGCCCACCACCGATACCCGACTCCCTGAACCCTTCCCTCGACCACGAGACGAACGGCGAGATCGGTCATGGCGCTTCGGATCCTCCCCATGGAGCATAGCGGGATGGGCGGGATCGCGCGCCCCTGCGAGCCCCGCTCATCTCGCCATTAGCAATTCGGGATTGGAGCGCCGCGCGCCCGCGTGCCACCTTGCGCTGGGGGCGATCGGAGGCGCTGATGAGCCCGCTCGATGTTGCTCGCGACCCGTCCGCGGCGGGGCCGCAAGGCGAGTGGTCGGCCTATGTCCCCTCACTCCAGCGCACGCAGGGCCAGCCGCCGCCGATCGCGGCGCACGGCGGCCTCTCCTACATGTCGTTTGACCGCGACGGCGATGCGGGGACCGCAGAGGCGCTCAAGGACGCACTCGCGGAGATCGCGACGGGCGAGAGTCGGCGCCTCATCGAGTGGATCGAGAACGCGCCCCCCGGCCCGATCGAGACCCGCTGGGGCGCCGGTTTCCGCACCTCCGACGAATGCCTCGCCCACATCCGCGCCGAGGGGATAGAAGCCCCCGAAGGCGGCCTCGCCCTGCCGTTGCCCTACACCGTGCACGAGCGGCCGACCTACTCGGTCGTCACCTCCAACGCGATCTGGCGCGATCCCGCGAAGGCCGATCTGCAGGAGATCCTGCGCAAGAACGAGAAGGACAACCTGCGGCGCGACCTCTACTTCCCGCAGGTGCTTCGCGATGCGCGGCGCATTGGAGAATACTACCCGGGGCTCTCGCCGGAGACCCCCGAAAGCATGGACCGGCTGGGCGTCTCGCTCGCCCACATCGAGTCGAAGTGCTCGAACTTCTACGACTCGGAAGAGGTGGAGCGCGTCTTCTATCCCGAGATCGAGAAGTTGCTGCTCGACTTCTTCCCCGGCGCGACCGACGCCCTGGTCTACAACCACGACGTCTTCGACAAGGACTACGCCGGCGACCGCACGGAAAACCAGGAGAAGAAGAACCCCGGCGTCAACGCCCGCTATGCGAACATCGTCCACAACGACCTGAACGACAACAGCGGCCGCGTGCGCTGCCGCGAACTGCTCACCCGCAACCTGCGCAATTTCGGGCGGGAACAGCGGTACACGGAAGAAGAGGCCGACGCGAAGATGTCGCGCCGGTTCATGTCGATCAATCTCGCCAAGCCGATGGAGACCGTCGAGCAGTTCCCCTTCGTGCTCTGCGCCTGGCCGTCCTTCGCCGACCAGCCGTACATCACCAACTACCGCATCTACGACGACCGCGTCGGCGAGACCCAGCGCTTCACGTACCGCCCCAACCACGAATGGTACTGGTTCCCTCGCCAGCAGCCGACCGAGGTCTCGATGCTCAAGTGCTACGATAGCGTGACCGACGGGACGATCTCACGCTGGTCCTTCCACACCGCCTGCGTCGACCCCACCGCCCCCGCCACGGCCCGTTGCCGCAAGAACATCGTCGTCCGGTCATTCGTGTTTTTCTGAGAGTTGGATCCTCCTCTGCGAAGCGGGCTACGCCATTCACACATCTTCGCGCTCTCCTTCCCCGGGATGACAGATGAAAAAAGGAGATGTGTGAATGGCGTAGCCCGGGAGGGGAAGGAGAGCGCTACGCTCTATGTGCGAGGATCCGAGCCCAGCACATCCGCCCGCAGCGCCGGAAACACCCGCCCCACCTTGGTCAGCAGGTAGTCCCGGTACGGACCTTCGACGGCGTGCACGTCGGCGTCGTCCCAGCGCTGGGTCTTCGTCCCCGGCGCCGCGCCGGGCGCGGGGGTCATGATCGCTTCGAAGTCGGGGTCGTAGAAGAACGGAAACGACAGGCGCGTGCGGTCGGAGCGGTTGACGACCCGGTGCGGCGTGGAGACGAAGCGCCCGCCGGTCAGGCGCTCGAGCATGTCGCCGATGTTGCAGACCAGGGCGCCGGGCAGGGGCGGGACGTCGATCCACCCATCGCGCGTCTTCACCTCGAGCCCGCCGATCTCGTCCTGCGCCAGCAGGGTCAGCAGGCCATAGTCGGTGTGCTCGCCCACGCCCCATTCGCTCCTGGGCGTCGGCGGATACTGGAAGATCCGGAACAGCAAGGTCGGGCGCTTGAGATAGGCGCGGGCGAAGTACTGCGCGTCCAGGCCGAGCGAGAGCGACACCCCCTCCATCACCGCCGCGGCCGCGTCCCTCGCGCCATCGAAGAAGGCGGTCACTGCGGGCCTCAGCTCGGGCAGAGCGTCCGGCCACAGGTTCGCCCCGTGCATCGGCCAGCCGGCGGCGACGCGCGGATCGTCCGCTCCGAGCTCCTCGCCCAGATACAGCCCCTCCTTGTTGTCCGGCCGCCCTGAAGTGAGCTCGCCGCGCAGCGGAAACCAGCCCCGCCAGGCGATCCCGCCGCGGGCCATCTCGATCTTCCGCTTCTCGGCTTCCGGCAGATCGAAGAACCGCCGCGCCTCGTCCTGCAGGCGGTCCAGGACCTCCGGCTCGATCCCATGCCCCACGACATGGAAGAACCCCGCGCTCTCGCTGGCGTCACGGATCTCGGCCGCTACGGCGAGCCGCGCGGCTGGGTCGTCGCCGCGGCGCAAAGGCGCGATGTCGATGACGGGGAGGGTCATGGGCGGAGTTTTAGAGGACATAGGACATAGGACGTAGGACGTAGGACATAGGGGGCACGACAGCGGCGTTGGGTCGCGAACCAGGGCGCTCGTCACATGACCTGGGTCCCGGGTCCTAAGTCCTGGCTCCTACGTCCTACGTCCTACGTCCTACGTCCTACGTCCTACGTCGCGGAACGCCTATGTTAGCCTCGTGGCCGAGGAGATCGGAGGCAAGGTGCAGATCGCCGTTTTGACGTTCGACCGGTTCAACGAGTTGGACTCGTTCATCGCCGCCGGGATCCTGAACCGGGCGAAGGCCCGCGGTCTGGCGGCGTACATCACCTCGCCGACGGCCCAGGTGACGTCGATGAATGGCGTCACCATCGAGCGTCAGCGTCCGCTGGAGTTTGCGGCCGAAGCGGACGCCGTGCTGATCGGCAGCGGCGTGAAGACCCGCGAGATCGCCGCCGACGCGGAGCTGCTGTCGCGGATCGTCCTCGATCCCTCACGCCAGCTCATTGGCGCGCAGTGCTCCGGCACGCTGCTGCTCGCGAAGCTGGGTCTTGTCGGCGATCTCCCCGCCTGCACGGACCTGACGACCAAGCCCTGGGTGATCGAGGCCGGCGTGACGGTGCTGGACGCGCCGTTCGTGGCCCACGGCAACATCGCCACCGCCGGCGGCTGCCTGGCCTCGCAGTATCTCGCAGCGTGGATGATCGCCCGCCTGGCGAGCCTTCGCGACGCCGAGCAGGCCATCCGTTACGTCGCCCCCGTCGGCGAAAAAGACGCCTACGTCGCCCGCGCCCTGGCGACGATCACCCCGTTCCTTCCCGCGCCCGTGCCGGCCTAGGTCGGACCGGGTCGACGTATCTCGCCAATTGGCGCCGCCGGCATGCATTGTTGAATTTCGCCACGGACCTCACGGACTTCACGGACAGTCTATGTGGCCGCGGCGGCATCCGTGCTCTTTTGAATCGCGCCGAAGGCGCAAGAAAACCTTTTCTTGTCCGTGAGGTCCGTGAGGTCCGTGGTTAATTCTTCCTTCCTTCCTCACGCCGCCAGTTGATCGTCAAGGTTCACGATGGGGCCTTCGAGTTGCGCCGCAACCCATCGACGAACACGTCGAGGATGCGCAGGGAGGAATCGCCGCCGGCCTCGGCGTAGAGGATGCCCACCAGCGTCCGCAGGAGGTCTTCGGCGGTGATGTCGGCGCGCAGTGCGCCGGCGGCGACGCCGCGTTCGAGCAGCGGGGTGAGGGCGCCGGTCAGGCGCGCAAAGGAATAGGCCTTCAGCTCGGAGCCGTAGGCGACCAGCTGCATGGCCTCGATCATCCCCTTCTTGGTCGCCATCAGCCGGACGTTGGCGTGCAGCCACTGGCGCAGCGCCTCGACCGGGTCGGCCTCCTGCGCCAGCTCCCCTGCCAGCTCGGCGAGGTGCTCGACCTCATGGCGATAGACGGCCTCGAACAGGGCCTCGCGTGTGGGGAAATGGCGATAGAGCGTGCCGATGCCGACCCCGGCCTCGCGGGCGATCGCGTCCAGCTTGGCGTTGCGTCCCTGGGCGCTGAACACGCGCGTCGCCGTCTCCACGATCCGCTCGCGGTTGAGGACCGCGTCGGAGCGCTCCCGGCGGGACGATTTGGCGGCGCCGTCTCCCATTTTCGTCGAGGGTCTCTTTTTTCCCTTGCTAAACGGAGAGTCTCTCCGTTATAGTACGATTATCAGATTGGGGAAACTCCCTGATCGCAGCCTCGCAAACATCCACGTCAGATCCTTCCCCGCGCCCGCCTCTTTGGGGCCGCCGCCGGAGGCATGCCCTCCACACGACTACGCACGACACCACACCATCCCACATTGCCATTTCGGAGCGGAGCTTCATGTCGCTCACCATAAGCCTCGACATCAATGGTCAACCTCTAAGCGTCCCGATCGACGACCCGCGCACGACCTTGCTCGATCTCCTCAGAGAGCGGCTCGGCCTCACCGGCGCCAAGAAGGGCTGCGACCGCGGCCAGTGCGGCGCCTGCACGGTGCTCGTCGATGGGCGGCGCATCAATTCCTGCCTCGCCCTCGCGCTCACCCTCGACGGCGCGCAGATCACTACCATCGAAGGCCTGGCGGAGGGGGATCGGCTGCATCCGGTCCAGGCCGCCTTCATCGCCCATGACGGCTTCCAGTGCGGCTTCTGCACGCCGGGCCAGATCATGAGCGCCGTGGGCCTGATCGCCGAAGCCCGCGCTGGCGCGGATCCGGAGCGCGTCCGCGAGCTGATGAGCGGCAACATCTGCCGTTGCGGCGCCTACAAGGGGATCACCGAAGCGGTGCTCGAGGCGCAAGGCGTCCTTGCCGATACCCACCAGGAGGTCGCGGCATGAACCGCTTCGACTACGTCCGCCCGGCCAGCATCGCCGAGGCCTTCGCCGCCTTCCAGCCGGCCTCGCACTATCTGGCCGCCGGAACCAACCTCGTCGACCTGATGAAGGGCGGCGCCGCGCGTCCCAAGCGCCTGATCGACATCACCCGGATCCCCGGCCTCGACCGCATCGAATGGCTCGCTGACGGGTCGGTGAGGATCGGCGCCCTGGTCCGCAATTCCGACCTCGCCTACGACGAGCGCTTCCAGAAGAGCTTCCCCTCGGTCGCCGAGGCGCTGCTCTCCGGCGCATCGCCCCAGCTGCGCAACGCCGCCACCGTGGGCGGCAACCTGATGCAGCGCACCCGCTGCCCGTACTTCTACGACGTCGCCAGCGCCTGCAACCGCCGCCTCCCGCGCTCGGGCTGCGATGCGATCGGAGGCGAGAACCGCCTGCACGCCATCCTCGGCTGGAGCGATGAGTGCATCGCCACCCATCCCTCCGATCTCTGCGTGCCGCTGGTCGCCCTGGACGCCGTCGTCGAGGTCGAGGGCCCGAAAGGCGCGCGGGAGCTTCCACTCGACGAGCTGCATCTCCTGCCCCACGCTGCGCCGCTGCGGGAGACCGCGTTGACCCCCGGCGAGCTCATCGTCGCCGTGCGGTTGCCGGCGCAGGCCGCCGCCGTCGCCCGCCACGCGCGCTACCTCAAGGTTCGCGAGCGGACCTCCTTCGCCTTCGCCGTCGTCTCCGTCGCCGCGGGCCTGGAGCTCGCGGACGGCAAGATCCGCACCGCGCGGATCGCCATGGGCGGCGTCGCGGCCAAGCCGTGGCGCTCGCGCGAGGCGGAAGCCGCCCTCGTGGGCTCCCCGCCCACCGCGGAGGCCTTCGCCCGCGCCGCCGAAATCGCCCTCGCCGAGGCCAAGCCCTCCGGCGACAACGCCTTCAAGATCGAGCTCGCCCGCCGCCTCGTCGTGCGCGCGCTCAGTTCGGCCCTCGAAGGCACGCCGCAAGCCATGCCCGCCCTGCCGGGCTCTCCCATTGCCTCCGTTTCAGGAGCGATCCATGCCGTATGATTCACCCGCCGCGCCCTACCAGCGCCGCCACGGCTCCAACGCCGGCCAGCCGCTCACCCGCCGCGACGGCGTGCTGAAGGTCACCGGCCGCGCCACCTACGCCGCCGACAACCACCCCGAGGGCATGCTCTACGCCGTCCCTGCGGTGAGCAGCATCGCCCGCGGCCGCGTGGTCCACCTGGACGTCGCCGCCGCCAAGGCCCATCGCGGCGTCGTCGAGGTGATCACCCCCGCCAACCGCCCGCCGCTGGCGGCCGATCCCAACCAGCGGATGGGCATGTTCGGCTTCCGCATCGAGGTGCTGCAGGACGCTGCCGTCCGCTACGTGAACCAGCCGATCGCCATGGTGGTGGCGGAGACCCTGGAAGCCGCGACCGAAGGCGCGGCCCTGCTTAATCCGCAGTACGAGGCGCAGCCCGCCCGCACCGGCCTGGACGACGGCGAGCGCTACGCCCCCGCCGCCATCGGCGTCGGCTCGCCGCCGCGCACGGCCTATGGCGACATCGACGCCGGTCTCGAAGCCGCCGCGCAGATCGTCGAGGGCTACTATGAGACCCCGACCCAGTTCCACAACGCCATGGAGCCGCACTCGGTGGTGGCGCAGTGGGACGGCGACCACGTCACCCTCGACATGGGCAACCAGGCCGTCGTGATGAGCTGCGCCGGCTACGCCGCCTGGTTCGGCATCCCGCCGGAGAACGTGGTCATCCGCTCGCCCTTCATCGGCGGCGGCTTCGGCTCCAAGGCGATCCTCAACGGCCCGCAGATCCTGGCCATCCTCGCCGCCCGCATGCTGCAGCGCCCGGTGAAGCTCGCCCTCACCCGCGCGCAGATGTACGGCCCGGTCGGCCACCGCGGCGCCACCTGGCAGATGCTGCGGATGGGCCTCGACGGCGAAGGGCGCCTCACCGCCCTCCATCACAAGTCGATCTCCGCCACCTCCAGCTTCGAGGATTTCCTCGAGCCCGCGGCCAACGCCTCCCTCTACGTCTACCACAGCCCGGCGATCCTCACCGAGACTGAAGGACTTCGCCTCGACATCGGCACGCCCGGGCCGATGCGCGCGCCGGGCGAGGCGTCCGGCTCCGCGGCCCTGGAAGTCGCCATCGACGAGGCGGCGCAGGCCTGCGGCATGGATCCGCTGGAGTTCCGCCTCAGGAACTACGCCGAGACCGAGCCCGGGACAGGCCGGCCCTTCTCGTCCAAGGCGCTGCGCGAATGCTACGCCGAGGGCGCCCGGCGCTTCGGCTGGGCCGGCCGGCCCTTGGAGCCGCGCCGGATGCGCGACGAGAACGGCCTTCTGGTCGGCTGGGGCGTCGGCACTGCCCTCTTCCCCTGTCCGCACTTCCCGGCCGAGGCGCGCGCTACCCT
>JAFANN010000077.1 GCA_019232665.1 Caulobacteraceae bacterium | reverse complement strand
GTTTCTGGCCCGGGCTGCCCGACGGCGCCCTCGCCCCCGACTATGCGGGCCTGCGGCCCAAGATCCACGGGCCGGGCGAACCCCAGCCGGACTTCCGGGTTGACGACGAGTCGGCCCACGGCCTCGAAGGCCTCGTGGCGCTCTTCGGCATCGAGAGCCCGGGACTGACGTCCTCGCTCGCCCTGGGCGAAGAGGTCGCACGGCGCCTCACGGAACAGGGGGCGCGAGTCGGGCTTGCTTCTGAGACGGTGGAGACCCTATAGACCCGCCTTCCCGCACGGGGCCCCTGGCTGGGTAGCTCAGATGGTTAGAGCGGTGGATTCATAACCCACAGGTCGGCGGTTCGATCCCGCCCCCAGCTACCACCCTACAGGTACGGACTCTCCCTCTTTCTCAGCTCGCCGCCACGGCCCGATTGGCGGCGAAATCGCGGCCCACGAGGGGAGTCTCCGCCCGCACACGATCCACCCCGAGCTCGGGAAACAACAGCTCGGCCGTACGGTAGGCTTCCTCCAAGTGTGGATAGCCCGACGCGATCACGGTCTCCACGCCCACCGCCTGGTACTCACGCAACCGGGCGGCCACCGTCGCTGGGTCTCCCACCAGAGCCGTGCCGGCGCCGTCGCGGATGAGACCCACGCCCGCCCATAGGTTGGGGGCGATCTCGAGCGCGTCGCGGCGGAAGCCGTGCAGGGCGGTCATGCGTCGCTGCCCCTCCGATTCCGAGACTCGCGAGCGCCGCTCGCGCGCCGCGGCGATGGCGTCGTCCGTGACCCTGCTGATCAGCCGATCGGCGGCCTCCCACGCCTCGGCCTCGGTTTCCCGCACGATCAGGTGGATGCGCAGGCCAAAGCGCAAGGTGCGGCCGTGCGCGGCGGCCGCGACCTTCGCGGCGGCGAATTTCTCCGCCACCAGCGCGGGCGGTTCGCCCCAGGTGAGGTAGTGGTCGGCATGCCGGCCGGCGACTTCGAGCCCGGAGGGCGACGACCCGCCGAAGTAGAGTGGCGGATGGGGCTTGGTCACCGGGGGGAAGGCGAGGCGTCCGGGGCTGCGCACGCGATAGTGGCGACCTTCGAAGTCGATCGGCTCCCCGGAAGCGATCGCCCGCCAGACCGTGAGGAACTCATCGGTCTGGGTGTAGCGCGCGTCATGATCGAGCCACAGGCCGTCCTGCTGCAGCTCGCCGGGGTTGCCTCCGGTGACGATGTTGAGCAGCAACCGCCCGTCGAGCGCCCGGTCGAGCGCGCCCGCCTGCCGGGCCGCATAGCCGGGGGCGATGATGCCCGGGCGCAGAGCGACGAGGAACTTCAGCCGTTGAGTGAGGGGGGCCAGGACCGACGCGAGCGTCCAGCCGTCTAGGCAGGAGGGACCGGTGGGCAGCAGCACGCCTTCGAAGCCGAGGCGGTCGGCGGCTTGGGCGATCTGCTGCATGTAGCCGATCTCGGCCGGACGCCATTGCTCCTGGGACCCCAGATACGGGCCGTCGCCCGAAGTTGGCAGGAACCAGAACATGCGCAGGGGCGAGGTCATGACTGAGGTCTCCATCCGGTCCAGGCTGCCTGGGCAACCTCGACCTTGGTGGGAACGACGCCGATCCTGGCCAGGGTGTCGGCGGCGGTCTGCTGGCGCGCGAGGGCGGTGGGGGTGATCGGATCCACCGCCAGCGGCCCGCGGCGAAGGCTGGTCCGGACGATGTCCGGCGGCAGCCCGGTGGCGGTCGAAATGATCCTGACCACCCCGTCCGGGTTGGCCTGGCCCCAGACGGCGTCCCTGGCGAGCGCACCCAGCAGGCGACGCAGGATTTCCGGCGAGCCGTCGATGAAGCGGCGGGAGGCGAGATAGAAGGCGTCGGTCCTCGGGACCTTGGCCCCGGTGACGATGACGCGTGCGCCCTGGTCGCGCTCGGCCAGGGCGAGGAACGGGTCCCAGATGCCCCACGCGTCGATCGCTCGGCGGCCGAAGGCTGCGGCGGCCTCGCTGGGAGAAAGGAACACCGTCTGGACGTCCGCCAAGCTGAGACCGGCGTCAGCCAGGGCGCTCGCCGCCAGCAGATGCGAGGAGGAGGCCTTGGTGAAGCCCAGACGCCGCCCCCTAAGGTCCCTCACCCCCCGCACCGGCGAGCCCGAGGGAACGACGATCGCCTCGCTCAGGCCGCTCAGCGGTTGGACGGCGACATAGGCGAGCTGCGCACCGGCGGCCTGGGCGAAGATCGGCGGGGTGTCGCCGACAGCCCCCAGATCGACCGCGCCCGCGTTCATGGCTTCGAGCAGAGGCGGACCGGAGGGGAACTCGACCCATTCGAGAGCGATCGGGTTCAGGGCCGCCGCGGCCGCGCCGCGCGACTTCGCCAACAGCAGTACGCCGTTCTTTTGGTACCCGATGCGCACCCGAGCGAGACCAGCCTTCGAACGTGCGCGCGGCGCGCACGCCGCCAGCAGGCTGGCCCCCGCTGCGGCGGCTAAGACGCGCCGGTCTATGCCGGCGGCGATCGGCTCGGAAGAGATCATGCCGCTTGGCGAGTAGCCCGGCAGAGGCTCTGGCGGAGGCGAGATTTTCTGCTCTGGATTTCAGGCGGAACGCGTACGGTCCGGCGCGAATGCGTCCGCGACGTCGATCTGGCGCTCGATCACACCAGCCCGTCGGAAGGCGTCGAAGGTCATCCGCTCCTCCGCCACCAGGGCCTGATCGATCGGGATCACCTGCGCGCGACCGCGGGCGACCATGTCGCGCGCGACGTCGTCTGGCAGACCCGTATCCCGAGAAATGGCCGCGGCGAGCTCCTGCGGGTGCGCCCGCGCCCACTCGTAGGCCCTCGCCTGGCGCGCGAGGAAGTCGTCGATCAGCGCCAGCTTGGACGCTAAGCTGCCTTGGTTCGCGACCGTGAAGCCGATGCCGCTCATTAGTCCTCGCCCGTCGGCGAGGACGCGATCGCCGTCGTGCAGGACGCCGAAGCCGACATAGGGCGCCCAGGTCGCCCAGGCGTCGACGGACCCGGAAGTCAGGGCGGCGCGGGCGGCCGCAGGGTCGAGGAACACCGTGCGCACCGAGCTGGCAGGAAGGCCTGCTCGGTCAATCAGGCGGATCAACAGGTAGTGCCCGACGGACCCGCGCGTCGTCGCCACCGAGCGCCCGCGCAAACCAGCGACCTCCCGGATCGACGAGCCCCTGGCGGTGAGGACCGCCACGCTCGAACCGGGAACTCCGCCGCTTCGATAGGCCTGCACCGCCCGGATCGGGGCGCCGGCCGCGAAGGCGAAGACGAACGGAGCGTCCCCCACGCCTCCCAGGTCCACCGCCCCGTCGCTCAACGCCTCGAGCAGTGGCGAGGCCGCGCCGAACTCGCTCCACGCCACGTGGTAAGGCGCGCCGGCGAGCAATCCCGACGCTGCGAAGAGGGCGCGCGCCCCGCCCTTCTGCACGGCCACCCGCAACTCGGGCGCCGGCTCGCGGCCCGATCTCTGCGCCGAACACGCGGCCAGGGTGGAGGCCATCGCCCCCGCCAGGATATCCCGGCGCCTCATCCGCGGGCCCTAGGCCGCGGCGCTGACGGGGGCGGCCTCGCGTGCGAGGGCGCGTTGGACGGACTCGCGCGCCAGGGCCCGCTGGGCCGCCCGGTTCCAAGCGGGCCACTGCGCGGGATCCGCGCCAAGCCGCTCCGCCCACCGACGCATGACCAGTCCGTGGACGTCGGCCATGGAAAACGTCGAACCCGCCAGCCAGCCCCCGGAGCTCTCGGCGAAAGACTCGAGCCGATCCAGAGCGGCCAGGAACCGACGGCGCCCGGGCTCAGCCAACCCGGCTGCGGCGGCGGGATCGTCGACGAAGCGGTGTGGCCGCGCCGTCTGCGCGAAGGCGGGATGCAGGGTGCTGGCGAACCAGCTCATCAGTTCCAGAGCGCGACCCGCCTCGAAGGCGTCGGCCGGGAGCAGGCCCGCATCAGGAAACGCTCGATGCAGGAAGGTCACGATGCCGATCACTTCGGTCAGCGCTCCCCGGTCGGTGATCAGGGTGGGCACGCGTCCCTGGGGATTGAGCGCCAGGTAAGCCTCGCGCCTCTGCTCCCCGCCGGCGAGGTCGAGACGGACCGGCTCGAAGGCCACGCCGATCTCCTCGAGCGCCACATGCGGGACCAGCGAGCACGCGCCCGGCGCGTAGTAGAGTCTGAACATCGGATCTCCTTGTTCGCCGTCAGGCGCGATGGTTCATCGTGGGCAGAGGTCCGAGCGCCCTACCAGCGGATTCGAGGCGAACCAGGCTATTCGGCGGCCAAGGTCGGAGATTGTCGGCGCGCAACGGCTTGGCGGACGAGTGGGATGAGATCGCGGCCGTACTCCAGGGCGTCCTCCAGCGGATCGAAGCCGCGGATCAGGAACGTCGTCACGCCCAGGTCCCAGTACTCCAGCATGGACTCGGCGACCTGCTCCGGGGTCCCGACCAGGCTGGTGGAGTTGCCCTGCGCGCTGGTGAGGGCCGCGAGCTCCGTCCACAGGCGCTTGTCGACCACCTTGCCCTTCGCCGCGGCCTCCAGCAGCCGCTGGGATCCGGCGTTCTGCGGCGCGCCGGGGGGGCGGCGGTAGCCGAAGTTCGGATCCTCGCGCAGCGCCTTGGCCGTCGCGAGGATGCGATCGGCGCGGGCCCAGGCCTCTTCCTCGGTCCGCCCAAGGATTGGCCGCAGCGAGAGCGAGAAGGCGATGTCCCGCTCTCGGCCATGCGGCCGGGCGGCGGCGCGCACGGCTGCGATCGTCTCACGCACCTGCGCGAGCGTCTCGCCCCAGAGGGCGTAGGTGTCGGCATGCTTGCCCGCGACGGCGATCGCCTCCGGCGAGGACCCGCCGAAGAATACGGGGATATGCGGCGTTTGGATCGATCGGACAGCGGAGAAGCTGTCGCGGACCTTGTAGTACGGGCCGTCGTGGTCGAACGGCCCGGCGCTGGTCCAGGCCTTCTTCATCACATCCAGGTAGTCGTCAGTCCGGGCATACCGCTCGGCTTTGCCGAGGAAATCGCCATCCCGCGCCTGGTCGGCGTCCGAGCCGCCGGTGATGATGTGGACGGCGAGGCGCCCGTCGCTGAACTGGTCGAGCGAGGCGAGCTGGCGGGCCGCCAGCGTCGGCGCGACGAAACCTGGCCGGTGGGCAAGCAGGAACTTCAGCCGATCCGTCTGGTGGGCGGCGTAGGCCGCGACCTGGAAACCGTCCGGCGCGGCGCTGAAGTAGCCGATCAGCACCCGATCGAAGCCGGCGTATTCATGCGCCCGGGCCGTCGCCGCGACGAACGACTTGTCGACGCCCCCGGCTCCGCCAGGCGCGCGTCGTGTCTCCGAGGCGTTCTGGGTGCCGATCATGCCGATGAATTGCAGCGGATGGCTGGTCATCGAGGCGCTCCTTGAGCGGACGAAACCACTGGCCGCGCGGCGAAGGCCGCCCGGCCCACGGCGGTGAGGACCGCGTCGCCCTGCGGAGTATGTATCCTTCCGCACAGAACGTCTCGGAAATGTCGCTGAAGCCGATTGTGCCGCGAGAGGCCCGGATTGCCGGAGGCGGCGATGGCCGACTGCAAGGCGGCGATCGCGTTTTCGGTGATCAGATGTTTGGCGAGCGAGGCTTCCGCGGGAGCGAGAGCGCCTCGGGCCCCCGCTTCGAGCAGCAGCCTGTTCTGCAGCAGCAGGCCGTCGATGGTCCCGACGATCTCCTGGAACCGCGGGAGACTCGAGAGCGGGGCTCCGAGGTTCGCAGGCGTCCGCGACGCCGCCCAGTCGACGAAGGCGTCGCGCCCCTCCCTCGCCACCGCGTCGTAGATGGCGGCCGTCAGCACCGGCCCCCACACCGCCGCCACCGGGTCGGAGGCGGGCGGAGCGCCCGGCGGCTTCGGCGATAGGGCGTGTTCGAAGGGGATCGGCGCGTCCTCAAAGACGACGTCATGACTGGCGCTCGCGCGCAGGCCGGTGTGGTCCCAGGTCTCCTCGATCCGCCAGCCGGGCGTGTCGCGGTGAACGAGGAATGCGCCCACTCGCGGCTCGTCCTCATCGGTGCGCGCCCACACCGCCATCCACGTGAGAGCGGGCGCCCCGGTGGAATAGATCTTCCGCCCGCTGATCCGCCAACCGTCGCCGCTGCGCCGCGCGATCGTGGCCGGAAGCCCGCCGCGAGCGGGCGTCCCAAGCTCCGGCTCGACCCGAAGGGCGTTGATCAGCGCGCCGCGGGAGACTGCATCGGCGACGATCCTCGCCTTCAGCGCATCGGGCCAGTCCGAACGGCCCCCCGCCAGCGAGGCATGGAAGAGATACTGCATCGTCAGCACCAGAGCCGTCGCGGGCTCGCCGCGCGCGACGGCCTGGACCACCTTCAGAGCCGTTTGCAGGTCTGCGCCCCACCCGCCGAGCGCGCGCGGCGCGGTCAGGGCCAGCAGGCCGGCTTCGTGCAACAGGTCGAAGTTCTCGAACGGAAAGCTCGCTTCGCGATCGTGCTGTTCGGCGGTGGCGGCGAAACGCGCAGTCAGGATCGGCAGAGACGCCTCGAGGTCGGCGACATCGGGCGTTCGCGACATCTGCAGGGCCACCGCGGTCATGCTGCGCTCTCCGCAAGAGGAAGGGGGAAAACGGCGCGGCTGCTCCGGACGCTCGCCCCCGGCGCGCCGACCCCAAGATGCGCGAGCAGTCGTCGGCGGATCGCCTGAAATGATGCATCGACCTCACGTGGCCGAGGCAGGGCGACGGGTTCTTCGACCGCTATTCGACCCTGGTCCAGGACCAGGACGCGATCGGCAAGGGTCACGGCCTCGTCGACGTCGTGGGTCACAAGCAGGATCGCTGGCGCGTGCGCTCGCCATAGGGACAGGACGAGCTCGTGCATCTTGAGTCGCGTCAGGGCGTCGAGAGCGGCGAACGGCTCGTCGAGCAGCAGCAGCTTCGGCTCGCGCACCAGCGCACGCGCGAGCGCCGCGCGCTGCGCTTCGCCTCCCGACAGCGTCGCCGGCCACGCGCCGAGCCGATGCGACAGCCCAACCTCCGCCAGGGCCCGCTCCGCCAGGGCTGGCGCGT
>JAFANN010000363.1 GCA_019232665.1 Caulobacteraceae bacterium | reverse complement strand
TTGTGCACCTGGCGGTCCTGCTGGCCGCCGCGCTCGTCCTGCCTGTCCGGATCTCAGGGCTTCTCGGACCGCCCGATGTGCGCGCGCCGGCGCCGTGGCTGTTGGGTGTCCTCGCCCTCTCTATCGGGGCGCCCTTTGCGGCGCTCTCGGCCACGGCTCCGCTGCTCCAGGCGTGGTTCGCCCGATCGCAGGATCCGATGCGGGCCGGACGAACATGGTCCCTGTACGCGGCGAGCAACCTCGGCAGTCTGACAGCATTGCTGGCATATCCCGTGGTGATCGAACCGGGCCTGCCGCTGCGGGGGCAGTCGTTGGCGTGGACGGCGAGCTACATCGCTTTCGCCGTCCTTCTGGCGAGCGTCGCCCCTGGGCTCAACGATCGGCAGCCGGGGGCGCAGGACGCCGCGGCCGACGATGGCGTGGCTCCCTCTTGGCTTGATCGCACGCGTTGGATCGCCCTTGCGGCCATTCCATCCAGCCTGCTCGTCGGGGTCACCAGCTTCGTGAGCGCGGACATCGCCTCGGCGCCGTTCCTGTGGGTGATTCCCCTGGCGCTGTACCTGCTCAGCTTCGTAATCGCCTTTCAGGACCGGCCTGCGGTGTCGCGCGAAGCGACGCTTGCGGTGCACGCTGTCGCGCTGACCGGCGCGTGCGCCCTGATCCACGTGAGGGTGGGCGTCTTTCTGCTCGGCGCAGTCCTCCACTTCATCGCCTTCTTCCTCACAGCCCTTGTCTGCGCCCAGGCGCTCACCGCGCATCGGCCGCGGCCGCGCCACCTCACGGACTTTTATTTGTGCCTCGCCGTGGGGGGCGTGATTGGCGGCGGTTTCAACGCCTTCGTCGCCCCGCTGACGTTCAGCACGGTCGCCGAATACCCGGCTGTCCTGGCCATCTCCGCCCTGGCGCGGCCCTGGGGCGAAGGGCGGTCCGGATGGCGAAGCTGGCTGGTCGTCGCCGTTTGCCTCGCCTGCGGCCTGGTCGCCCCGGAGCTTGCTCGTCCGTTCGGTCACGCACCGCATTGGGTGGTCGCTCTGGGGGCGCGGCAGAGCGGGCAACTGGCGATTGTCCTGATTGCGCTGACGGCGATCGGCGCCCTGACTCTGCAGGAGCGGGGGCCGCTGTTCTTCCTCGCCTGCGCGATCCTCGTCTTTGGCGCCGGGCGGGCGGAGGACCGCGTGAACGTCACGCACACCTGGCGCGACTTCTTCGGCGTGCTTCGCGAGTCGGAGCTTTTCTCGCCCGCCCTCGGGGGACCGGTGCGCATGCTTGCGAACGGGACGACGCTGCACGGCGCGCAGGCCGTCGCCGGTCCATTTCGCTGCCGACCGATCGTCTACTACGCGCCGGCGACGCCGATCGGACAGGTCATGGCGGTCGAGCAACGCAGGCCCGTGCTGGCGGTCGGCGTCGTCGGTCTAGGGACGGGCTCGATGGCCGCCTATGTGCGGCCCGCCGACAGCCTGCGGTTTTTCGAGATCGACCCGCTGGTGGCGAAGATCGCCTCCGACCGCCGGCGCTTCTCCTACATCGCGAGCTGCGCCAGGGGGGCCGTGGGCATAACTCTGGGCGATGCCCGTCTGACCCTGACGCAGACGCCCGCGCGCTTCGATGTCCTCCTGATCGACGCCTTCTCTTCGGACAGCGTCCCGGCGCACCTGCTGACCGTCGAGGCCATGCGGCTGTACCTCGCCCATCTCGCGCCGGGCGGGCTGCTGGTTCTCCATTTGTCGAACCGCAATCTCGACCTCCTGCATCCGGCGCAGGCGGCGGTTCTCGCTGCGGGGGGAACGGCCATGTTTCAGAAACATCTCGCGGATCCTCGCGCGCCTCCGCTCTGGGAGTCGTCAGAAGACGCGGTGATTGCTGCACGCGATCCGGCCGTACTCGCGCCGTTCACCCTCGATCTTCGCTGGCGCAAGTCGGACACAGGCGCCGTGCGCGCCTGGACCGACGATCACATCGATGTCTTCGGCGCTCTTACGCGACGCCTGGCTGCGCGATGGCGAGGAGAGCCGGGCGCCTAGAGCGGAGTCTCCACGGCGGCGATCGCCTGCGCTGCGATTCCTTCCTCGCGACCTGTGAAACCCATACCTTCGGTGGTCGTCGCCTTGACGCTCACGCGCTCCTCGGCAAGCCGAAGTAGCTCCGCGACGCGCGCGCGAAGGGCCTCGCGATGGGGTTTTATCTTCGGACGCTCGCAGATGAGGGTGAGATCGACGTTGACGATCCGTCCGCCGCCCCGCCGCACCAGGTCGGCGGCGTGTTCGAGGAAGATGGAAGAGGGGGCGCCCTTCCACTTCGGGTCCGACGGCGGAAAGTGGTCGCCGATGTCGCCCTGGCCGATGGCGCCGAGGATGGCGTCGGTCAGGGCGTGGAGGCCGGCGTCCGCGTCCGAATGGCCGACGAGCCCGTGGTCGTGGGGGATCTGGACCCCGCACAGCCACACGCTGTCTCCTGGACCGAAACGGTGGGCGTCGTACCCCATGCCGATGCGGGTGATGCGCATGCCGCCGGCGAGCGCCTCGGCCATTTCGAAATCCTCCGGATAGGTCAGCTTCATCAGTCGCGGGTCCCCGGGCGTCAGGACGACGTGGCCGCCCGCCCGCTCCACCACGCAGGCGTCGTCGGTCGGCGTCTCGTCGGCGGGCCACGCGGCGTAGGCGCTCTCGAGGACCCGCCGTCGAAAGGCCTGCGGCGTCTGAGCCCGCCAGAGGCCGTCGCGGGAGGTGGTCGAGCACGCCTGCGTCTGCGCCTCGGAGCGCTTGAGGGTGTCCGCGATAGGGAGGGCGGGGAGGGCGCCGTCGGCCTCGCTCGCCGCCGCGGCCGCAGCGTGCGCGACAGCAGCGGACAGGAACGGGCGCGCCGCGTCATGGATGAGGATTACGTCGTCCGGCCCGGCGCGACACGCCGCGACACCCGCCAGCACGGAGTCATGCCGCGCGGCGCCGCCGGGGATCGCGCGCCAGCGGGGAAGGTCAGCAAAGGCCTCGGCCGCGATGGTTTCATCGCCTGCCGGGATGACAACGACCACTTCGCGGGCCCCCGCGGCCAGCATGGCCTCAAGTGACCAGCGGACGACGGGCTTGCCCGCCAAGTTGCGCCATTGCTTGGCGCCGCCCGGACCGGCCCGCTGGCCCGATCCGGCGGCGACGATCACCGCAGAGAAGTTCATGCCGCTCCTTAATCGCGCGGCGACGCTGTCTCCAGTCTTTACGCCGCCGCTTTTCGGCGCCTAAAGAGCGGGCGCCACCACTGAGTAGAAAATGGGCATCGACTTTTCGACCGACTGGACCCATCGCCTTGGACGCGTGTGGCTGGCCCCGATGACGGGCGTCTCCGACTTGCCATACCGTCAGACGGCGGCCGCCCTTGGCGCGCGGTACCAGGCCACGGAGATGGTGGCCTGCGACTCCCTGCTGGCATCGCGGCCGGATGTGCTGCGGCGCGCAGCGATCGGCGAAGACCTGCCGGTGATGGTGGTTCAGCTGGTTGGTCACGATCCACGGCTCGTGGCCGAGGCGGCCCGGCTGTCTGCCGCGGCGGGCGCAGAGATCATCGATGTCAACTTCGGCTGTCCCGCCAAGGCGGTGACCGGACAGGCGTGCGGCTCCGCGCTGATGCGCGAGCCGGACAGGATCGCCGCCATCGTCGCGGCTGCGTGCGAGGCGGTCGACGTTCCCATCACGGTGAAGATGCGGCTGGGTTGGGATTCGGCTTCCCTCAACGCCCCGGAGGTCGCCGAAAAGGCGGTCGCCGCCGGCGCGCGAGCGGTCACGGTCCATGGTCGCACTCGCGCCCAGTTCTACACGGGCATCGCCGACTGGGCGGCTATCCGCGAGGTCGCCCACGCAGCCGGCGCGCCGGTCATCGCAAACGGCGACATTCGCGACTCTGCGACGGCGCGTTCGGCAATGGCGCTTTCGGGCGCCAGCGCGGTGATGATCGGGCGCAGCGCCATCGGGCGGCCCTGGATCGGCCGGGCGATCGAGAGCGCCCTGTCCGGCGGGCCGGCGTGGGAGCCCGGACCCACGGAGCGCCTCGCGATCGTCGTCGAGCACCTGCGGCGCAGCCTGTCCTTCTATGGCGACAAGCTGGGGGCGTTGATGTTCAGGAAGCACCTCGCGGCCTACATCGACGCGGCGCCCTGGCCTGAGGACGCCCAGGCGCGCCGAGAGGCCCGCGCGCGTCTGTGTCGCCTGCCGGCGAACGAGATCGAGGAGGCGCTCGCCGCTCTCTGGACACCGGCGATGGAAAGGCTGGCTGCGTGAACCGCGGGGAGTGCTTGTCGGGCGTCCAGTGGGCGAAATCGGCCGCCTTCGACGCCTGGCCGGAAGCCGCCTTCATTCTCGATACCGACGAGCGGATCTGCGCCGCCAATGAAGCTGCGGACCAACTCCTAGGGCGCGCTCTTGGCGGCCGCAGCGGACTCGCGGCGGCCGTTCAGGGGGGATCGCCGCTCCGTTCGCTGATCGGCCGGTGTCTCGCCGAAGGCGCCGCCGTCCGTGCGCGGGAGATCGAGATCGCCCTGCCGGGCGCGCCGCGCGTCCTCGCCGATGCCGCGGCCACGCCGCTTGGCGATGGCTCGACCCTGGTCACCCTTCACGTGCGCCCGCAGATCGGACCCGACCGCGCCGCGGAGCAGCGTGGTCTGCAGTCCGTCATGGGCCTTGGCCAGATGCTCGCGCACGAGGTGAAGAACCCGCTGGCAGGAATTCGCGGCGCGGCTCAGCTCCTCCGGTCCGCCGCGAGCGCCGAGGACATCCCGCTGGCGCAACTTATCGTTGACGAGACCGACCGGATCCGTCGCCTCGTGGACCGGATGGAGGCGCTGACGGAGGACCTGCCGCTCGAACGCAGTGCCGTGAACATCCATCAGGTGCTCGATCGGGTCCGCGCCCTGGCCGCAAATGGCGTGGCTGACGGGCTCCTGCTCAAGGAGCACTACGATCCGTCCCTGCCGCCGGCGTGGGGCGAGGAAGACCAGCTGATCCAGATCTTCCTCAATCTGACGAAGAACGCGGCGGAGGCCGCCCATGCGCGCGGGGACGGGCGAGGGGAGGTGACCATCTCGACCTCCTTCCGGCACGGCGTGCGTGTCCGCGGACCCCATGGGGGATCCTCGCGCGGGGCGCCCCTGGAAGTGAAGGTCGTCGACAATGGCCCCGGCGTTCCCGAGCGCCTGCGCGAGCACCTCTTCGAGCCCTTCGTGACCACGAAGGCCGGGGGCGCGGGGCTTGGTTTGGCGCTCGTGGCCAAGCTGGTCGCCGGACACGGCGGTCTCATCGATTTTGAATCCGAGCCCGGGCGCACCGTCTTCCGCGTCCTGTTGCCCGCGGCGCCGGCAACTGTTCCCGCCCAGCCGGAACCGGCGGGGGCCTGAAGGAGAATCTCATGGCAGGTCCCGCCCAGAAGATCCTCGTCGCTGACGACGACGCTTCGATCCGTCTGGTGCTCTCGCAGGCGTTCTCGCGCCTCGGCTACGACGTGCGAGCGACGGGCAACGCTGCGACCCTGCTCAAGTGGGTGACGGAGGGCGAGGGCGATCTCGTGATCACCGACGTCGTGATGCCGGACGAGAATGTCTTCGACGTGCTGCCTCGCATCCGCAAGCAGCGCCCCAAGCTGCCGGTCATCGTCATGAGCGCTCAGAACACCGTGCTGACCGCCATCGCCGCGGCGGAGGGCGGCGTGTTCGAGTACATCCCCAAGCCCTTCGATCTCGACGACATGGCCCAGCTCGCCCGCCGGGCGCTTGAGCGTCCCAGCGATCGCGAAGCGGCGAAGGCGCAGGCCCGCGCCGTGAGGGACGAGCGCCTGCCCCTTATCGGCCGTTCGGCGCCGATGCAGGAGGTCTATCGCACGATCGGCCGGCTCGTCGGCGCCGATCTCACGGTCCTGATCCAGGGCGAGTCGGGGGTCGGCAAGGAGCTGGTCGCCCGCGCCTTGCATGATCTGGGACGCCGCAGAGACGGGCGGTTCGTGGCGATCAGCCTTGCCGCCATTCCGCGTGAACGGGTGGACAGCGAACTCTTCGGCCGAGGCGACGGCGACGCCGGCCGCCTGGTGGAGGCTGATGGCGGAACCCTTTTCCTCGACGAGATCGGCGACATGCCGCTGGACGCCCAGACCCGCCTTCTGCGCGTCTTCGACGGGGCCGAAACGGCGATCAACCCCAAGACCGGCCGCAGGCCCAACGCCCGCGTGATCGCAGCGACGAACCGCGACCTGCGGGGGCTCGTGGCGCAGGGTTTGTTCCGGGAGGATCTGTTCTTCCGGCTCAATGTGGCGCCGATCCGCGTGCCGCCGCTGCGGGAGCGTGGTGAAGACATCCCTGAGCTCGCCCGGGCCTTCCTGCTGCGCGCCAGCCGCGAAGGGCTGCCCTCGAAGACGATCGACCAGAGCGCGCTCGACCGCCTGAAACGTCACGACTGGCCAGGCAACGTCCGGGAGTTGGAGAACCTGATCCGACGAATCTGCGCCCTCTATGGAGAAGAGAATATCGGCGTGCGGATCGTCGAACGGGAACTCACCGATCACGCCCAGCCAAAGACCGCCGCCGAGGGACCGGTGACCCTTTCCACGCTCGTGGAGCGCAGCCTGGCTTCGTATTTCGCCAGCCAGCCCGGCGGAATTCCGCCCAATGGCCTCTACGACCGTGTGCTCGCCGATATCGAGCGTCCCCTCTTCCAGCTCACCCTCGGGGCGACGAAAGGCAACCAGATGAAGGCGGCTGAAGTCCTCGGCCTCAACCGCAACACGCTCCGCAAGCGACTGCAGGATCTCGGGATCGAGGCCAAGGCGAGGGCGTGAGGCGCCGCGACTCTGCGGACACAGCCGTGTTGCAATCGTGGCACAGTCGCTTAGTCTGACGGCATGAACCAGAGCGTCGCCCCGGCGCGCCCGGGCGTGGAGCGAGCTCCAGCTTACCGTGCGATCGACGCCTCGCCATGGAGCAGGGCGGCCGATTCGCGCGTCGTGATGGGGGCTGGATTCGCCCTCACCACCATCGTCGCCCTCGTCGCGGTGGTGCTCGGCTCCTGGCCTGACGTGAGCGGCCCCTTGGGGCCGGCGAGCCCCGGGGTGCTGACCCTGCTCGGCTGCGAGGCGGTCCTGCTGGTCGGGATGGGGGCTCTGATCGCGTGGCGCCTGCTGCGTCTCGTCCTGGCTCAGGCTGGCGACGCCGGGGCGCGGTTGCACCTGCGCTTCGTGACATTGTTCGCCATCGCCGCCGTGGCGCCGGCGGTGATCATCGCCCTTTTCTTCGGCGTGCTTGTCACCCGCGGCGTCGAGAGCTGGTTCAGCGCCCGGGTCCAGAACGTCGTGGAGAACTCGGCCACTGTCGCCCGCTCGTACATCGCCGAGCAGCAGGACTACATCAGTCGCCACGTCGGCGTGATGGCGCGCACCCTCAATCAGGCCGCGCCAAGCCTTGCCGATTCGCCGGTGGCCTATGGCCGGTTCCTGCGCGATCTGACCGCCGAAGGCGGGTTCTCCGCAGCCTACGTTCTCGACCATGAGGGCAGGTTGCTCGCCCGCGCGGATGGGTCAGGAGGGAACACGCCGTTCCTGGCCCCGCCGCCGGAGAGTTTCACCGCGGCGGACGAAGGTGACGTTTCCGCCGCAGCTTTCGAGTCGGCCGACCTGTTCCGCGCGCTTTATCGGCTGCGGGGATATTCGGACGCCTATCTGTACGTGGTTAGGCCGCTCGATCCGGGCATCTTTCGCCACCTGCGACAGACCGAGGCCTCGCTTTTCGCCTACCGGGAAGCCAAGCACCGCCGCGCGCTGATCCAGGCCGCCTTCGCCTTGACCTATCTCGAGACAGTCCTGCTGGTCCTCGAGGGCGCGATCTGGCTGGGGATGGCGGCGGCCGACCGCATCGCAGCGCCTGTCGCGCGGCTGGTGCAGGCTGCAGGGCGAGTCGCCGCCGGCGACCTCACCGCGCGCGTGGACACCGACAGGGACCCAGCCGAGATCGCTGTGCTGTCACGCGCCTTCAACCGGATGACCCTGGACCTGCGCGAGCAGCAAGCGGCGCTGAAAACGGCCCACATCGATGCCGAAACCCGCCGATTGTTCATGGAAGCGGTGCTCCTGGGCGTGAGCGCGGGCGTGATCGGTCTCGACCCGCGAGGCCGCATCTCGATCATGAATCCGCAGGCGGTGCGGCTGCTCGGGCTCAAGACGAGTCCGGCCCCGGGAGCGCCGCTCGCCGAAGTGGCTCCGGAACTGCAGGCGGTCGCGGAAGAGGCGACACGCCATTCGAGCGAAGCCGAGACGGACATCGAAGTGTCCCGCGGTTCGGAGACGCGGCTGCTCCGGGTGCGCGCGAGCCACGGGGCCGAGAGGGTCGTCCTGACCTTCGACGACATCACCCGCCTCGTGCAGGCGCAGCGCAACGCGGCCTGGCGCGACGTGGCGCGAAGGATCGCCCATGAGATCAAGAACCCGCTGACCCCGATCCAGCTCTCCGCCGAACGGATCCGCCGACGCTATCGACGGGAAATCTCCAGCGATACAGAGGTGTTCGACCGCTGCGTCGAGACGATCGTCCGGCAGGTGGGGGACATCGGGCGCATGGTGGACGAATTCTCGGCCTTTGCGAGGATGCCTGCCCCCAAGTTCGCCTACCACGACCTCGCCGAGTTGATCCGCCAAGCCGCCTTCGCCCAGAGGGTGGCCGATCCTTCGACGGCGGTGGAGGTCGAAGAGCCTCTCGAGACGTGTGAGATCGTCTGCGATGGCCGGATCGTCAGCCAGGCCCTCACCAATGTCCTGAAGAACGCCGGGGAAGCGATCGCCGCGCGACCGCAGCCGAGCGCTCCGGGGCGCATTCGAGTGCGGCTTGTCAGGACGGCGAACACCGTCGAGGCGCAGATCGAGGACAATGGCGTCGGTCTGCCCGAGAAAAACCGCGATCGCCTGACGGAACCCTACGTCACGACTCGTGAGAAGGGCACGGGCCTCGGGCTCGCGATCGTCAAACGCATCCTGGAAGACCACGGCGGGCGGCTCACGCTGGGCGACGCCGAGCCAGGACCGGGCGCGCGCATTTCTCTGACCTTTCCTCTGGGCGAGGCCGCAGCGGAACGCACGCCGGGCGTCGAGTACAAGGTGGAAGCATGATCAGTGACATTCTGGTGGTGGACGACGAGGCGGACATCCGCGAACTCGTCGCCGGCATCCTCGAAGACGACGGCTATGCGGTGCGGACGGCTCACAACGCCGAGGCGGCGCTGCTGGCGATCCGCGCGCGTAAGCCGGCTCTGCTGATCCTCGACATCTGGATGTCGGGCAACGGTATCGATGGTCTGGAACTGCTGGACAGGGTGAAGAGCCTCGACCCCGATATCCCGGTGATCATGATCTCAGGTCACGGCACGATCGAGACGGCGGTCAGCTCGATTCGACGCGGCGCCTACGACTTCATCGAAAAGCCGTTCAAGTCGGACCGTCTCCTGGTCGTGGTCCAGCGGGCGCTCGAGGCGATGGACCTGCGCCGCGAGAACCGCCACCTGCGCAATCAGGCGCTGGTGCCGGAAGGTCTCGTGGGCGCGTCGACCGCCGCCCAGCACCTGCGCGCCATGATCGCCAAGGTGGCCCCGGCGAACAGCCGCATCCTCGTCTCGGGGCCGCCGGGATCGGGCAAGGAGACCGCCGCGCGCCTGATCCACGCCGCGAGCCCCAGAGCGCGCAACTCCTTCGTGGCAATCAACGCGGCGGGTATGACGCCAGAGCGGATGGACCTCGAACTCTTCGGCGAGGAGCCTTCGACGACCCGGCCTGGCTCCATCGGCGTCTTCGAGCGCGCCCACGGCGGGACTCTCTACATCGACGAGATCGCCGAGATGCCTCGGGAGACGCAGAGCCGGATCCTGCGGGTGCTGGTGGAGCAGCGCTTCCGTCGTCTGGGCGGCGACACCGACGTGCAGGTGGACGTGCGCGTGGTCTCTTCCACCTCGAGGGACCTCCAGGCCGAGATCGCGGCCGGACGTCTTCGCGAGGACCTGTTCCATCGGCTGAACGTGGTGCCGCTGCGGGTGCCGGGCCTTTCGGAACGGCGCGAGGACATCCCGCTGCTGATCGACTACTACATCGAGCGGCTCAGCGCCGCAGCGGGCCTGCCCCGCCGCTCCCTTGCGGCCGACGCCTACGCCACGCTGCAGGTCCAGCCCTGGCCCGGTAACGTGCGGCAACTGCGCAATGTCGTGGAGCGGATCCTCATCCTCGCAGGAGGCGATCATTCGCAGCCGGTCACTGCGGAGATGCTGCCGCCGGAGGCGAGCGCGACGCCGCCCACCGGCGGACTTGGGGCCGAGCGCATCATCGCGTTGCCGCTGCGCGAGGCGCGAGAGCTCTTCGAACGGGAATATCTGGACGCCCAGATCATGCGCTTCGGCGGCAACATCTCGCGCACGGCCGCCTTCATCGGTATGGAACGCTCGGCGCTCCACAGGAAACTGAAGTCTCTGGGCTTTTCCGGATCGCGCCTCACCGAGGAGACCGCTGACTGATGGGGCGCATCGCCTATGTGAACGGACGCTACGCCCCGCATTCCGAGGCTTTCGTCCACATCGAAGACCGTGGTTTCCAGTTCGCCGACAGCGTCTACGAGGTCTGGGCCGTCTTCGGCGGCAGCCTTGCCGACGAGGTCGGGCACTTCGAGCGGCTTGCGCGGAGCCTGGGCGAACTGCGGATTCCCGTCCCGATGACCGCGGCGGCCCTCAAGAGCATCATCCAACGCGTCGTTCGCCTGAACCGCGTCTCCGACGGGCTGGCGTATCTGCAGGTGACGCGTGGGGTCGCGCCCCGCGACCATCCCTTCCCAAATCCTGCGCCGCGGCCATCCGTCGTGGTCACCGCAAAGAGCGTCGACATGCGGGCCAGCGAGGCGCGGGCCGCACGCGGCGTGGCGGTGATCACCACCCCAGAGACCCGTTGGGCCCGATGCGATATCAAGACGACCGGATTGCTCCCGAACGTCCTGGCCAAGCAGGCGGCTCGCGAGGCGGGGGCGGTCGAGGCCTGGTTCGTCGACGAACTCGGGCTGGTTACCGAGGGCGGATCGAGCAACGCCTGGATCATCGACGCCGACGGCGTGCTCCGCACGCGCGATATCCAGTCGAACATCCTGCGCGGCGTCACAAGGCGCAGCTTGCTCGGCGTCGTGCAGTCTCTCGGCATTCCATTCGAGGAGCGCGGGTTCAGCGTCGAGGAAGCGAAATCCGCGAAAGAAGCGTTCATCACGGGCGCAGGCAGCCTCGTCCTGCCCGTTATCCGCATAGACGAGACTCTCATCGGCGCCGGGACCCCCGGGCCGGTGGCCAAGCGGCTGAGAGAACTCTATATCGAGGGTGCGCGGCCAAACGCCGCGTAAGCGCGCCAGGGCAAGCTCATCGGCCCGGCGCGCCCACCTTCTTCAACAGTGGGGGCGCTAGCCCGTGACAACGACAGACAGACGACAAAGCCTGCAAGACGCCTTCCTCAACAGTGTCCGCCGGACGCGCACGCCATTGACGATCTTCCTCGTCAACGGGGTGAAGCTCCAGGGTGTGGTGAGCTGGTTCGACAGTTTCTGCGTACTCCTGCGCCGGGACGGTCAGGCTCAGCTCGTCTACAAACACGCCATCTCAACCATCATGCCAGCCGGGCCCGTACAGCTTTACGAACCGGCGCCTGAAGAAAGCGAAGATTGACCTCTATCGACCACCGCGCCCGCCCCCAGCGGGCGCTTGTCGTCCATCCTACTCGAGGCGAGAGAAGCGCGAGCCGCACCCCCTCGGAGCGCCTCGCGGAGGCTGTTGGCCTCGCTGAAGCCCTGGATCTGGAAATCGCGCACGCGTCCGTTGCGCCGCTGCGGAACGTGTCCCCAGCGACCTTCTTCGGCTCCGGTCGCGTCGACGAGATTGCCGAGCTCTGCAAGACCCTGGGGATCGACCTCGTCGTGGTCGACGACGCCCTGGGTCCGGTGCAGCAGCGCAACCTCGAGAGGGCCTGGTCGGTCAAGGTCATAGACCGGACCGGCCTGATCCTGGAGATCTTCGCGCGTCGGGCGCGCACGGCTGAAGGTCGCCTTCAGGTCGAGTTGGCGCGACTCGAGTACGAGCGCTCGCGCCTGGTCCGCACCTGGACTCACCTCGAACGCCAGCGCGGCGGCTTCGGCTTCCTTGGCGGTCCGGGCGAAACCCAGATCGAGGCCGACCGGCGGCTGCTGGTCGAGCGGATCATGAAGCTGAAGGCGGACCTCGCCGACGTCCGCCGCACACGCGAGCTGCAGCGGCGGGGGCGCAAGCGGGTCCCGTACCCGATCGTCGCCCTGGTCGGTTACACCAACGCCGGCAAGTCGACGCTCTTCAATCGACTGACTTCGGCCGAGGTGTTCGCCAAGTCGATGCTGTTTGCGACGCTCGATCCGACGTTGCGGCGCCTGCGCCTGCCCGGCGGAAGGGACGGGATCCTTTCCGACACCGTCGGTTTCATCTCCGACCTGCCGCACGAGCTCGTGGAGGCGTTCCGCGCTACCTTGGACGAGGTGCGTGAGGCGGATCTCATACTTCACGTGCGTGACATCGCCAGCGGAGACAGCGAGGCCCAACGGCTCGACGTCGCCACGGTGCTCGACGAGCTCGGCGTGGGCGAAGGGTCTGGGAGACGGGTGCTCGAGGTCTGGAACAAGCTCGACCTCGTCCCGCAAGAGAGGCGCGACGAGCTGAAGGCCGACGCGAGGCGGCGCGGCGCCGTCCTCGTCTCGGCGCAGACGGGGGAGGGGCGGGAGGCCCTGCTGGCCCGGATCGGCGAGCTTCTCGACGCCTACCCCGAACGCATCTTCCACCTGGATCCAGAGGATGGAGAGGCGCTGGCCTGGCTCTACCGCCATGGGAGGGTCGTGGAGCGCCATGAGACGGAGGACGGACTCGCCGTCACCGCGAGACTGGATCCGCAGGCGCTCGGCCGCTTCGAACAGATGCGCCCCGGGCACGTCTGGGGGCTGGCGGCCGAGTAGAGCGGCTGATTCGAGGGTCGCGCGTAAGTACATTCAGAACGTAGAACGTAGAACGTAGGACTTAGGACGTAGGACGTAGGACTTGGCGCGCCCGCCTTTAACTCCGTTCCCGCCCCAATTTTGAACTTGCGCCTTAGCCCCTATGTCCTGGGTCCTACGTCCTAAGTCCTTCACACACCGACAAATCGGTATCCCACCCGGGCCTCGGTCACGAGGATCTTCGGCTGTGAGGGGTCGGCCTCGAGCTTCTGGCGCAGGCGCTGGATGATGATCCGCAGGTACTGCACGTCCTCGACGTGCGAACGGCCCCAGACCGCGGTCAGCAGCTGACCATGCGTCAAAACGCGGCCGCCGGCCTCGGCCAGCGCCACGAGCACATCGTATTCGCGGGGAGTCAGGCGGATGACCTCTCCGCCGCGGGTGACCAGACGGCGGACGAAGTCGATCTCGACGTCACCGGCGTGGACGACAGGCGAACCGGCGCCCCTGCTCGCCTTGTTGCGCAGGCTGGCCCGAATCCGGGCGAGCAGTTCGCCAACCCCAAACGGCTTTTCCACATAGTCGTCGGCGCCCTGGTCGAGGGCGTCGATCTTCTCGATCTCTTCGTCGCGCGCGGAGAGGATGATGATCGGTCCCTCGAAGAACCGACGGGCCCGTTCGAGGACGACCTTTCCATCGAGGTCCGGCAGGCCGAGGTCGAGGACCAGCACGTCCGGCGGTCGGGTGGCGAGCGCGGCGAGCCCCGCCTCGCCGGTGTCGGCGCGCAGCGGCACGTAGCCGGCGGCTTCGAGGGCAGGAGCGAGGAAGCGGTGGATCTGCGGCTCGTCGTCAACCACGAGGATCCTCGGATGGCTCGCGGACACCTCAGGCCGCCTCGGCTGCGGCGGCGCCCGCGCCCGCGGTCGGCTTGCGCAGGCTGATCAACACCCGCGTGCCGCGGTCGCCATGGATCGGGCTCGCCGCAGCGATGCGCCCGCCCATCGCCTCGACGAACCCCTTCGAAATCGACAGGCCGAGCCCAACGCCCTTACCCCTGTCGCTTGGCTGTTGAAGCCGCCGGAATTTGTCGAAGACGCGTTCCAGCTCGGCGGTCGGGATCCCCTTGCCGTTGTCTTCGATGCTGATCACGACGTTGGCGCGATCCTCGTAGGCGGCCACCTCGATGTCGGTGCCATCGGGGCTGTAGGCGATCGCATTCTCGAGAATGTTGACCACCGCCTGCTCCAACAGGCCCGGGTCGATCCTGATCATCGAAAGCTCCGGCGGGAAATCACGGGCCAGGCGGCGCGATCCCAGGCGGCGCTCGACCCGCTGGATGGCTCCGCCCAGGACATCCCGCACGTCGGTCCACTGCATCTTGGGATTGAGGGCGCCCCCTTCGAGCCTCGTCATGTCGAGCAGATCGCCGACATAACGATTGAGGCGATGCGCTTCCTCCCGGATGCTCTCGAGCAGGTCGCGCCGGACCTCGGGCTTGAGGCTGGGCTCGTAGTCGAGGAGCGTCGTGGCCGACCCCAGAACGGTCGACAAGGGCGTCCGCAGGTCGTGGCTGATGGAGTTCAGCAGCGCCGCCCGGAGCTGGTCGGACCGTCGCAGGGTCTCGGTCTCGACGGTCGCAGTGGCGAGTTCAGCGCGCTCGAGCGCCACCGCGCCCTGGTCCAGCAGCGAGAGGAGCAGGCGCTCTTCCCCTGTATCTCCGGTCTTGAGCGGCGAGTGCGTGACGCCTGCGACCCCTGCGCGACCTCGCAGGCCTTGTAGCGGCCAGAAGGTCCACTCGAGCTGGGGCAGGGTGCCTGTTCCCGCGCCGGCCGCTTCGCCCTTCTCCCAAGCCCAGCGGGCCGCGGTCATGGCGCCTGGACCGAGCACTTCGAGAGACGGCGAGCCGGCCGCTGCGCGCAGATCACCCTCCTCAGGCAGCAGGACCATCGCCGAGCCGCCTACCGTCGCCGCCGCCTGTTCGGCGAGCGCCTGGGCGGCGTCGCTGCGCGTGGAGACGCTCGACAAACGCCGGCTGGAAGCGAGGAGCGAGGCGACGACCGAGGCGCGCCGCGAGGCCACGCGCGCCTGATCGCGCACGCGTCCGGTGAGGAATCCGGTGGTGATGGCGACGGCGAAGAACACCGCGAAGGTGATCAGGTCGGCGACGTGGCCAATCCTGAAGCTGAGGCGGGGCTCGAGGAAAAAGAAGTTGTAGCTGACCGCCGCGAGCGCCGCGGTCGCCAGGCCCGGGCCGAACCCGAACACGCCCCCTGCTATGAGGACGCTCGGCAGGAAGATCATGGCCAGGTTCGCATTGGCCATCCACCGGTCGGCCCCGGCGGAGACCACGGTGGAAAGGATGACCATCGTCAGGCCCGCCGCGTAGCCCCTCCAGTTGGGCCGCCGCCCAAGGCTTGGAACGTGGCTGACGGTCTGCGTCTCCCCGCTGGGCGTGTCGGTGACGATGTGCAGCGCCGCGCCAGTAGTGTGATTGAGGAGGGCGTGAGCGAGCGAGGGCGCGAACGGCGAGGCGAGACGGAAGCGGCTGTCGCCGGAAGGGGGACGGCGACCGATGACGATCTGGGTGATGTTGTTGCGTGCCGCGTATTCCAGAACGGTCTGCAGCAGATCATCGCCCGTGACTGTCACGACACGTCCTCCGACCTGCTCGGCGAGCTTCAACGCATTGGCGGTGTGCTGCGCCTGGGCGGCGGTCGGAGGCCGATTGGGCCGCTCCACATGGAGGACGGTCCACGGCGCGTCCATCATCAGGTCTGACAGACGTCGCCCGGCGCGGACAAGGGCGCCGCCGAACGGCTCCCCACCCACCAGGACGAGGATGCGCTCGCCGGCGGCCCAGGGCCCTTCGATTCCCTGGCGGCGCATGTGGCCGACGAGCTCATCGTCCACCTTCTGGGCGGCGCGGCGCAGCGCCATCTCACGCAGGGCGGTGAGGTTCTCGGGCTTGAAGAACCGGTCGGAGGCGAGCCGCGCTGTCTCCGGGAGATAGACCTTCCCCTCCGCGAGCCGCTTCCGCAGCTCCTCCGGTGTCAGGTCGATCATCTCGATCTCGTCGGCGCGCGTCAGCGCCTGGTCGGGAACGGTTTCGCGGACTCGGACGCCTGTGATGCGCCAGACGACGTCCACCAGGCTCTCGAGATGCTGGACGTTCAGCGTCGTCCAGACATCGATGCCCGCGGCCAGCAACTCCTCGACGTCCTGCCATCGCTTGGGATGGCGGGACCCAGGCGCGTTCGAGTGGGCGTATTCATCGACGAGAAGCAGCTCGGGGCGGCGAACCAGGGCCGCATCGATGTCGAATTCAAGCAGGGTTCGCCCGCGATACTCCACGGGCTTGCGCGGCAAGGTCTCGAGGTCTTCGGTGAGGGCCTCGGTCTCCTTGCGCCCATGGGTCTCGACGACGCCCAAGACGACGTCGACGCCCTCGGCCTTGCGGCGGCGCGCCGAGCTGAGCATCTCGAAGGTCTTGCCGACTCCCGGCGCCATGCCGAGGAACACCCGCAGCTGACCTCGACCCTCGCGCTTCCAATCGGCAAGGAGAGCCTCTGGGTCTGGACGTCTCGGATCGTCGGCGTGGGGCAACCGGGTTACCGTCAGAAGGTCTGCGACATACCGATATACACCCCAGCCCCTCGCGTGTACCGACTGCGCCCCGCCTCAGGGTGCGCCAGCCGGATCAATGCGTGTTGCCGTCCAATGCGAGGTTCACAGCGAGCACGTTGACGTAAGGCTGTCCGATGAACCCAAGCGCCGGTCCGTGGGTGTTGCGGGCGATCACGGCCTGGACGGTCGAGAGGGGCAGGTCGCGAGCGCGGGCGATGCGCGGCGCCTGGAAGGCGGCGTTCTCGGGCGAGACGTCAGGATCGAGGCCCGAACCCGACTGGGTTACCGCGTCGGCGGGTATTTCCGTCTCGGGATTTTCCGCCCTCAGCGCTGCCGCGTCCTTGGCGATCCGGTCCTTCAGCTTCGGATCCATTGGGCCAAGGTTGCTGGCGGACGAGTTCGTCGCGTCATAGCCGTTTCCGGCCGAGGACCCGCGAGGGTGCAGATAGCCGGCGCCGGCGAAGGCCTGGGCGATCAGCTGAGAACCGACGATCCGGCCGCCGGTAAGCCTGATCAGGCTGCCATTGGCCTGGTTGGGAAAGGCGACCTGACCGATGCCGGTTATCGCCATGGGATAAAGCAGGCCGGTGAGCACCACGAAGAAGATGATGCTGACGACACTTGCGCGCAGTTGGGACAGCATGGCGGGCCCTTCAGGCGAGACGCAGGGTTGAGATGAGGATGTCGATGGCCTTGATCCCGATGAACGGGGCGACGATGCCGCCGCCGCCATAGATCAGCAGGTTGCGCGTCAGCAGGGCCTGCGCGCCGATCGGCCGGTACTTCACGCCCCTAAGGGCGAGCGGGATCAGGGCGACGATGATCAGGGCGTTGAAGATCACGGCCGAGAGGATGGCGCTCTGCGGACTCGACAGACGCATCACGTTGAGCGCGCCCAGCGCCGGGAGCGAGACCACGAATATCGCCGGGATGATCGCGAAGTACTTCGCCACGTCATTGGCGATCGAGAAGGTGGTGAGGGCGCCGCGGGTGATCAGCAGCTGCTTCCCGACCTCGACGATCTCGATGACCTTCGTCGGGTCGCTGTCGAGATCGACCATGTTGCCGGCCTCGCGCGCCGCCTGGGTGCCGGTCTGCATGGCGACGCCGACATCCGCCTGAGCCAGGGCCGGGGCGTCGTTTGCGCCGTCGCCGCACATCGCGACAAGGCGACCCTTGCCCTGCTCTTCGCGAATCATCCGCAGCTTGTCCTCCGGGGTCGCCTCCGCGAGGAAGTCGTCCACCCCGGCCTCCGAAGCGATCGAGGCGGCCGTGATCGGATTGTCGCCGGTGATCATCACCGTGCGGACGCCCATGCGGCGTAGGTCGGCGAAGCGGTCCTTCACGCCGGGCTTCACGACGTCCTTGAGGTGGATCACGCCCACGAGCCGATCGCCTTCGGACACCGCAAGCGGCGTGCCGCCTGAGCGGGCGATGCGGTCCACCGCGCTCTCCATCTCGCGAGTGAGGAAGGCGCGCTCCAGGTTCAGATGGCGCAGGACCGCATCGACGGCGCCTTTGCGCCAGCTCTCGCCGCAGTTCTCGATACCGGAGAGGCGGGTGGTGGCGCTGAAGGGGATGACCGTCGAACCTTCGGGCGCCTCTGCAGTCACGCCGTTTTCGCGCGCCAGTTCGACGATCGAGCGGCCTTCGGGCGTTTCGTCGGCGAGGGACGCCATCAGGGCCGCGCGCATCGCCGCCTGGGGCGCGACACCGGGCGCCGCGATGACTTCGGTCGCCATGCGGTTGCCGAAGGTGATGGTGCCAGTCTTGTCGAGCAGCAGGGTGTCGACGTCGCCGGCCGCCTCGACGGCGCGCCCGGAGGTGGCGAGCACGTTGAACTTCAGCAGGCGGTCCATGCCGGCGATGCCCACGGCCGAGAGCAGTCCGCCGATGGTCGTCGGGATCAGGCACACGAACAGGGAGCCCAGAACGATCGGCTCGAGCTTCACGCCCGAATAGCGGCCGAGGCCCACGAGCGTCACCACGACAATCATGAAGACGAGGGTCAGGCCCGCGAGCAATACCGCCAGGGCGATCTCGTTGGGGGTCTTCCGGCGATCGGCGCCTTCGACCATTGCGATCATCCGGTCCAGGAAGCTGGATCCGGCGCCCGCAGTGACGCGGACCTTGATCCAGTCCGAGACGACGGTGGTTCCGCCCGTGACAGCCGAGCGGTCACCGCCTGACTCGCGGATCACCGGAGCGCTTTCGCCAGTGATCGCGGCCTCGTTCACGCTGGCGACGCCTTCTATGATCTCGCCATCGGCGGGGATCATGTCTCCGGCCTCGACCAGGACGACGTGGCCGGGGACAAGTCGGCTGGCGGGCGTGGGAATGGTCGTTCCCGTCGCCTCATCGATGACCAGCTTGGCCTTGGTGTCCACGCGCGCGGCGCGAAGGCTGTCAGCGGCGGCCTTGCCGCGGCCCTCGGCCACGCTCTCAGCCAGGTTGGCGAAGAGGACCGTGGCCCACAGCCAGATCGCCAGCTGAAGGGCGAATGTGAACGGACGCCCCGAGGCGATCTCGGAGATCATCGAGACGGTGGCGAGGGCCGCCACGACCTCTGTGGCCAGGATGACCGGGTTGCCGGTCAGTTTGCGTGGATCGAGCTTGACGAACGCGTCCCGCGCGGCCCGGCCGAGTAGTCCCTGCTGTCCTTCGGAGACGGCGATGATCGACGGCATGTAGAGAGCGCCTCCGAGTCAGTGGCCGATGGCGTGAAGCATCTGGAAGTGCTCCACGACAGGCCCAAGAGCGAGGGGCGGGAAGTACTGCAGGCCCCCCAGGATCAAGATCACGCCAAGCAACAGTCCGACGAACTGGAGGCCGTCGGTAGGCAGAGTGCCGGCGGTGGGCGTCAGCTTGGGCTTGGCGACCAGCGCGCCAGCCATGGCCATCACCGGAACCACATAGGCGAAGCGCCCAAGGCCCATGGCGAGGGCCAACGTCGTGTCCCACCAGGGCGTGTTCGCGTTCAGCCCTGCGAAGGCCGAGCCATTGTTCCCTACCGCCGAGGAATAGGCGTAGAGCATCTCGGTCAGACCGTGCGGTCCGGAAGCCGAAACCGTCTTCAACGCCACGGGGAGGACGGCCGCCACGGCCGCAAAGCCCAGGATCGATGCGGGAAGGATGAGGGTCGAGAGGACCGCGAACTTCACCTCTCGAGCCTCGATCTTCTTGCCCAGGTACTCGGGCGTCCGGCCAACCATGAGTCCCGCTATGAACACGGCGATCACCGCCATCACGACGATCCCGTAGAGCCCAGACCCGACGCCGCCGGGGAGGATCTCGCCGAGCTTGATCATCAGCAGCGCCGTGCCTCCACCGAGAGGCGTCATGCTCTCGATTGAGGAATTAACGCCGCCGTCCGATGCGCCCGTCGTCATAGCCGTCCAAACCGCGGCTGACGGCGCGCCGAAACGGACTTCCTTGCCCTCCATATTGGGCGCCGCGACCACGTGGGCGGCCTCGACCAGGGCCGGCGTGCGAAGCATCTCGCTGGCGTAGATTGTCGAGGCCGCGCCAGCGAGGATGACGACCATAGTGGCGAGCAGGGCGCGCGCCTCCTTCCGCGCCATCGCCACCACGCCGAAGGCGATGACGCAGGCGAAGCTGACCGTGTTCATCGCCACTTCTTCGATGAGGTTGGTCCAGGCGTTCGGGTTTTCGAAGGGATGGGCGGAATTGGCGTTGAAGAAGCCGCCGCCGTTGGTTCCCAGCTGCTTGATGATTTCCTGGCTGGCCACCGGGCCGACGGAGATGCCCTGCTTCGCCCCTTCGAGGGTCACGGCGTCGACGTGAGCGGCGAGGGTCTGCGGAATGCCAAGCGCGACGAGGACTATCGCGAACACGATCGAAAGCGGAAGCAGCAGGTAGAGGGTCGCGCGGGTCAGATCGACCCAGAAGTTGCCGACGCTGCTTCCGCGGTTGGCAGCGAAGGCCCGCGCCAGCGCCGCCGCGACGGCGATACCCGAAGCGGCCGAGACGAAATTCTGCACCGTCAGTCCGGCCATCTGGGACAGGTTCGAAACGGTGGATTCACCCCCGTAGGACTGCCAGTTCGTGTTGGTGACGAAGCTGACGGCGGTGTTGAACGCCAGGTGCGGCGACATGCCGGTGAAGTGCGTCGGGTTGAGCGGCAAAAGGCCCTGCAGGCGCAGGATGCCGTAGAGGACCACGAAGCCGGCCGCGTTGAACGACAGGAAGGCCGCGGTGAAGGTCATCCAGCCCTGGCCCTTGTTCGGGTCGACGCCGCACGCCGCGTAGAGGACGCGCTCGACGGGCTGAAGCACGGGATCGAGCCACGTGCTGCGGCCCTCCCACACACGCGCCAAGTAAAGTCCAATTGGCCAGCCCAAAACCACGGCCAAGCCGATGGTGAAGGCGATCTCCGCCCACCCTTGCCAATTCATGTTGAAGTTCCCGTCAGAACTTGTCGGGGCGGACGAGCGCCGCCACCATGTAGATCGCCACGCCTGCGGCGGCGACGGCGTAGATCAGGTCTACGATCATGGCTCTACAGCCGCCTCAGAAGACGGGCGTACACGCCAAAGGCGACGAACATGACGCCGCCGAGCGCAAGATAGATGAGATCGTCCACGAAAGGCCCCTTGTGAGAGGAGCGGCTATCTAGACCGTGAGGACGTAAAGGCTCGCCGACGCTCCGCCGCCCTGACCATAAAGGGTGCGTAAAAGATCCAACGGCAATGATCTTGGACAATGCGAACGCGGACGAGGCCGATCGTGCTCAAATCCGGTCGCGTTCGCTTGCCTTGGCCTGGTTCCACAGGGCGTCCATTTCCTCGAGATTGGAGGTCTCCGGAGATGACCCAGACGCCTGGAGCGCCCGCTCGATATAGCTGAAGCGGCGGACGAACTTGTCGTTGGTCTCTCGCAGCGCAGCCTCGGGATCCACGTCCAGCTCGCGCGCGAGGTTGGCGCAAACGAACAGGACATCGCCCAGCTCCTGGCGCGCCTTCTCCCGATCACCGCGGTCCAGCTCCACCTCCAACTCCGCCACCTCCTCGTGGAGCTTGGCGACGACCTCGCGGGCGGAGGGCCAGACGAAGCCAACCCTGGCGGCGCGGCGCGACAGCTTCAGCGCGCGGGTAAGGGCGGGCAGGCCGACGGCGATTCCGTCGAGGACGCTTGCCTGGTCGCGGGCCGACCGCTCGCGCGCCTTCGTCTCCTCCCACGCCACAGTCTGTTCCTCGGAGGTGCGCATCTGCGCGTCGCCGAAGACGTGGGGGTGGCGGCGGATCATCTTGGCCACGATGGCGCGCGCCACGTCGTTGAAATCGAATGCGCCGGCCTCAGCGGCCATCTGGGCGTGAAAGACGACCTGGAAGAGGAGATCGCCAAGCTCGTCCACGAGATCGCTCATCGAGTCGCGCGCAATGGCGTCGGCGACCTCGTAAGCCTCCTCGATTGTGTAGGGCGCGATCGTCTCGAATGTCTGCTCGAGATCCCATGGACAGCCGCCTTTGGGGTCCCGAAGCCGCCGCATGATCTCCAGCAGCTCGGCGACCGGCCCGACGTCCGCGGCGGCGTCCAGATCGGATTGCGTCACGACGTCTGGTCTTCGGCTTGGTTCGCCTCGGCGAGGTCACGCGCCGAAAGCAGGCGCCAGCCTGCCGGATCGAGGATCTCCAGGGGTGAGAACCGGGCCTTGTAGTCCATCTTGCGGCTGCCCCGGACCCAATAGCCGAGGTAGACGTAGGGCAACCTCAGCGCCGCTGCCTGCACGAGGTGATCCAGGATCATGAACGATCCGGGGCTGTCCTTCGCCGTGGAGGGGTCGAAGAAGCTGTAGACGAGCGAAAGCCCGTCGCAGAGGCGATCGACCAGGGCGCAGGCGATGAGCGCGCCGGGTCCGCCGTCATCCGGGGTCGTCCGGTATTCGACGAGGTGCGTGCGGACCGCCGTGTCCTCGACCATGGCGACGTAGTCGGACCAGGTCATGTCCGCCATTCCGCCTCCCGCGTGCCGCGAGACGAGGTAGCGTCGAAGCAGATCAAACTGCTCGCGCGTGGCTTCCGCCTCCACGATGTGGCGACGGGAGCCGGCGTTGCGGGCGAGGATCCGCCGTTCCGAGCGGGAGAACACATAGTCCCCCACCGGCAGTCGCGCGGAAATGCAGGCTGAGCATCCTTCGCAGGCCGGACGGTAGGCGATGTTCTGCGAACGCCTGAAGCCGCCCTGGGTCAGCGAATCATGAACGATCGGCCCGTCGAGCATGGGGAGGTGGGCGAATACCTTCCGCTCTTCGCGTCCCGGCAGGTACGGGCAAGGGGAGGGCGCCGTCAGAAAGAAGCGCAACTGCCGGGTTGGGATGTGCTGGGTCACGAATCGATCAGGCTCGACAGTTCTGGCGCCCCTGTCCTCGGGCGTCGATTTGGGGCCAATGCACGCTCCAGCGCAAGATCGCGCCAAGGCATTCTGACGGGGCCGGACAGCCCTGCGCACAGGAAGGGTTTGACATGAAGGTGGGTTTCATCGGGCTGGGCGTAATGGGCGGGCCGATGGCGGGACATCTGGCCGCAGCCGGGCACGAGATGACCGTCTTCAACAGGTCGCCCGAGAAGGCGAAGGCGTGGGCGAAGGCCCATCCTGGAGCCGCGATGGAATCAGTGCGGGAGGCCGCGAAAGGCCGCGAACTCCTGGCCCTGTGCGTGGGTAACGACGACGACGTCCGTGGCGTGGTCGTCGACGCCCTCGAGGTTCTGCCGCCGGGCGCCGTGATCGTCGACCACACCACGACCTCCGCCAAGGTGGCGCGCGAGATGGCGGCCCTGGCCAAGGCGAAGGGCTGCGCCTTCCTCGACGCCCCTGTCTCCGGCGGCGAGGCGGGCGCCAAGGCAGGCCAGCTGTCGATCATGATCGGAGGCGACCTTGCGGCCGTGGACAAGGCGCGGGCCGTGATCGGCGCCTACGCCAAGGCGATGGCGCACATGGGCGAGGCCGGCGCCGGGCAACTGACCAAGATGGCCAACCAGATCTGCATTGCCGGCGTCGTCCAGGGCCTGGCCGAAGCCGTTGTCTTTGCGCAGCGCGCAGGGCTCGACCCGGCGAACGTCTATGAAGCGATCTCCAAAGGCGCGGCCCAGTCCTGGCAGATGGACAACCGCTGGGCGACCATGGCTCGGGGCGAGTTCGAATTCGGCTTCGCGGTCGACTGGATGCGCAAGGACCTGGGCCTCGTCCTCGACGAGGGGCGCGCCAACGGCTCGCGCCTGGAAGTGACGGCCCTCGTCGATCAGTTCTACGCCGAGGTCCAGGCGATGGGCGGCCGGCGATGGGACACTTCCAGCCTCGCCGCGCGCTTGCGGCCGGGCCCGCGCGAGGAAGCCTGAAGCCTCAGCGGGGGCGGAACATCCAGCGCAAGGTGTCGGCGAAGAGGGCGCCGCCGTGCCGAAGGGTGTGGCCGCCGGTCCCGAATTCGAAGCGCACGTCGTAGCCGGCGAACTCGAGGGCGTCGGCCATGACCCGGTTGGCCATCGGCCAGTGGCCGTAGACGTTGCGGCCGTCGTTCTCGCCGCTCTGGATGAAGATGCGGATCGGCTTGCGCGGGGTGGAGCGCACCAGGAACGGATAGTTGTGCCCGCCGTCGATGTTCACGAACGAGCCGCAGTGGCTGATCACGCCGCCGAACTGTTCAGGGAACCGCCAGGCGGTCGTGAACGCGGCGATCCCGCCGCTGCTGATGCCACACACGACGCGCTGCCCGGGATGGTCCGAGAACGCCACCCCGGTTTCCGCCTGCACGAACGGGAGCAACTCCTCGATCAGGAAGCGGCCGTAGTCCGTCGTGAGGGGATCGTACTCGCGGCGCCGCTGGTCCCAGTCTGGCTCGGCGTCGTCCCGGAGGCTGCCGGGGTTGACGAAGACGCCCACGGTCGGGGCGATCTCGCCGCGCGCGACCAAGGTGTCGATCACCTGGCCGGCGCGCACCGCTCCTTTGCGGGAGAGATATCCGACGCCGTCGTTGAAGATCACGAGGTTCGCGCCGCCTGCGCGGTCTAGGCCCGCCGGCATGTGCACGAAGATGTCGCGTCGGGCCCCCGGAAAGATCTTGCTCCCCGCCCAGCCGCGAAAGGCCGCCACTTCCCCAGGCGGCGTCGTCTCGTCAGGGAAGGCTTCGGGGCAGGGGTGATAGGGCGCGTCCCCTACATGGTTCAGCGAGGGGCGGAAGTCCTCGGCGCCTCGACCGTTGACCTCCAGTTCCGGCTGGCGATGCAGCTTCAGCTCGCGATAGGTCTCCACGCTCATTGGCATCTGATGCGTCCCCCTCCTGGCGTGGCTCAGGCGCCGAGTTTTCTCGCGGCGGCCGGCGCGAAGTAAGTGATCACTCCCGAGCACCCCGCGCGCTTGAAGGCGATCAGGCTCTCCATCATCGCCCGCTCGCCGTCGAGCCAGCCGTTGGCCGCCGCCGCCGTGAGCATCGCGTACTCGCCGCTAACCTGGAAGGCGAAGGTAGGGGCGCGAAACGCCTCGACCACCCGGCGCACGATGTCGAGGTATGGAAGGCCGGGCTTGACCATGACCATGTCGGCTCCCTCGGCGAGGTCGAGCGCCACCTCCCGCAGCGACTCCTCCCCGTTGCCGGGATCCATCTGGTAGGTCGCCTTGTCGGCGGGGTTCTCGACCGAGCCGGTCCCCAGCTTTCCCGAACCGATCGCTTCGCGGTAGGGCCCGTAGAACGCCGAGGCGTACTTGGCCGCATACGACATGATCATGGTGTCGCAGAGCCCTTCACCCTCGAGGGCTTTGCGGAGGGCGCCGACGCGGCCGTCCATCATGTCGGACGGGGCGAGGATGTCGCAGCCCGCCTTGGCTTGCATCAGGCCCTGCTCGACCAGACGCTCGATGGTGGGATCGTTGACGACACGTCCGTCGACGATGAGGCCGTCGTGACCGTGATCGGTGAAGGGGTCGAGCGCGACGTCGCACATGATCCCCACCTCCGGGGCGGCGTCCTTCATCGCCTTGACGGCGCGCGCGATCACACCTTCGGGATCCGAGGCCAGCGCTCCGGAAGCGTCCTTACGCGCGCCGTCGATGTGAGGAAAAACGGCGACGCATGGAATCCCAAGGCGCCGCGCCTCGCGCGCCGCCTTGGCTGCTTCCGACACCGAGAGGCGTTCTACGCCTGGCATGGAGGCCACAGGAATCCGTCCCTCGCCCTCATGGACGACCATCGCCCAGATCAAATCGGAGGGCCTCAGGACGGCTTCGCGCACGAGACGCCGGCTCCAGTCGGCCTGGCGCAACCGGCGAAGCCGGGTGGCGGGGTAGGGGGCGATGACGGGCGAAGGCATGGCGGGTCGTCCTTGTCGCGACAGGTGCGACGTTTGCATCCTTGCGAATGATTGCCGGGCGGCGAGCGAGCCGCTAGCGTCCGCGCCTTCCGGCCGCAAGGCCTGATCGGGGGTCAAGGAAGCCGGATGGCGAGCGTACCGCAGAGCAGCATTGGCTTAGGCCGAATCTTTCAACGCAAATCCGTCGCGCAGATCCAATCGGAACTGGAGCACGGCGAACTGAAACGCTCGCTCGGGGCGCTCAATCTCATCCTCCTCGGGATCGGCTGCATCATCGGGACCGGGATCTTCGTGCTCACCGGGCTGGCCGCTGCCCGGTACTCCGGGCCCGCGATCACCATTTCCTTCGTGATCACCGGCACCCTCTGCGCCTTCGTCGCGCTCTGCTACGCCGAGCTCGCGTCGGCCCTGCCGGTGTCAGGCTCGGCCTATTCCTACTCCTACGCATCCATGGGCGAGATCGCTGCCTGGGTGATGGGGATCCTCCTGGTCCTGGAATACGGCCTTTCCGCCTCGACAGTGGCGGTGGGCTGGTCGGGCTACGCGGTCAGCGTGCTGCAGGACCTTGGCGTCAACGTGCCGCCGGCCCTGACCGCAGCCCCTGGCGTACCCGTCATGGACGCCGCCGGGCACGTGGTCGCCACGGGGGTGATGAACCTTCCTGCGGTCCTGATCATCGCCGCGGTCATTGCCCTCCTGGTCCGGGGCGTCTCGGAGTCGGCGACGGTCAACAACATCATCGTGGGGGTGAAGCTCACGGTGGTCATCGCCTTCATCGCGATCGGCGTGCGTTACGTGAATCCGCACAACCTCACCCCACTCGTGCCGCCTCAGATCCCCGCGCCCCCGCCCGGCACGCCGATGGACATGCCCCACCAGATCCTGCGGGCTCTCGGCCAGGTCTTCATGGGCGATTCGAATTCGAAATACGGGGTGGGCGGCGTGATCACCGGCGCGGCCCGGATCTTCTTCGCCTATCTGGGCTTCGAAGCCGTCTCCACCGCCGGCGCCGAATCGAAGAACCCCGCCAAGGACATGCCGATCGGAATCATCGGCGCCCTGGTGATCTGCACCGTGCTCTATATCGCCACGTCCGCGGTGCTGGTGGGCATCGTACCCTATCCGCAGCTCGACAATCCGGCTCCGATCGCCCTGGCGGTGGACCGGATCGGCATGCCGTGGTTCGCCTTCCTGGTGAAGATCGGCGCCATCGCCGGCCTGACGAGCGTGATGTTGGTGCTTCTCTACGGCCAGACGCGCATCTTCTACACCATGTCCAGGGACGGACTGTTGCCCAAGGCGATGTCGGTGGTGCACCGCAAGTTCCGCACGCCGTGGATCAACACCATCTTCGTGGGGATCATGGCCTGCAGCGCCGCGGGCTTCATCAGCCTCGACGACCTGGCGGACCTGTCGAACGTGGGTTCGCTGGCCGCCTTCTCCCTGGTCTGCATCACCGTCATCTACCTGCGGGTCTCCAGCCCCGATCTGCATCGGCCGTTCCGCACGCCGCTCTATCCGCTCGTGCCGATCCTCGGGGCCGGCATGTGCCTGTTCTTGCTCAAGTCGATCCTCAACAAGCCCAAGACAGGTCCGTTCTTCCTCGCCTACGTCGGGGTCGGGATCCTGCTCTACTTCGTCTATGGCCTGTGGAACTCCAAGCTCGGCAAGGGTGTGGTCGTGGAAGGCCATGAGGCCGCGCCGATGGAACTTCCGCATACCGACTGACGCGGCGCGCGCGTGAGACCCCTCGTCGAGAGGCTCGCCGCTGGACTGCCGATCCGCGAAGCGCTGGCGCCTCTCGCCAAGGCGTTGGCGGTTCAGCCTTGCGCCGTGCTCGTCGCCCCGCCCGGCGCAGGCAAGACCACGGTGGTCCCGCTGGCCCTCCTGGACGAGCCGTGGGTCGAGGGGCGCAAACTGATCGTCCTGGAGCCGCGCCGTCTGGCGGCGCGCGCCGCGGCCGCTCGCATGGCGGCGACCTTGGGCGAGCCCGTCGGCGAGACCGTTGGCTATCGGGTTCGGCTGGAGAGCCGGGTCTCCTCACGCACTCGCATCGAGGTGGTTACCGAGGGCGTGTTCACCCGGATCATTCTGGACGATCCGGGTCTGGAAGGGATCGCCGCAGTCCTCTTCGACGAATTTCACGAGCGCAGCCTCGAGGCCGACCTTGGCCTCGCCTTCGCCCGCGACGCACAACGCCTCCTGCGCGAGGATCTTCGCCTGCTGGTGATGTCGGCCACTTTGGACGGGGCGAGGATCGCGGCCCTGCTGGACGACGCGCCGATCGTCGAAAGCCTGGGGCGCATCTTCCCCGTGGAGACACGCTACATCGGCCGCGATCCCCGCGCGCCGATCGACGAGCAGATGGCCAGGGTGATCCTTCGGGCGCTCGAAGCCGAGGAGGGCGGCGTCCTCGCCTTCTTCCCCGGACAGGGTGAGATTCTGCGCGCTGCCGACCGCCTGCGCGACGCCCTCGGCGCCAAGCCTGTGGACATCCATCCGCTCTATGGGGCGCTCGACTCGGGCGACCAGGACCGCGCGATCGCACCGGCCCCTCCCGGCCGTCGAAAGGTCGTGCTCGCCACGTCGATCGCCCAGACCAGCCTTACGCTGGAGGACGTGCGGCTGGTGGTGGACAGCGGATGGGCGCGGGTCCCGAGGTTCGATCCAGCGCTCGGCGTGACGAGCCTCTCCACCGTTCGCGTCTCCCGGGCCACGGCCGACCAGAGGCGGGGTCGCGCCGGTCGCACCGCACCAGGGGTGTGTTGGCGGCTATGGGACGAAGCGGAGACGCGCGGTCTGCCGCCGTTCGACCGGCCGGAGATCCTGGAGGCCGACCTCTCGAGACTGGTCCTCGACGTGGCCCGCTGGGGCGCTACGGACCTGGAGGCGCTCGCCCTTCTGGACCGGCCGCCAGCAGGCGCGACCGCAGAGGCCCGGCGCCACCTGCAGGACCTCGGCGCGCTCGACGAGGCGGGTCGCCTGACGGCGCATGGCGCGAAGCTCGCGCGCCTACCCTTGTCGCCGCGCCTGGCGAACCTCGTGGCGACGGGCGGCGAGGCGGGAGGGGCGCAGAGAGCGGCCCTGCTGGCCGCGGTCCTGTCGGAGGGAGGGCGCCGCCGGTCGTCCGACATCGGCCACCATGCAGACGAACTGCGGCGGGACCGTTCGGGTGCTGCGCGAGCGCTCGTGGCCCAGGCGGAGCGTTGGGCGAAGCTCGCGCCGGCGGATCGCGCGGCCAATGCGCCGGACGACGGCCTGCTGCTGGCGCGCGCCTTTCCGGATCGCATCGCCCGCGCGCGCGGCGG
>JAFANN010000317.1 GCA_019232665.1 Caulobacteraceae bacterium | reverse complement strand
AGTCGTGCTGGTCCGGGCGCACCGGCGCGAAGCCGACGCCGCAGTTGCCCATGATCGCGGTGGTCACCCCGTGCCAGCTCGATGGCGCGAGCAGCGGATCCCAGGTCGCCTGCCCATCGTAGTGTGTATGGATGTCCACCCAGCCTGGAGTGACGATCATGCCGGCGGCATCGATCTCGCGCACCGCGGAGCCCGAGACCTCGCCCACCGCGACGATGCGGTCGCCCTTGATCGCGACGTCGCCAACGTAGGGTTCGCCGCCCGTGCCGTCGACGACAGTCCCGCCGCGGATGATCAGGTCGTGCATCGCTTCCTCCACTCTCCTTGGACATCTACGCCGGCGCCGCGGGGTCAACGCCAGACACTTTCGCAGCGGCGTGAGAATTGGCGTATGGTGTGCAGAAAAATCCCAGGGAAGAACGCAAAGGAGGCCCGAAAGCCATGGGCTACACCCATCCTGCTGAGCCGGATTTCGCCGGTGTCATCGGCCGGACGATCGAGGAGTCCGAACCCCGCTGGCCCGACGGCCGCGCGCCGAACGGCGCGCCGAGCGTCGTCCTGATCACGCTCGACGACACCGGGTTCGCCCACCTGGGTTGCTATGGCTCGACGATCGAGACGCCCCACATCGACCTGCTTGCGGCGGAGGGCCTCCGCTTCACCGGCTTTCACACCACCGCAGTCTGTTCATCGTCCCGGGCGAGCCTTCTCACCGGCCGCAACCACCATGCGGTCGGCATCCGCGCCGTCTCGAACATGGACACCGGCTTTCCCAACATGCGCGGGGCCGTGACCCCCAAGGCGGCGATGGTGGCCGAGATCCTACGCGACAACGGCTATGCGACGATGGCCGTGGGCAAGTGGCACCTGTGTCCGATGGCCGAAGCAACGGCAGCGGGGCCGTTCCACAACTGGCCGCTGCAGAAGGGCTTCGACCGCTTCTACGGGTTCCTGCAGGGCGAGACCGACCAGTTCTATCCCGAGCTGTCCTGCGACAATCACTTCATCGATCCGCCCCGGACGCCCGAGGAGGGCTATCACGTTTCCGAGGACCTGGTGGACCAGTCGATCGCCTGGCTGCGCGATCAGACCTCGCTGATCCCTGAGCGCCCCTTCTTCCTCTACCTCGCCTTCGGGGCGACCCATGCCCCGCATCAGTCGCCCACCGCCTGGCGTGAGAGATATCGTGGCCGCTTCGACGAAGGCTGGGATGTCGCCCGCGAGCGGTGGTTCGAGCGCCAGAAGGCGATGGGGATCGTCCCCGCCGACACTCGTCTCGCCCCACGCAATCCGGGCGTAAAGCCGTGGATCGAGCTGAGCGCCATGGAGCAGCGCTTCGCGGCGCGCCTGCAGGAGGCGTTCGCGGCGATGCTCGACCATACCGACGCGCAGATCGGCCGGCTTATCGCCTTCCTTCGCGAGCTCGGCCGGCTGGACGACACCCTCGTCATTCTCTGCTCGGACAACGGCGCCAGCCAGGAAGGTGGGCCGCTGGGCGTCATGGACGAGATGAAGCACTTCAACCTGATGCCCGAGGATCTCGACGCCGCGCTCGAGCGCCTCGACGACATCGGTGGTCCGGACAGCCACAGCAACATTCCCTGGGGCTGGGCCCAGGCCGGCAATACGCCGCTGAAGTGGTACAAGCAGAACACCCACGGCGGAGGCGTGCGCGACCCGCTGATCGTGCGCTGGCCCCGGAACATCGCCGATCCCGGATCGATCCGGCGCCAGTTCTGTCACGCGACAGACGTCACGCCGACAATCCTCGAGGTCGCGGGAATCACGCCGCCACAGGAGGTCCGAGGGGTCCAGCAGATGCCGATGCACGGGGCGAGCCTGATGGCCGCCTTTGCCGATCCGGCTGCGTCCCGTCCCCGGGCGATCCAGTATTTCGAGATGCTGGGCCACCGGGGGATCTGGCGCGACGGCTGGAAGGCCGTGACGCACCACGCCCAGGGCAGACCCTTCGACCAGGACGTCTGGGAGCTCTACCGCCTGGAGGAGGACTTTTCCGAGACCGACGACCTGGCGGCAGCCGAGCCGGGTCGGCTGAAGGACCTTATCGACCTGTGGTGGCGTGAGGCGGAGGCCAATGGCGCCCTTCCGCTGGACGACCGCGGCTTCTTCGAACTCTTCCGCGCCTCACGCAGGCCCAACATGCCGACGTCTCGACGCCGCTTCCTTTACCGGCCGCCGATCTCGCATCTCGTCACGGACGCCTGTCCGCTGGTGATGCGCGGGTGGCGGACGACGATCGATCTTCATCATCCGCAAGCCGCCGAGGGCGCCCTGGTGTCGCGCGGCAGCCTCAACAGCGGCTTCGTCATCTACATCAAGGATGGCCGGTGCGTGTTCGACTACAACGCCTTCCACGATCACAGCATCGTCTCCGCTCCGATCGCGCCAGGCGATCGCCGGATCGAGCTCGTCGTCGAGCGTCAGATGGATGGTACGGGCGCCGCCGAACTGCTGATCGACGGGGCGAGCTGCGCCAAAGGGGTCATCGCCCGCATGCTGCTGATCGTCTCCAGCCTCGGCATGGACATCGGACGCAGTCCAAGGCCGGTCTCACCCGACTACGCGCCGCCGTTCGTCTATCCGGGCCTGATCCGCTCCGTCGCCTTTGACCTGCCGGACCTCAGCGCTCTCATGGGCGGCGCTGGAGCGCGCGCGGAGGCGACGGCGGCGATGGCGCGGCAGTAGCCGGACATCGCCGGGCGGGGCGCGCGTTCAGGACTGGGAGGCGAGGAGGGCGGACGTCGCACGACGCACCGCGGCGCGGGCGCGGGACGGCTCGAGCCGCTGGTCGATCCTCAGACCGATCCATGCCTCGATGGACAGGACGAGTTCCAGCGCCTCGAAGAGGGAGTGGTCGGAGCGGACCTCCTGGGGCAACACCGCGGAAAGATTGCGCCGCATGTGCTGGCGCATCGCCTCGTTGTTCGTCCTCACCACATGCGAGTGGTGCGCATGGGCCACGGCCGCCCGGCGATAGGGCATCACCTGCTCGTAGGCTGAAAAACGCCGGCCCATCAGGTCATCGAGACGCTCGCGCCAAGTCTCGCCCTGCATCGGCGCATTGGCGAGGTCGGCGATGCGCGCCAGGACTACTTCGCTCATCTGCTGGAACAGGCCGTCCTTGTCCTTGAACAGTCGGAAGACTGTGCGCAATCCTACACCGGCGCGTTGGGCGATCGCCTCGGCGCTCGGATCGAACTCGCCCTCTCGGACGCACTCGAGGAGGGCGTTGACGACGCGCCGGCGACTTTCCTCTGTGCGAAGCCGGCGACCGTCTTTGCGAACCTCCTCGGAGGGGATGGGAGTGGGTAGCGTCATTCGCGGGGATCTGACCTCAGGATGAGCACGCGGGGACCGGATCGGCTGCAAGGATAGCGCAGTCTCACCGCCATTGTGCAAAGTGCTTCGAAAGCCTCAGCCCTTGGCGTTGATAGTGCGAGCCGTTTGCTCCGTACAGTCGGCTTGGCTGAGCCGTCAGCGGTTCGAAGACCAGACGCGCAACCGTCTGGCCATCTTCCAGCAGGAACGGCGTCTCCCGACTTCGCACTTCCAGAACGCCTCTGGACCCTTCTCCGCCCGCCTCGGGAGTTCCAAAGCCGGGATCGAAGAAGCCCGCATAGTGGACGCGGAACTCGCCGACCGCAGGATCGATCGGCGTCATTTCGGCAGCCTGGTCCACCGGTATTTCGACCGCCTGTTTGGATGCCAGGATGTAGAACTCGCCGGGGTCGAGCAGGAGTTCGCCCCGACGGGCGTGCAACTCCTCGAAGAAGTCCCGCGGATCGTGGGCGCCTTCGAGATCCATGTCGACGACGCCGGCATGGCGGCGGGCGCGGAAGCCGCAGATGCCCTCGCCAAGCTCCACCCCGACGCTGCGCACGGCGAGCGCCCGCGGCGAGCCAGTCTTGAGCCGCAACTGGTTGAGCCGGGTGCCCCTTCGAACGAGGATCGAGAAGGTCTGCGGCGCGATCTCGAGGTAGAGGGGACCTGTGTAGCCGGGCGCGACGTCGTCGAAGGCGGGCTGGCCGTCGGTGAGCAGGCGCACGAAGATGTCGACCCGGCCCGTCGAGCTCTTGGGATTGGCCCGCGCACAGACGCCTTCGGGCAGGGCCAGGCGCTCCACCACCTCGGCGATGTAGACGCAGCCGCGCTCGAGCACGGCGCCGCGCGTCAGGTCGACCTCGTGCATGGCGACGTCCGCGATGCGGTCGGCGACGCGGCGGCCTGGGCGCGGCAGGAAGGAGGCCCGCACCCGCCAGGCGCGGGCGCCTAGCCTCAGATCAAGGCTGGCCGGCTGTGTCTGGTCGGCGGCGAACGCCTCGGGCGCGGCGATCGCCCCCATGTCGATCAGTTGCTCGATGGACTGGCACGGTAGAATGCCCGGTTCGACTGTCATGCTTGGGGACCCATGGGGGAATGATCGCGGCGTGGCAAGCGGGCGGCCTTGACCGTCAGGGCGTCGGCGCCTCCTATGCCGGCCCTTTTCGAGCAGGCGAGGCCGGGCGATGAGCGAGACGCCGGACAAATGGGAGACCGCGACGCGGCTGGTGCGTGGAGGGCTGGCGCGGTCGGAACATGGCGAGGTCGCCGAGGCCCTCTTCCTCACCCAGAGCTTCGTCTACGACAGCGCCGAAGGCGCGGAGGCGCGCTTCAAGGGCGAAGAACCCGGCTTCATCTACGCCCGCTACGGCAGCCCGACGGTGCGCATGTTCGAGGAGCGCCTGGCCCTGCTGGAAGGCGCGCAGGCCTGTCGCTCGACGGCCTCGGGCATGGCGGCGGTTCACCTTGCCATGACCGGCCTGCTTCGGGCCGGCGACCATGTCGTGGCGGGGCGCGCCCTCTTCGGGTCCTGCGCCTGGATCCTCAATACCTGGGGGCCGCGATTCGGGATCGAGGCCACCCTTGTGGACGCTACGGACCTGGAGGCGTGGCGCGCCGCCCTGCGCCCCAACACAAAAGTGTTCTTCCTGGAGAGCCCAGCCAATCCGCTGCTGGAGATCTGCGACATCGCCGCAATCAGCGCGATCGCCAAGGACGCCGGCGCCCGAGTCGTCGTCGACAACGTCTTCGCCACGCCGATCTTCCAGTCGCCACTGAAGCTGGGGGCCGACGTGGTGGTCTATTCGGCGACCAAGCACATCGACGGCCAGGGGAGGGTGCTTGGCGGCGCCCTGCTGGGGGACCAGACCCTGGTCGACGAGTCCTATCGCGACTTCATCCGTCACACTGGGCCGGCGCTGTCGCCCTTCAACGCCTGGCTGCTGCTCAAGGGCCTGGAGACCCTCGACCTGCGCGTTCGCCGGCAGACCGACACCGCGGGCAAGCTCGCTGATCTGATCGCCGACCATCCCAAGGTGGTGGAGTGCCGCTATCCCTTCCGGCGCGATCACCCGCAGCATGAGATCGCGGCGCGCCAGATGAGCGGCGGGGGCACCCTGATCGCCCTCGATCTCGGCTCGCAGGAGGCCGCGTTCCGATTCCTCGACGCGCTGGAGATCTTCGACATCTCCAACAACCTTGGCGACGCCAAGTCGATGGCCACCCACCCGTGCACCACGACCCACCGGGCTCTCAGTGAGGCGCAGCAGCGGCAGATCGGGTTGACGCGGGGGTGGGTGCGCCTCTCGCTGGGCCTCGAAGGCCAATCCGACCTCGCGCGCGACATCTCGAGGGCGTTGGATGCGGCATAGTGTCCTGAAGCGGCGCCGCTTCTGACGGTGACGCTTGGCTTTGAACATTTCCGTCCAGTCTCGACCCGGTAGCGGTCACGTAACTGTCAATCGCCTTCCCTAGAAGCCCGGAAACAAAGCGTTCCCACACGGAATGCAGATTACTGGGCAGAGGGGTTCTTTAAAATGTCACTATTTCATCGACCGCGCATACGCGCGGCGCGAGTGATTGCTTGCGCGCCTGTGATTGCTGGAAGTCTGCTGGCCTATTCCGCCGCCATGGCGCAATCCACGGGTTCGCAGACCGTGGAAGAAGTGGTCGTTACCGCACATCAACAGAAGGCGAGCATTAACGGCCTGATTACCGCGGTCGAGGCGCCCAAGGCGAAGTCGATCGTCACCCAGGAGTACATCGCGACCCAGCAGCCTGGACAGAACCTGATCCAGGATCTGAACTTCGTGCCGGGGGTGAACTACACCAACGACGATCCCTTCGGCATGGCGGGCAGCGGCGGGCACCTGCGCGTGCGAGGCATCGACGGCTCGCGCATCGCCCTGCTCATCGACGGCGTCCCGCTCAACGACACCGGCAACTACGCCATATATCCGGGCGAGCTGGTGGACCCCGAGGTGGTCTCACAGGTCAACATCAACATCGGCTCGACCGACGTCGACAGTCCGACTGCATCGGCGGTCGGCGGCCTGATCAACATCGACACGCTCACCCCCACCGACACATTCGGGGGCTTCCTGAACACTTCCGGCGGGACCTACAACTACCGTCGATTTGCCGGAGTCCTCGACACCGGGGAATTCGGACCTTTCGGCACGAAGATGTGGTTCGAGGGTTCCGACCAAGTTTACAACAAATACAAAGGGTTTGGGCAGTACAAGAAGTGGCAGATCAATACGAAGGTCTATCAGGATCTTCACCACGATGGCGATTTCATCGCCGCGGCGCTGTTTTGGGATAACCAGCGCATCCCGAACCTCTACGCCCTCGACCTGCCAACGTTTGGTCCGAAGGCGAAGCCGGCCGATCCGTGGAACCTGGACTATCTTGGGACCTACTACTCTGCAGGGCCGACGCCCGGAACCGCGGGCAACGACAGCAAGCCGCCAGGGCTTCCGGGGAACATTCCCGCCGCTTTCTCGAGCGATCCCGGCAAGTATTTCTACGGCAACCAAGTCAACCCGACCAACACGTGGAACCTGCGCGGCGAGTCGCGTTTCACCCTGCTGCCGAACCTGCACCTGACGGTCGACCCGGCCTTCCAGTCGGTCCTCGCCGACGGCGGCAGCCAGGCAACGACGATCGCCGAGAACGATCCGCGCCTGATCGGCACAGCGACCAGCTTCCCGACCTGCAAACTCGGAAAGACGGGCCAGAAAGGCGTGGACCTCAACGGCGACGGCGATTGCCTGGATACGGTCCGGGTGTTCGTCCCCAGCCTGACCCACACCCAGCGGATCACGGTCAACACCTCGCTGATCTGGGACATCAACAAGGACAACCTGATCCAGTTCG
>JAFANN010000216.1 GCA_019232665.1 Caulobacteraceae bacterium | reverse complement strand
TCAGTATGTCTGGCAGAACGAGAAGGCCGGATTCCTCACTTTCCGGGTCCCGAGCGCCGGTGATCTCGGACGGCTCACGCGGCGCGTCGAGACCAACAACCACGTCTTCGACACGCTCTCCCCCGCGGACCAGGCGAAGATGGCCTTCCTCCGCGCGCACATCCGGCACGTGATCTACATCGTGAAGGAGAACCGGACGTACGATCAGGTGTTGGGCGACCTGGAGGTGGGCGACGGCGATCCCCGTCTGGCGGTGTTTGGACGCGCGCTCACCCCTAACCAGCACGCCATGGCGCGGCGGTTCGTCGACCTCGACCGGTTCTTCGACAGCGGCGAGAGCAGCAACACCGGTTGGAACTGGTCCCTCGCCAGCCGCACGAACGACTGGACCGAGCGCGAGGCGCCGGTGAACTACGCCGGACGCGGCCTCCAGTATGATCAGGAGGGGGACAATCGGAACCTGAACGTCGGCTTCGCGACGTCGGCGGAGCGCGTCGGCGCCAACCCCCTGGGCCCGACCGACCCGAACTCGCTTCCCGGGACGAGCGATGTCGCAGCGCCCGACGGCCCGGACGGGGCGGAAGGACAGGGGTACCTCTGGGATCAGGCGCTGAAGGCCGGCCTTTCGGTGCGCAACTGGGGTTTCTACGGCGACCTCGCCCTCTATCAGCCTGGGACCGGCAAGTACCGGACGCCCCTGGTCCGTGATCCGTTCAAGGACGGGATCAAGGTGTTCACGCCCGCCAAGGCGTCGCTGATGGGAATCACCGATCCCTACTTCCGCGGGTTCGATCAGTCGTTCCCGGACTACTGGCGTTTCAAGGAGTGGGAGCGGGAGTTCGATGGCTTCGTCGCCGACGGCAAGGCCCCGGCGCTGATGATGGTGCGTCTGGCCCACGACCACACCGGCGACTTCGGCAAGGGGCTGGACGGCGTCGATACGGTCGAGACCGAGCTTGCGGACAACGACTACGCCCTCGGTCTCCTGGTCGAGAAAGTCGCCCACAGTCCCTTCGCCAAGGACACCCTGATCTTTGTCGTCGAGGACGACGCCCAGGACGGACCCGATCACGTGAACGCCCACCGGGCGCCGGCCTATATCGTCGGGGCTTACGTGAAGCAGGGTGCAGTGGTCTCGCGGCGCTATGCGACGGTCAACCTTGTGGCGACGATGGAAGCAGTCCTCGGCCTTGGGCCCATGGGTCTCAACGACGCCCTGGCCGAGCCGATGGCAGACGTGTTCGACACCAGCAAGGCCGAGTGGACGTTTGAAGCGCATCCCTCGGCGGTTCTTCGCCAGACCGCTCTTCCCCTCCCGCCCGAGCGCTCGGCGCAGGCCTGCCGGCCGCGGACACGGTCCGCAGCCTACTGGGCCGCGGCCATGAAGGGGCAGGACTTCAGCCGGGAGGACGACCTCGACACCGCCGCGTACAATCTGGCGCTGTGGCGCGGCATGAGAGGCGATGCGCCCTATCCAGAAGGCAGAAACGGCAAGGATCTGCGCGAGGACCGCGCCCGGCTCCTGAGCGCCGCCGGGATCACGCGGTGCGAAGCGGCGGACTGACCTCGCTCATTACCGGCCCGATCTCGTCGTGGAGGACGAGATCGGCGACGGCGTCCTGCTCGGTCGGATCGCGATTGACGATCGCTAGCAGGGCTCCCGAGCCCTTGGCGTACAACGGCAATCCGGCCGCCGGATAGACGACCAGGGACGAGCCTAGGACGAGGAAGAGGTCACAGGCGGCGGCTTCCGCCTCGGCGCGAGCCATCGCCCGCTCTGGCATGGGCTGGCCAAATGAAATCGTGGCCGACTTCACCAGCCCCCCGCATGAACGACAGGCGGGGATCTCCCCTCGTTCCAGAAATGGCCTCTTCAGATCGACGAACTCGTGGCGGAGACCACATTCCAGGCAGGCGGCATAGGTGGCGTTGCCGTGCAGTTCGATCACTTTCTCCGCGGGGACGCCGGAGTCCTGGTGCAAGTTGTCCACGTTCTGGGTGATGACGACGCTCGCCTTGCCGCTGGCGATCAGGCGGGCGACGGCGAGGTGGCCGGCGTTTGGCTTTGCGCCGGTCCACCCGGCGGCGCCGCTGAAGGTTCGGGTCCAGGACTCCCGTCGCCTGTCTTCGCTGGCCACGAAATCTTGGAAGTAGATTGGCTTCATCCGGCTCCAGACGCCGCCGGGTGAGCGGAAGTCCGGCACGCCAGATTCCGTTGAGACGCCCGCGCCGGTGAAGACGACGATCCGCCGGGAGCTGTCGATCAACCCCTTGAGCGCGCTACGCGAGCTCACGGGCCTCTGATGGAGGTTGGGAGCCATACCCTTGGCGTCGCCGTCGCGCGTGCGGCTGTCAAGTGCCGGCGCCGTCGGTTCAGACCTCGGGCGGGGCGCTGGACTCGGCGGGGATGAGCGAGCGAAAGGCGAGGGGGGTGAACTCGATCTCCACATGCCGTCCAAGCCGCACGAGTTCGCCATCGACGGTCAGGGGAATTCGGCCATGGCCCGAGATGACGACCTTGCGCACCTTCGCGCGCACCACCGCCGGATCGTCGCGCCAGTCATTGAAAAGGGTGTTGACGCCGAGGCGCAGGATCTCGCCCGCGGAGCGGGTGTTGATGGCCGCCGCCTCGAGGCGTTCCTCGTCCTCGTGCATCACCTTCGAGACCAGCGGACACATGACGGCGACGGCTTGCGCCGAGCCTGTGACGCCGCCGTCGAAGACGTAGTCGAGCGGTTCGGAGATGGAGGGTCGCAGCGCCCTGGCGGCTCGCTTGGCCGCTTCGAAGAAATGCCTCTCTCGCACGGCCTCGCGCGCGTCGGCCCACAGCGTTGGGACTCCGACGACGGCGGCGACGTAGAAGGCCAGGGGGCCGGCGCGTCCGCCGCTCACGCAGTGGAGCTGGGGATTGGTCAGGGTCTCCGCGAGGGCGTCCTTCCAGTCCCGGGACCCGTACAAGGCGCGCGGAAGCATGTTCATCGTCCCACCGGGCAGGGGGATGAGCACGTTGTCGCTGTGGCCGGACTTTTCCGCCGCAGCGCGTATGGTCCCATCTCCCCCGAGCACGACGAGGACGTCGGCCCTGTCCACGGCCTCGTTCAGGGCGCGGTCGAGCTCCATCGGCGAGACGCAGACGACGTCGCCGTGCGTGAGACCGGCGGCGTCGAAGATTGCGCGCACCTCGTCCGGCGCCTGAGGGGTGAAGCTGCCGCTGGCCGTGTTGAGGATCGCAACCAGGCGCTCATGCAGAACCGCCGAAGCTGACAGAACTGCTGAGGCTGACGGGTCGCTGAGTGGCATGAATGTCCTGGGTCAGGGCGTGTGCGTGACCCAAAGGCGCAGAAGCCGCGCTCGTTCCCGAGCCGGGCAGGATCTCGCCGGTTCGGCTCCCGCGACGAGGGCCGCAGTGCGGCGCAGTCAGGTCCTGACGGGGTCGGCCCGGTAGTGCTGCGGGAACATCGTCTTCAGAGACCTGACCTTGGGAAGATCATACGTGGCGATGTATGGCGCGTCGGGGTGCTTGAGCAGATAGTCCTGATGGTAGTCCTCAGCGCGGTAGAATCCCGAGTACGGATCGACCCTGGTGACGATCGGACGCCCATAGACGTGGGCCGCTTGCAGCTGGCCGATATACTTCACGGCGATTTCTTTTTGAGTGGGGTTTACGTAGAAGATTTCACCGCGGTACTGAGGTCCCTCATCTGGAAATTGACGATTCAGCTGCGTTGGATCGGTCGCAACGGAAAAGTAGAGCTGCAGTATCGTGCCGTAGCTGATCTGCTGGGGATCGAAAACGATCCTGACGGACTCCGCGTGACCCGTGGAGCCCGTGCTCACGGTTTCGTAGTCCGCGGTCGATTTCGTGCCGCCGGCGTAGCCCGCCAGGACCTGCTTCACCCCCCGAACGTGATCGAAGACACCCTGCAGGCCCCAGAAACAGCCGCCGGAGAGGACAGCGACCTCCTCGCGTCCCTGAGACGCGGGAGAATAAGTTGGCGCTGGCGCGAGGACAGGGCGATCCGCGCCTCGCGCGACGCCGAAGACGCTCGCGAGTGATGCCGCGGCCACGGCCAGGCCGACAAATGGCGCAGACGCCACGGCGAAAGCCTTTGGGGAAGCGTGCATGGACATGAGGCTGCGACCTTGGTCTGATGACGTCCGTCGTCGACGGCGAGATTCGGTGCGGTAATCCGTGTCCGCCGCGCCGTTGGTTACACACAATCGACAAACCTCACGCATCCGCGATGGGGTGAGCGGGCGGGAGTCCTCGGATGGCGCTGGTGCTCAACGTCCTCTGGTTCATCTTCGGCGGCTTTGCCGTCGGCATTGCATGGGTGATCGGAGGTTGCGTCCTCGCGATCACCATCGTCGGCCTCCCCTGGGTTCCGTCGGTGTTCCGCATCGCGGTGTTCTCGTTCGCGCCTTTCGGGCGACAGGTCGTCGATCGGGCTTGGGTCACAGGCAGGGGGGAGCCCGGCGGGGGGACACTGGGGCTGCTCCTGAATGTCGTCTGGCTGGTGTTCGCCGGTTGGTACATCGCGCTGGCGCACCTGGTGGTGGGCGTGGCCCAGTGCGTGACGCTGATCGGCATTCCGTTCGGCATTCAGCACTTCAAGCTTGCGGGAATTGCCCTGGCGCCCGTCGGCAAGACGATCGTCCCGGCCTGACGAGCGGCCATGCCCCCGATTTCAGACATCCCGCCAGCGGTTGAAACGGTGGTCGTGCGGGCGCCCCGCCTGCCGCCCAGCCCTGCCGACGCCGCGTTCTCGATCATCCAGCTGCCGACCGAGGCGCTGCGAACGACACCGCGCCTAGACGACGCTCTGGAGCTCGTCCCGGGGTTCTCCCTGTTTCGTCGGGTCTCCAGCTTTGGAGCCAATCCCACTACCCAGGGTGTCACCCTGCGGGGGATCGCTGGCTCGGCGGCGAGCCGCGCCCTGGTGACGCTGGACGGGGTGCCACAGAACGACCCCTTCGGCGGCTGGGTGATCTTCACCGCTCTGCCTCCGGAGACGGTCGGCTCGACCGATGTCGTGCTCGGCGCGGATCGGGACCCTATGGCGCGGGGGCCCTCACCGGCGTCGTGTCGCTCGAGACGCCAGCGCCCAAGGCCGGGGACTGGCTCGTGGACGGCCAGGTCGGCGCCCTTAACTGGGAACGGGGGGCTGGCGTCGGCACGGTCGCGGTTGGCGACACCCTCGCCACCTTCTCGGCGGCGGGCGAGAGTTCGAATGGATGGATTCCCGTCCGGGAGGGGAGGGGGCCGGCCGACACAAGCCTCTCCCTGTATGATTGGACAGCCAGCGGCCGCTTCCTGCGCGACTTTGGGCGGGCCGTCGGCGCCCTGCGGATTTCAGCCTACCAGGAGAACCGGGGCGCCGGCACGATCTACGCCGGTTCGCGCGCGCGGGGCGGGCAGGTCAGCCTCACTGCGGAGGCGGATCCCTCGCCTGGACTGTGGGGCTGGCGAGGACAGCTGTGGGCCCTGGCGTCCGACCTCGCGAATACTTCCGCTTCCGTCTCGACAAACCAGAAGACGGCCTCGCTCTCCGACAACCAGTTCGCGACGCCCGCACTAGGGTTGGGCGCCAATGCAGCCGCGCGCCGCGTCTGGACCCACACGACGTTCGAGATCGGCGCCGACGCCCGCGCCGATGGCGGAGAAGATCGGGAGAACTTCAACAATGTCCGAGGGGTGCTGACGAAGCAACGCCGCGCTGGAGGGGAGACCTTCGATGGAGGAGTCTACGCCGAGGGAACGGAGAGCCTGGGACGCCTGCTCCTCACCGCCGATGGCCGCCTCGACGACTGGCAGACCTTCGATGGCCACGACATCGAGCGCCCCTCGACCTCGCCGTCCAAGGGAGTAGAGACGAACTATGGCTCACGCGGCGGCGTGATCCCGAGCGGGCGCGCCGGCGCCCGATACGATCTGGACGGTTTCGAATGGCTCCGGACCGCGATCTACGCCGGGTTCCGTCCCCCGACCCTCAACGAGCTGTTCCGCAGCTTTCGTGTCGGCAACAACGTCACCAAGGCCAATCCCTACCTCGTTCCGGAAAGGCTGTACGGCGGCGAAGGCGGAGCCGGTGGAACCCGTGGCGCTTTCACCTGGACCCTGACGGTCTTCTACAATCGGCTCAACAATCCGGTGACCAACGTGACCTTGAGGGACGGTCCCTACACGGATCCAGTGGTCGGCTTCGTGCCCGCCGGAGGGGCGCTTTTGCAGCGGGAAAACGTCGGGGCGGTGAACGCCTACGGCGCCGAAGGAACGGCGGACCTCAAGATCACTTCGAGCCTGAGCCTGCAGACCGCGTTCGACTGGACGCATGCTCGGGTCGATGGCGGGAAGGCCGCGGCTGATCTCGACGGTCTTCGCCCGGCAGAGACGCCAGCGGTCGTAATGACCGCCTTTGCGACCTGGGCTCCTTTGCAACGCGTCAAGATCATCGGCGGCCTGCGCCATGAAGGCGAGAGGTTCGTCGACGATCAGAACCGACTGCCGCTCGCCGCGGCGACTGTCGTTGACGTCAGAGCCGAATATTCCGTGAGTTCTCGTGTGACCCTGTTCATTGCGGCGGATAATCTGTTCGACGCCGCAGTACAGCAGAATGAATCGGTCGCCGGCCTATACAGCTATGGCCCGCCCAGGGTCGTGAGCGCGGGCGTCAGGTTGGCCGGGGGCCGCTGACAGGCCGCTGGCCCTGGGCGCTACTCCGCCCAGGGCCAGGTCGGCTTACTGTGGCGAAGCGGGGGCGGCGGCCGGCGCTGCTTCGGTCGAGGCTGACGACTTCTTGCTCTTGGCGGACGCATGATGGTGCTTGCCCGCCTTGTGGTGGCCGCCGTGGTGCGACGACGCGCCCGATTCCGGCGGATTGGGAATCGGTTGCATGGTTGCCTGGGGTGCAAGTTCCTGGGCTGCGGCCGCGCCAGCGAACGCAACGGCCGCCGTCATGGCCGCAATAGCCGAAAATTTCATCCTTCACTCCCCGAGTCGGTTCTAGAACGAATACGCAGTCATAGTCAGTCTCTCGCGGTTCTCAAGCCAAACGCCCCGCGATAGGTGAAACGGCTCAGCCAGTGTGGCCAAAAAGTCTTGAATTGGAACGGCGGCGGACGGGAACCGATCCCTCGTTTGACCTGCACCGGCGCAATGGCTAAGGATTCGAGCATCGGGCCAGGCTCAGGCGCGGAAGCAGAGAAATCTAATAATGGATCGACGGGCGGGGATTGTTCTGGCCGCTGCTGTGTGCGGTGTGCTCGGCGCGTGTAACAACGGGGCCAAGACTCCAACCGGACAGGTGGTCGCCACCGTGGGCCGGCAGGAAATCACGATGCGCGACGTGCGCGCAGAACTTGGGAATTACAACGCTCCCGACGCCAAAACTCTGAAGGTCGCCGAAACCGCGGCCATCCGGAACATCGTCGGCCGGAGCATCGTGGCGGACGAGGCCCGCAAGGAAGGTCTTGAGAAGACCCCCGACTTTGCGCTCGCGAAACAGCGTGCGATCGACGCTCTGCTGGTGCAATCGCTGCAGCAGAAGATCGTTTCGCAGGTGCCGCAAGCCACGAAGGATGAAGCGCAGCGCTTCGTCGACGCCAATCCCGATATGTTCGCCCAGCGCAAGATCTACGTTCTGGATCAGCTGCAGATGAGGCGTCCAACGGATCCGGCGATCCTCACTGCGCTCGAGCCCTTGAAGACATTCGACCAGATCCAGGCCCTGCTCACCCAGGACAAGATCCCGTTCCAGCGGACCACGGCTGGGCTTGACGCCCTCACCGCCGATCCGCGGCTCCTCGCGGCGATCCAGAAGCTGCCGCCAGGCGAGCTCTTCGTCCTTCCCGCAGGCCAGCTGATCACCGTCAACCAGATCAAGGACACCCGGATCGAGCCGGTGCCCGCCGACAAGGCGGTCCCCCTGGCCCAGCAAATCGTGACGAAGCAGCGCACGGAAGAGGCGGTCCGGAGACGCTTCCAGCAGCTGTTCGTTCAGAACCTGAAGCAGGTCAAATTCAGCAAGGAGTTCGCTGAGGCGGGCTCGTTGAATTCGACGGCTACCGGCCAGGCGCAGCCGCCATCCGCGGCAAAACCTGCCGCTCCGGCGTCTAGCGCGTCGGGCGCCCAAGCGTCTTCGGGCGGTAACTGACCGAGTCCGGAGGCGAAATGGACAGACGGCCTTCTCCGTCCGACCGGTGGGGGAGCGTGTCTCGCGTTCCTCCTGTCCGCTCGCCCGTTTTGGCGAGAGGACATCTTCTGGCAGCGACTTTCACCGCGGTCGCCGTGGGGATGATCTCCTCGCCTTCTGCGGCTCAGGTCGCAGGATTGCCGACCTTCGGAATCTCGGCGCCTCAGATAACTCCCGGAGTCGACGAGAGGCAGATTGGCGTCGATGTGACGACAGCCTATGACAGCAACGTTGCCCGCTCGAGCGCCGCCCTCGCCGCCGCCCGTGGCGTGAAGCAGCAGGACTTTTACGTCTTACCGTCCGCCAACGCCTTGTTTTCTGAAGTTTTCGGCCGTGAAACCGTGTTTCTAGACGCGGCCTTTGGCTATAAGGCCTATGCTCGCAATTCATTTCTTGACCGAGACAACATTAAGCTCGGCGCCGGCGCGGTCGGTCAATTCAGCCTATGCCAGGGAACTTTTGCCGGGGCATATGATCGCTCGCAGGCGGACCTTTCAACTCTTCCGATCTCTGTCGGAGGCACACGCCCAGTCCTTGCCGCCAAGGACACTCAAACCAACGCAGTCGTGGATTTTACCGCGATCTGTGGCAGAAGCATCGGTTTCGCACCCACAGCGAACGTGTCCGAGGTGTGGGTGACCAACAGCTCTCCATCGTTCCAAGCGATCGACGCGCATATATTTTCCGGTTCGGGAGGCATAACCTACCGCAATCCTGTCCTGGGCTCGGCGACTATTGATGGCCAGTATAGCAAGGTCGACTACCCAAATCGATTCGTGCCCTTCGGCAGCATGACCACTGGATTCGGTTTTCAGACGATGGGCGGCGGTGTGACCTTGGCGCGCACAGTGGGCTCACGCCTCTCGGGCTCGCTGTCCGTGAACTATACAAGACTTGAGCCCAATACTGCTTTCACGCAAGGATTCAGCGGCATCACTTATGATGCTAACATCGCCTACGCGTTAAACCCACGGTTGACCCTGACTTTGGTTGCGGGAAGGGGCGTTACCCCGTCGAACGAGATCGAAGCGACGTTTCTGATAACCGAAATCTATGGCATGGAGGCCGCCTACGCTCTTGGAGACCGGTTATCTATTTCTGCCGGTTACTCTAGAACGCATGAAAATTACGAGGGAATTTTATTTCCTGTTGCCTTCATTCTCACTGAGCAGACAATAAACGGTTTTTATACGAATGCAAATTTCCGTTTAAATAGACATATCTCGCTTCGACCTGCGATAAGTTACTCACAAAGGACAGCAAACTTTACTCCATACAATTATAATGATGTAACTGTGTCGATGACCGCCCATACAACGTTCTGAACTTGAGCGCGCCAAACTTGGAAGGACCGTGCATGACATCCCGCTTCCGCGCCTTTCTTATCAGCTTTGTGATCGCGCTCCTGTCCGGTCTGGGCGCCAGCGCGTTCGCTCAAACGCCAACCCCGGCCCCCGCGCCTGCCGAGACCATGGGCGCGTCGCAGGACTATGTGCTTGGTCCCGCCGACGTAATCGAGGTCGATCTGCTGGGGCAGGCGGACTACACGACCAAACAGCGGATCACGGAAGACGGAGTCATTCGTCTGCCGATGATCGGAGTGGTCAAGGCGGCAAACAAGACCGTGGGTCAGCTCTCCGACGAAGTGGCCCAAAAGCTCAAGAGCGGGGGGTTCTACGCGGCGCCGATCGTCAAGATCGACGTCGTCTCGTTTGGCAGCAAGTATATGACGGTCCTTGGTAACTTCAACCAGCCGGGCCTCGTGCCGATCGACCACCCGTATCGCCTGTCGGAAATCGTCGCTCGTGTCGGAGGAGTCAGGGAGAGCGGAGCGGACTACGTGGACTATACTCCGCGTAATGGTCACGAGCGGAAGATCCGCATTGCCGACCTCGCCGGAGGCGATTCCAAGGACGACCCATATGTCGCGCCCGGCGACAAGCTGTACAGTCCGCCTGCGGACCTGGTCTATGTGTCTGGACAGGTGAAGGCTCCTGGCGCCTACCCGATCACTCCAGGGGAGACGGTCCGGATGGCGCTGTCGCGGGGCGGTGGGATAACCGATCAGGGAACCTATAGCCGCGTCACCCTCACCCGCGACGGAAAGAAGCAGGGCCATATCGATCTGGAGCAGCCCGTACGGTCCGGCGATGTTCTGGTGGTCGGGGAACGACTGTTCTGATATGCATCTTCCCGGACGGATATATAGGCGGGCGACCAGTGCGGCGCTTGCCTCCTGTCGGGGGATGGGCGATCCCTGAAGTCCCTTAAGGGACGATCGGGAAGCGGAGCGATTGCATGAGCATAAACGCGCTTTGGCAGATCATTCTCGCACGGCGGATGTTCATCGCCATGTGCACGGTCTGCTGCCTCATCGGCGTGGTCGTCGTTTCGCTCATCGTGCCCCCGATCTGGGAGGGCAAGTCGCGTGTGCTGCTCAACCTGGTCAAGCCCGATCCGGTGACCAATGAGATCGCGGCGGGCAGCGGGGCGGCGTCGGGAGCCTACGTGGGCAACCAAATGAGCCTGATCACTGACTACACTGTGACCGGCAAGGTGGTCGACGAACTCGGCTGGCTCTCCGATCCCAACCTTATCCAGAGGTACGGGAACCGCGGGTCGGGTGATCACAGGGAATTCCGCGCATGGGCGGCGGACATCATCGCGGGCAATACGAAGGTGAAGCCCCTCAAGGACAGTACGATCCTCGAGATCAGCTACACCGCGAACAATCCTACGGCGGCCAAGGCAGTCGCCGACGCCCTGCGGGCGGCGTACTTGAAGACCTCCTTGGAGATGAGCACAGAGGACGCTGCGAGGACCGCCCAATGGTACGAGGTCGAACTTGAAAAGCTCAAGGCGAAGCTTGATGAGGCGACCGAGGTTGAGGCCCAATATGAGCGCGCCAACGGCCTTGAGATGGCCGGAGAAAGGACCGACGTAGACACCGCACGGTTGCAGTCGATGGCGTCACAGGGCGCGCCGGTGATGATCCCACCAGAGATGGTGAATTCGGCGAAGCAGTCATCTATGGAGCTCGCTTCGGTGAACTCCCAAATCAGCGCGGCGTCCAAGACCCTTGGGCCGAACAATCCGGCGATGATCGAGTTGCAGAAGAGGAAGTCGGAACTCGAGGTGCTCAACCGCAAGGACGAGAGCGCCGCTCATGCGGCGATCTCCGCAACGAGCGCTCTGACGGCCGAGGTGAATCGCCAAATCGCGGCCCAGAAGGAAAAGGTGCTCGCCAAGAGCCCGCAGATCGCTCACCTGCAGACCCTGCAGCAGGATGTGGATCTCCGTCGCAATCAGTACGAAACGGCTGCCGCCAAATTCGCAGTCTTACGCGTCCAGGCAGACCAGACGAACGCAGCCGCCCTCACGCCCTTGCCAACGCCGGCTCCGTCTTCGCCCTTGTTCCCCAACTGGTTACTCGAGATCCCGGGTTCCATCGTCCTTGGTCTCTTGGTTGGTGTTCTCGGGTCGATGCTGCTGGAGCTTCTCAACCGGAAAGTACGTAGCGTGGAAGAGCTTGATCACGTGCTAGAGTCACCTGTTGTTGGTGTCGTGGGCGCTCCCCGCGCGGCGACGGGCGATCGGCGGGCCGGGCGCAGGCGGACGGCGCGTAGCCCGGCGCGGGCGGCCCGCGCATGACCGACACGACGATTTCCATGCGGGACTTCCTCTCCCCGCACGCCGAGCAGACAGCCACGCCGGCGACGCAGAACTTCGGGTTCTCGTCCTCCCTGGTGACGCTGACGCATCCGACGAGCCCGGAAGCAGAGGCGATTCGTGGCCTGCGTTCTCACATCGTCACGCAGCATCTCAACATGGGCCGGCGCGCCCTTGCGGTTTGCGGGGCGAGCGTCGGGATCGGAACCACGTTCACGGCGGCGAACCTCGCCGTAGCCCTCTCGCAAATCGGCGTGAACACACTTCTGGTGGACGCCAACCTGCAACAGCCGGGACTGGAACGAATGATCCGCCCGCAGCGTCCACCGGCCGGTCTCGTCCGGAAACTGGCGGACGACACGCCGTACGACGAATTCGTCGACGCACGGGTCCTTCCGAACCTATCGGTGATTTATGCCGGATCGCCGGCCGCCAACTCGATGGAGTTGCTGGCGAGTGATCGCTTCAAGGGGCTGATGGACTTCTGTCTGCGGAATTTTGAAGCGACGATCGTCGATACGCCGCCCTCAAACCGGTCGCACGGGGCGAAGCAGATCAGTTCCGTGATCGGCTACAGCCTGATCGTCGCCGGGAAGGGCAAGACGTTCGTAAAGGACGTCCGGACCTTGGCCAACCAACTCACCAGCGACGGAGTACGGGTCGTCGGCTCCGTCTTGTGCGGCGCGTGAGCCCAGTGGACGCGACGGCCGGCCAAGCGCCCGCCCACTCGTCCGGTTGGGATTTACGCGCCTTGTGGCCGCTGGCTGCGGGGCTGGCGGTGCTTGGCGCGCTCGCCGTCCAGGATCTGATCCGCCAGTCCTGGTCGGGCGAATTTGGAGCCTACGGCCCTGTCGTCCTCGTGACGGGCGCCTGGCTCCTCTGGCGCCGCCTGCCATCGATGATCGAGGCCGCCAAACCAGGAAACCTTGGCGTCACGCTGGCGGTTATCATCCCCTCGCTCGTCTCGTTCATCTTCGGCCGCGCCTATGACTTCGTGACCTTCGAGACCGCCGGCCTCTTCGGCGTGTTCATGGCCATGCTCTACGCGAAGTTCGGACTTCGCGTCATGGCGCGCGAGTGGTTCCCACTTCTCTACCTCGCCTTCGTCATCCCACCGCCCCAGGCCCTGTTGTCCCAGGTCACGGCGCCCCTGAAGGAGTTCGTCTCCTGGGCGTCGACGTCCGCACTGGCGAACTTCGGTCTCCCTGTCGCTCGGCAGGGGGTCACCATCTTCGTCGCCCAATATCAATTGCTGGTCGAAGACGCCTGCTCCGGGATGAATTCGATCGTCGGGCTCACTGCGGTAAGTCTTCTCTACATATACCTCGTTCGTGGCCAAAAGATCCTATATTCTATCCTAATGACGGTGATGGTAATCCCGATAGCCATCGTCGCTAACATACTGAGGATCATGGTCCTCATTTTATTGACCTACTACGCCGGTAACGACGTCGCCCAAGGCTACCTTCACTTTACGGCGGGTATCTTCCTATTCGCGATCGCGATCCTGTGCGTCTTCGCCATCGACCGCGCCGTGGCCTTTGGCGCCCACCGCTGGAGGGCCACGGGAGCGCGCGCATGACAACGCGTCGGGACCTGCTGGTTGGCTCGCTCTGCCTAGGAGGGGCGGGCGCCGCCTATGCGCTGCAGCCGCGGCGGCGCATTTCCCTGCTCGGGCGGCGGTCCCTCGCCTCGATCGTTCCTTACCGGTTCGGCTCCTATACGGCGCGTGACGTCTCCGATCTGGTGGCGCCCCGGGAGGATAGCCTGGCGGCTACGCTCTATGGGCAGACCGTCGGTCGTGTGTACTCGTCCTCGTCGGGAGGGCCGGAGATCATGATGTTGCTTGCGTATGGCGATACGCAGGATGACAAGCTTCAGCTGCACCGCCCTGAGATCTGTTATCCGTTCTTCGGATACGCGATTTATGACAATCGACCGACTGAAATCGCACTCTCGCAGGGCGTCGCCATACCTGGCCGCAGTATGATCGCCCGAGCACCCGACCGGCAAGAGACGATTTTGTACTGGTCTAGATTGGGCGAATATTTACCAATGACCCACCTGCAGCAGCAGGAGGATCGACTCGCGACGGCGATGCGCGGAGATATCGCCGATGGCGTGCTTGCGCGGTTCTCCGTAGCCGACGCGGACCCGGCGGCGTCGATCGCGGCCATGGGCAATCTCATCCCAGCCCTGATCAAGGCGATGGCGCCGAACACTCGCGATGTGTTGATCGGGTCACAACGAGCCGACGCCCTGGCCAGGGTCGTCTGACATCCTGCGATGTTCGCCAACGGGCGGGCGCACGACGGACGCAACTTGAACCAACTTCGGTCGTTTGGATGATGGTGTCCGGGGTGCGGATGCTCGCGCCGGCCTCATCCAGAATGAGGGCGTGGAATGGGCGCGGGATGAACGGGAGGTTTTAAGTCCGGGAAAAATCGTGTAGATTTTGGCGGTCCGGCAGTGTGAGCCTCAGTAAGGATCGCCGCTTTCGGGGGTCGGGCCGGTGATCTGTCGTGTACTGCGATGGTCACCTTGTTACGGCTGGCGCCGCGACCTAGCCGACGAAGCGGGGTAAAGTATGAACAGTGTTGTCGTTCATTGGCGATGACGATGCCTCGTGACCTTCCCGAAACCTGGATGGACGAAGGTTCGTTTGCGATCGAGCCCGGAATTCGTCGGGTGGCCGCTGATCCACTCAAGCGAACAATTGACATTTTAGGCGCCGGGATCGGTCTGCTTCTCCTCTCGCCGCTCCTGCTGACGGTCGCCCTGTTGATCGTCCTCGAGTCCCGCGGCTGGCCGGTTTTTTGCCAAAGACGCACGGGCTACGCCGGCCGTTCTTTTGTCATCTACAAATTCCGCTCCATGCGAGTGTGCGAGGATGGACCGACCATCGTCCAGGCCGTGCGTGACGACGATCGCATTACCGTCGTGGGACGCATTATCCGGCGCACGAGCATTGATGAGTTGCCGCAACTGCTGAATGTGCTGAAGGGGGAGATGTCCCTGGTCGGGCCGCGCCCTCACGCCCTGGCCCACGACTCCTACTACGGCGAGTTGGTGCCCGGCTACGACCGGCGGTTCATGACCAAGCCCGGCCTCACAGGCCTTGCTCAGGTCTGCGGGCTGCGCGGGCGCACAGAGGATGTCGCCGACATGGCCGCGCGCATCGAGAAGGATCTGGAATACATCGAGAACTGGTCGCTTCTGCTCGATATCAAAATCCTGCTGCGCACCCTCCTGATCTTCGCCTTCCACCCCGCCGCCTACTGACGTCGGCGAGCCGCGGCAGCGACGTCGTCGATCGCGCTGACGATCGCGTCGGGGCGCTGGAACATCATCATGTGCGTGGTTCGATCCACCAGCCGCGCTGAGCCACGACTAGACGTCGCCGCCACCTGCCGATGAAGCTCCGCCCAAACGGACAACCCGGGATTCGGGTCGGTGGCCGTACCGGCCGCCGTGAGCACGACGAGCGGCATGGCGCCCAGCTGTTCGGCGTCCCGCTGCACCTCGTCCGACGAGGTGGTGAACAGGGTATCGATCTCGGACTTCTCCGCGGCCCATAAGCCGACGAGTGAGGCGGGGCCTTGTTTGTAACCAGACGGGATGCAGACGGAGAGCGCCGGGTCGGCTGAGGGCAACCGGCCCCCTTGGGCGGCGGCCAGACATCGCGCGGAGCGGTCTTGCAGCGGCGCGATCGAGCCGGCGCGGGGACCGAAGATGGCGGCGATGCGCGTATCCTGGTGCTCGACGCTAGGGTCGACAAGAACGAGGCCGACGACCTCCTTCGGGTATTTCGCAGCGAAGAGCCGCACGTAGAGGCCGCCAGCGGAGTGCGCCGCCAGGATGTAGGGTCCACGGATACGCGCGGCTTCAAGACCTGCATGCAGATCCCGGACGATGGCTGCGGCGTCGCGAGGGTCGGGTCCCGCGTCGCTCGCGCCGTACCCCGCCCGATCGTACGCACAGGCCCGTCTTGAAGGCGCGACCATTGGCAGGACGCGCACCCACGCGCCGGAGTCCGCGCCCCAGCCGGATTCGAAGACGACGGTCGGGCCGCCCCTGCCGGAACAGTGGAACGCCAGTTTCCGTCCGTCCGGTAGGCGCGCGGCGATTGCGCCGGAGGCGTTCGGCGGAGCGTGGGAGAACGCCGGCGAACAGGCGGCAAGGGCGACCGCGACGCCAAGCCCCTCGAACGCCGGCCGCAGACACGGCCCGCGCGCGATGGGGAGGCGACGCGTCATGCCGACTCTCCGCGGATGGTCTGGACAGTCCTAGTGATCGGCCGCCCTCTTGAGGGCGGCTTCGACGACCTGCCGCGCCATCGCCGCATCACCCCAGCCGAGAATGCGCACCCACTTGCCCGGCTCGAGATCCTTGTAGTGGGCAAAGAAGTGCTCGATCTGGCGAAGGGTGATTTCCGGAAGGTCGGTGTACTCCGACACATGATCATACCGCGGCGTGAGCTTCGAGCTGGGCACCGCAATCAGCTTCTCGTCGCTGCCGGCTTCGTCCTCCATCCGTAGCACGCCCACGATGCGGCAGCTCATGATCGCGCCGGGAGCGATGGCGCGGGTGTTGGCCACGATGACGTCGCACGGGTCCCCGTCGTCGGAAAGGGTGTGCGGAATGAAGCCATAGTTCCCCGGATATCTCATGGCTGTGTACAGGAAGCGGTCGACGACGAGCGCGCCCGACTCCTTGTGCATCTCGTACTTGATCGGCTCTCCGCCGATTGGGACCTCGATCACGACGTTGACCTCTCCCGGCGGGTTTATGCCCACCGGAACTTTACGAAGGTCCATACTGCAGATCTCGCTTAGGCTTTTGCGCCATCAGCGGCGCTCGGTTAGGTAGGCGGCTCCTCTAGATCGGCCGATTGAGATGACCAAGACCCAAGATGGACGTTGGGACAAATCCCGCCTACCCAGTCGCCACGTGACGGAGGGGCCATCACGCGCCCCGCACAGGTCCTACTATTACGCGATGGGCCTCGGGACGCGGGAGATCGCCCAGCCCTTCGTCGGCGTCGTGTCTTGCTGGAACGAGGCTGCGCCGTGCAACACCGCACTGATGCGGCAGGCGAACGCCGCCAGCCGGGGCGTCAAAGCCGGGGGCGCCACGCCGCGTGAGTTCTGCACGATCACGGTCACCGACGGAATCGCGATGGGCCACGAGGGGATGCGCTCCAGCCTCGTGAGCCGGGAACTCATTGCCGATTCGGTGGAGCTCACCGTGCGAGGGCACGGCTATGACGCGATCGTCGGCGTCGCCGGCTGCGACAAGAGCCTGCCGGGCATGATGATGGCCATGCTTCGCCTGAACGTGCCGTCCGTCTTCGTCTATGGCGGCTCGATCATGCCTGGCCGCTTCAAGGGTCGGGACGTGACGGTCGTCGACGTCTTCGAGGGGGTCGGCCAGCACTCGGCCGGGCGCATGTCGGACGAGGACCTCGAGGCGCTGGAGAAGGTGGCGTGTCCTGGAGACGGCGCTTGCGGGGGACAGTACACGGCCAACACCATGGCCTGCGTGTCCGAGGCGATCGGCCTTGCCCTCCCGTATTCTTCAGCCCTGCCGGCGCCTGACACCGGTCGCGACCGCTACGCCGAGGCCTCGGGCGAAGCCGTCGTGCGCCTGATCGAGGCGGGCGTGCGGCCCCGTGACATCTGCACGCGCAAGGCGTTCGAGAACGCCGCCGTGGTCGTGGCGGCCACGGGCGGCTCGACCAATGCGGCTCTGCACCTGCCGGCGATGGCCAACGAATGCGGCGTGGACTTCAGCTTGCGGGACGTGGCCGAGATCATGCGGCGCACCCCCTATCTCGCCGATCTCAAGCCGGGCGGCCGCTTCGTCGCCCGCGACATGGGGGAGGCGGGTGGCGTGCCGATGCTGCTGCGCACGCTCCTGGACGCCGGTCTCGTCCACGGCGACTGCCTGACCGTCACCGGACGGACCCTCGCCGAGAACGTCGCCGACGTTCGCTGGCGCGACGACCAGGAGGTGATGCGGCCTGCGAGCCGGCCTCTCTCGCCGACCGGGGGCGTCGTCGGGCTCTGGGGGAGTCTCGCGCCCGAGGGGGCGATCGTGAAGGTCGCGGGCATGACGTCCCACCGCCACCACCGGGGTCCCGCGCGCGTCTTCGACGGCGAGGAGGCGTGCTTCGCGGCGGTCGAGCGCGGTGATTACCGGGACGGCGACGTGCTGGTGATCCGTTACGAAGGGCCCAGGGGCGGTCCTGGCATGCGGGAGATGTTGTCGACGACCGCCGCATTGTCGGGACAGGGGCGCGGGGACAAGGTCGCCCTTGTCACCGACGGGCGGTTTTCTGGCGCTACGCGCGGTCTCTGCGTCGGGCACATCGGACCTGAGGCGCAGGAGGGGGGGCCGATCGCCCTCGTGCGCGATGGCGACATCATCGCCATCGACGCGGATGCGGGGGTGATCAACCTCGAAGTCGATCCCATCGAACTGGAGAACCGCAAGCGGCACTGGCAGCCACGCGAGACCTCATACGGCTCGGGCGCGTTGTGGAAGTTCGCCAACACGGTTGGACCGGCGCATCTCGGCGCTGTCACCCACCCAGGGATGAAGGCCGAGCGGCACGTCTACGCCGATATTTAGATCTCCAGCTCCACAACCACGGGGACATGGTCTGACGGCTTGTCGGCCCCGCGCATGTCCTTGTGGATGGTCACGCTCCGAAGACGGTCGGCCGCGGCCGGCGAGAGGAGAAGGTGGTCGATGCGGATGCCGTGGTTTCGCCGCCAGGCGCCCGCCTGGTAGTCCCAAAAGGTGTAGCCGCCAGCTGCGCCATCGGCGGCCATGTAGGCGTCCGTCAGTCCGAGCCACTTCAGGGACCGGAACGCGCCCCGCGTCTGGGGCTGGAAAAGCGCATCGCCTGCCCATGACGCCGGGTCGTCGGCGTCGGCCGGCTCGGGGATTACGTTGTAGTCGCCGGCCAGAACCAGGATCTCTTCCAGATCGAGCAGCGCCCGCGCGTGGGTCTGCAGCCGTCGCATCCAGGCGAGCTTGTAGTCGAACTTCTCGGTCCCGATGGGATTGCCGTTGGGAAGGTAGATCGACGCGACACGCACTGGACTGGGTCCCGAGATCACCGTCTCGAGATAGCGCGCGTGATCGTCGGCATCGTCACCGGGAAGGCCTTTCTCGACGTCCTCCAGGGGCGTGCGCGAGACGACGGCCACGCCGTTGTAGGACTTCTGTCCGTTGACGGCGACGTTATAGCCGAGGCTCTGGAACTCCTCGGTCGGGAACTTCTCGTCGATGCACTTGATCTCCTGGAGGCAGGCGACGTCAGGCCGTTCGGCCTTGAACCAACCCAGGACCGTGTCCAGGCGCGCGTTGATCGAATTGACGTTCCAGGTGGCGATCTTCATCGCGGCCCGGTCCCCCACGTCTTACCCCCCATAGGTCGTTCAGACCGTGAAGCTGACGCCGCAGCCGCAACTCGACTTGGCGTTGGGGTTGTGGACGCGGAATTCCGAGGCCGCGAGCTCCTCGGCGAAGTCGATCTCGGCCCCCTTCAGGAAGGGGAGCGAAACCTCGTCGACAAGGGCCGCCGCGCCGTCGCATTCGACGCGCAGGTCGTCCGGCTCGGCGCGCTCCACGAGTTCGAAGCGGTACTGGAAGCCGGAGCAGCCTCCGCCGTCCACCGCCACCCGCAGCATGAGGGGGCGGCCCTCTCCCGCGCCGATCTCGCGGATCCGGCGAGCGGCGGCCGTAGAAAGGGTTACCGGGACGGTGGATCCTCGAGGGGGAGCCAGGGTGAGATCGCTCATCGGCATTCCAATTGCTTGTCCGCGCTATATGGAGGCGCGCGGGCGTCTACGCCAAGGCCCATGGGAGCAGGGGTCGTAATGACCGAGACCAGGAGCGAGACGCGGCTTACCTGGGCCGCCGATCCGGCGAAGTCCCGCGGCCGTCTTCATCCCGAGGCGCCGAGCGCCACCCGAACGCCGTTCGAGCGCGACCGGGATCGGATCATCCACGCCACTGCCTTCCGGCGTCTGAAGGAGAAGACACAGGTCTTCGTCGCGCACGAAGGCGACCACTACCGGACCCGTCTCACCCACTCGCTGGAGGTGGCGCAGATCGCGAGGTCGCTGGCGCGGGCGCTCGGGCTGGACTCCGATCTCGCCGAGACGATCGCGCTTGGCCACGATCTCGGCCACCCTCCGTTTGCGCACGCGGGCGAGGACGAACTGGAGCGTCAGATGAGGCGCTTCGGCGGGTTCGATCACAACGTGCAGACGTTTCGGGTTCTGACTGAGATCGAGCGGCGTTACCCGGCGTTCGACGGCCTCAACCTCACCTGGGAGACGCTGGAAGGCGTCGTCAAACACAACGGTCCGGTCTCAGCCAGGCTGGATCAGCCGGTCTGGGCGCCGGTCGGAGCGTTCGACGCCAAGTTCCCGCTCGAGCTCGGCGAATGGCCTTCGGCGGAGGCCCAGGTCGCCGCGATCGCCGACGATGTCGCCTACAACAATCATGACGTGGACGATGGCGTGCAGGCCCACGTCTTCGACCTCGAAGAGCTAGAGAGCGTGCCGCTCGTGGGACCGGTCCTGCTCGGCGTCCGCAAGGACTACCCCGGTCTGGAGCCGTCGCTGACCCGGCTCGAGATGGTGCGGCGGATGATCGGCCTGATGGTCGACGATGTCCTGCGCGAGACGCGCCGCCGCGCGGGCGAAGGGCGCGTTGAATCCCCGGAAGATGTCCGGCGCCTGGGGCGGTCTCTGGTCGCGTTCTCCGCCGATCTGGTCGAACCGCTGGCAAGGCTTCGCGCCTTTCTGCACGAGCGGATGTACCGGCATTGGCGGGTGAACCGCAGCCGCAGCCAGGCGCGCCGGATCTTGGCGGATATGTTCGGCCTGTTCCTGGCAGAGCCGGATGTCCTGCCTGCTGAGTGGTACGCGCACCTTAGGGAGATGGACGAGGCAGGCCGGGCGAGGGTGATCTGCGACTATGTGGCGGGGATGACCGATCGCTACGCCATCGAGGAGCACCGGCGCCTGTTCCATCTCGAGCCGTGGGCCTGAGACCGGATCAACCCTCCCTTCACCTCTCGGCGTCATTAGTGACCGGAAGTCCCCGCGGGCTAGACTGGGGTGGCGATTCGCCGATCCGCCGTGCGGACCGGCCCGGCTTCCGGAGCGTTCATGGCCGAAACCGATCGACGCAGTTATGGGATGGCCCAAGAGCCCCCGCTTACCCTTGGCCGCCATGGCGCAGGGCAGCGCTCGCGCCGGCCCGCGCCCGTAACGTTGATCCTGAGCGTGCTGGTGCTGCTCGTCGCCGGGGCCGGCGTCTTCTGGCTCTATCGCTCGGGAACGCGCGGATCGAGCGATGCGCCGCAACCGGTCGGAACGCCGCTCCGCGACGTGCGCGTCGCCGCCCCGCCTCAGCCGGAACCGCCGAACCCTGCCGCCGGCCTGTCGATCTACAAGGATAGCGGCGCGCCGCCCGCCGCGCCGACGTTCGCGCCCACCCCCGAGCAGGCGACCCCGCGACCGACCGAGGCGCCAGCGGTTCAGGCTCCTCCGATCGCCCAGACCGCCGCAGCGACGCCACATCCGCAAGCTGCGCCCTCGTCGCCGGCGGCGGAGCATAAGCCGGCCCCGGCTCAGTCGGCGGGAGGCGATCCTCTCGGCGCCCTCATCGATCGGTCCACGGGACCTGTGCCGAAGCCGGCGGCCAAGCCCGTGAAGGTGGCGGAGGCGACAGGCCCCGCGGAGATCCAGATCGGCGCCTTCTCATCCGCGGCTCAGGCCGACCAGGGCTGGAGCGCGGCCGCCGCCGCCGCACCCGGTTCGCTGGCCGGCAAGGGCAAGAAGGTGGTTCCCGTCGATCGTGACGGCGCCACCCTCTACCGCACCTTCATCACCGGTTTCGCCTCTCGCGAAGCCGCCCAGGCGGCGTGCGACCGCCTGAAGTCTGCCGGCAGAACCTGCTTCGTCAGGTGACGCTCGCCTGCATCTTCGGCCTCTCGGGGCTCGCGCCGACCGCGGATGAGGTAGCCTTCTTCCGCGAAGCGCGCCCGTGGGGGTTCATTCTCTTTCGCCGCAACGTCGAGAGCCCTGGGCAGCTCCGGCGGCTCACGGCCGCGCTGCGGGGACTCGTGGACCGGCCGGACGCCCCGATCCTGATCGATCAGGAAGGGGGGAGGGTCCAGAGATTGGGGCCGCCGCACTGGCCGGCTTACCCGCCGGCGCGCGCATTCCAGGCCGTCGCCGACCCGTACGAGCGCCGTGAGCTCGTACGGCTGTCGGCGCGCCTGATGGCTCACGACCTGGCCGCGGTAGGGATCGACGTGGACTGCGCGCCGGTGGCGGATGTGCCGGCGCCCGGCGCCCACGACATCATCGGCGACCGCGCCTATTCCGACGATCCGGCCGAGGTAGCGCGGCTGGCTCGCGCCGCCGCCGAGGGGCTTATGGCCGGTGGAGTCCTGCCCGTCGTCAAGCATGTTCCCGGCCACGGCCGCGCCGGCGCTGACAGTCACGAGGCGCTCCCCGTCGTCCGCGCGGGCCTGGAGGAGCTGGACCGGGTCGACTTCGAGGCCTTTCGCCGGCTCTCGGACATGCCGATCGCCATGACCGCTCACGTGGTGTTCGAGGCCGTCGATCCGCGGCGGCCCGCCACCACATCGCCGGAGGTGGTCTCGCAGGTCATCCGTGGCCGGATCGGCTTCGATGGCCTGCTGGTCAGCGACGACCTCTCGATGAAGGCCCTCAGCGGCGAGATCCGCGACCGCGCCCGCGCGTCTCTGGACGCCGGCTGCGACATCGTCCTGCACTGCAACGGCGATCCTGGGGAGATGCGCGAGGTCGCCGCGGGCGCCCGATCTCTCGCAGGCCGGGCCGCAGAGCGGGCGAGGGCTGCCCTGGTGAGGCGCCCGTATTCGCCCGAATCGATTGATGATCGGGACGTCAGGGCGAGGTTGAGCGCCGCCCTGGCGGTGGGGGCCATGTGAACGCCTACGTTCAGCCGAAATTCGACTTCGAAGCGGTGGAGAGCGCCGCCGCCGATGGCGAGGCGCTGATCGTCGCTCTTGGGCCCTACGAAGGCCCGCTGCACGTCCTCCTCGACCTGGCGCGGTCGCAGAAGGTCGACCTTCTCCAGATTTCCATTGCGCGCCTGGCCGAGCAGTATCTGGCCTTTGTACGCGCCGCCCGGAGCCTGCGCTTCGCCCTGGCGGCGGAATACCTGGTCATGGCCGCCTGGCTGGCCTTCCTGAAGTCGCGTCTCCTCCTGCCCAAGGCCGAGCGGCCCCCTGAGCCCGAGCGTCCCGCGGAGGAGATGGCCGCGCGGCTCGCGTTCGGCCTGGCGCGATTGGACGCAATCCGTCGTGCGGCTGAGGCGCTGGCCGTACGCCCGCAACTTCGGCGCGACGTCTTCATGCGCGGGGACCCTGAGGCGGTCACGATCGTGTCGCGGCGGCGTCTCGAGGGCGACCTGCTCGAGCTGATGAGCGCCTACGCCGAGGCCCGCAGAAGGGATGAGGAGCGCAGCTACCGCCCCCGTCCGGTCGAGGCCTATCGCCTGGACGATGCGCGCGAGCGCCTGCGAACGCTCCTTCCGAGCCTGACCGATTGGACGGCGCTTCCCAAGGTCGCGCCCTCGGAGGACTGCAGCGGGGCGAGCGCGGCCTCGCGCGTGGCCTCGACCCTCTCCGCCGCCCTCGAACTGGCCAAGGAGGGCGATCTCGAACTGCAGCAGACGGCGCATTTCGATCCCCTCTATCTGCGCGCGAGCGTGAGCGCGTGATCGACGCGTCGGAGACCGAGCGGATGGTGGAGGCGCTGCTCTTCGCCGCAGCCGAGCCCCTGACCCTCGAGGACCTCGCCGAGCGGCTTCCCGAGGGCGCCGATATCTCCTCGGCCCTCAAGGCATTGGGCGAGCGCTATCTCGGCCGCGGCGTCATCCTCTCGCAGATCGGCTCGGGGTGGCGCTTCAACACCGCCCCGGACCTGGCGTTCCTGATGACGAAGGAGCGGGAGGAGCCACGGCGCCTGTCACGGGCGGCGCAGGAGACGCTTGCGATCATCGCCTATCACCAGCCGGTGACGCGCTCGGAGATCGACGCGATCCGAGGCGTCCAATCTGGTCAGGGGACCCTCGACGCCTTGTTGCAGATGGAGCTGGTGCGGATGCGGGGACGTCGGCGCAGCCCCGGCCGTCCCGTCACCTGGGCCACAACCGAAACGTTCCTCGCGCACTACGGGCTCGAGAGCCTTAACGATCTTCCGGGGGCTGCGGAGATGAAGGCGGCTGGTCTGCTTTCGGCGGACATGCCTGCCAACTTCGTTCTCGCGGAGGTCGGGGCGGACCTTCAGGAGGATCCGCTCGAGGCCGACGAAGAGCCGCAGTTCCATCAGGATTTTTTGGACGAAAACGTCCAAGGGGGAAACTAAGGGCCCCGGTGCGGCGCGGGCGCGGTTGGCGCCCACTGGCGAAACCCCCTATATCCTTTGACCGCAAGATTTCACGCCGTTCGCCGTTGGGGGCCTGAACGGTCTCGTGGAGAAGGTATTATGGGCAGCCTATCGCCTTGGCACATCCTACTTCTGGCTCTCGTCGTGCTCCTGGTGTTCGGCGGCCGCGGAAAGCTTTCGGGCATCATGGGCGATGCAGCCAAGGGAATCCGTGCGTTCCGCGACGGCCTCAAAGGCGAAGAGCCGCCGCCCCCGCCCCCCGCCCAGCCGCTCGCCCGCCCCGAGTCGGAAAAGGACACCGTCGCCCATTGATCGGCCGGCGCGCGGGCCGTAACGCAGCCTGATTACGAGATAGCCGGCGCATGTTTCCTGAAGGACGGATCTTCGACTTCGCGATCATCGGCGTGCTGGCGCTGATCGTCGTAGGTCCCAAGGACTTGCCCGTCCTCATGCGCAAGGTTGGGCGTTTCGTCGCCCACATGCGCGCCATGGCCGCCGAATTCCGGGCGAGTTTCGACGAGATGGCGCGCCAATCGGAACTCGATGAGCTGCGACGCGAGGTCGAGGCGTTGAGATCCGGTCAGAACCTGCAGACAGCCGTGGGCCTTGGACCCGAATCGGGGATGCAGGAAGTGTTCGACGACATCCACACTGGCCTGCGAGAGGGCGATCAGCCGCCTGCCGGCGCGCCGGAACTGCCTGCCGTCTCGGCTGACCCAGGAGCAGGGAAGAGCGGCACGACCGTCGAGGCCGCGGAGGAGCCGCCAATCGAACCCTCGAGTGACGCGCCGACACATCCTGCGCGCGCCGCCCTGTGAGCAATTCTCACGACGAAGCCGAGATCGAGGCCTCTCGCGCGCCGCTGATGGAGCACCTGATCGAGCTGCGGCAGCGGCTGATAAGGTGCGCCGTGGCCCTCGTGATCGGCTTCCTGGTCTGTTTCTACTTCTCCGGCCAGATCTACATCTTCCTGTTGCACCCGTTCGAAGTCGGGGCCGGACTCCTGGCGGCCCAAAGGGCGCCCGGGGCGCATCACGGCCCGTTCGATCTTCTTCTGACGCTCACAGGCTTTCGTCCGGCGCCGCCCGGCGTCGAGCATCTGCGGCTCGTATTCACCGCTCCGCTCGAATTCTTCTTTACCAAGGTGAAGCTGGCTGTCTTCGGGGCGATTGTGGTGAGCTTTCCCGTCCTAGCCTGGCAGCTGTATCGTTTTGTCGCGCCTGGCCTGTATCGGCGTGAGCGACGGGCTTTTCTGCCGTTCCTGATCGCCTCGCCCGTGCTCTTCACCATGGGCGCGGCCCTCGTCTATTTCGTCATGCTGCCGTTCGTCCTGTGGTTCTCGCTGAATCAGCAGATCGTCGGAGCTGGGAACGTTTCGGTCGAGCTGCTGCCCAAGGTATCAGATTACCTCTCGCTGGTGACGACTTTGCTTCTGGCCTTCGGACTGTGCTTCCAGCTGCCGGTGGTGCTGTCGCTTCTTGGAATGGCCGGCTTGGTGACATCCAAGATGCTGCGCGCCGGCTTTCGCTACGCCATCGTCGGGATTTTCCTGGTGGCGGCGATCCTGACGCCGCCCGATCCGATCAGCATGACGTCGTTGGCCATCCCGATCTGCCTTCTCTACCTCGTCTCGATCTGGTGCGTGTCCCTGATCGAGTTCCGGCGTAGCAAGGAAGACGCAGCGCGCGATCTGTCGCCTGCCTGATCGGTCGCCCTTGGCGGCGGTTCCGACGCGCCTTAAGGAAGCCGCCTCAGCTTGATGATTGTCTCACGCCCCTCCCATGCATGACGTCCGGGCCATCCGTCACGACCCCGCCGCCTACGCGGCTGGCTGGCGCGCACGCGGCGTGGACGCGCCCGTCGAGGAGATCCTCGGCCTGGACGAGGCGCGGCGTCATGCCCAGACAGCGCTTCAGCAGGACCAGGCGCGACGCAAGGAGCTCTCTGGCCTGATCGGTCGCGCCAAGGCGAAGGGCGAACCGGCCGACGCCTTGATGGCTGAGGTCGAGACCTTGAAGGGTTCGATAGCGGATCTTGGCGAGCGCGAAGCAAGCGTCGCCTCTCGCCTCGATGAGCTCCTGGCGGCGCTGCCGAATCTTCCCGCTGCGGAGGTCCCGGAGGGCGCTGACGAGCACGCGAATGTCGAGGTCAGGCGGTGGGGCGAACCCTTCGCAGACAGCCCTGCGAAGGATCACGCCGATCTCGGCTCAGCCCTCGGAATGATGGACTTCGAGAGCGCGGCGCGCATGTCGGGCGCCCGCTTCGTGGTCCTCAAGGCCGGCCTGGCCAGGCTCGAGAGGGCGCTGGGCCAGTTCATGCTGGACGTCCAAACCCAGGAACACGGCTACATGGAGGTCGCGCCTCCGTTGCTGGTGCGCGACCAGGCTGTTTTCGGGACGGGCCAACTGCCCAAGTTCGCGGAGGACCTGTTCCGGACCACCGACGATCGATGGCTGATCCCGACGGCGGAGGTCTCCCTCACCAATCTCGCCGCCGGCCGGATCCTGTCGGAGGCCGAACTCCCCTTTCGCGTGACCGCCCTGACGCCCTGTTTCAGGTCGGAAGCCGGCGCGTCTGGCCGAGACACCAAAGGCATCATCCGGCAACACCAGTTCAACAAAGTCGAGCTCGTTTCGATCACCACCCCCGAGCAGTCCGACGACGAACACGAGCGGATGGTCCAGTGCGCCGAAAGCATCCTGAAGAGGCTGGAGCTCCCGTTTCGCACAGTGATGCTCTGCACGGGCGACATGGGGTTCACGGCGCGCAAGACATATGATCTCGAAGTCTGGCTGCCGTCGCAGGAGACCTACCGCGAGATAAGCTCCTGTTCGAATTGCGGGGATTTCCAGGCGCGCCGGATGGACGCGCGGTGCAAGGCGCCGGGCGAGAAGGGGGCGCGTTTCGTCCATACGCTCAATGGATCTGGCCTCGCCGTCGGGCGCACGCTCGTGGCGGTGATGGAGGCCTATCAGGATGAAGGCGGCGCCATCGCCGTGCCTCAGGCGCTCCACCCTTACATGCGTGGGCTCACGCGCATCGAGGCGGAGGCCTGATGCGCATCCTTCTGACCAACGACGACGGCATCCACGCACAGGGTCTCGCCGCGTTGGAGTCTATCGCCGGCTCCCTCAGTCAGGACGTCTGGATCTGCGCGCCGGAAACCGAGCAATCGGGCGCCTCGCGGGCGCTCACTCTCGCCGAGCCATTGCGCGTGCGGCGCCTGGGCGAGCGGCGTTTCGCCGTTCGGGGGACGCCGACCGATTGCGTGATGCTGGCGATTCAGGAGCTTGTGGAGGGAGGCAAGCCGGACCTCGTCCTGTCTGGCGTGAACAGAGGCCTGAACGCGGCTGAGGATGTGAGCCTCTCCGGCACGGTCGCCGGCGCCATCGAGGGGATGGCCATGGGCGTCCCGTCGATCGCCCTCTCCCAGATGATGGGCGAGTATCAGGGCGACCGGCGCTCGGACTTCGAGCCCGCGGAGCGGTTTGCCCCCGATCTTCTCGCCCGCCTCGTTCGTGCGGGGTGGCCGCCGAGCGTCATTCTGAATATCAACTTTCCCCTTGGGCCGGCGAACCGAATCGAGTCGGTGGAAGTCACGAGGCAAGGATTTCGGGACGTTCGCACCCGTTTCGCCGAGCGGCGGACGGACCTGCGCGGTCGCGAGTACTACTGGCTGGGGTTTCGCAACATTCCCTCTCGTCCGGACCAGGGAACCGATCTCAGGGCGGCCTATGACGGCCGCATCTCGGTCACGCCTCTGCACATCGACCTGACCCACGACGCGACGGTGGAGCGCCTGAAAGGGGTGATCGACGGCGCCGCGACCGAGGAGCGGAACCTGTCCAGGGCCGAGCGGACATGAGGCGGCCGGCGAAGGGAGAGCCACGCGAGCGCGAGACGCAACTGGCGCGCCTCGTCCTTGGACTGCGCACGCAGGGCGTGAGCGACCCTGCAGTGCTCGCGGCCATCGAAAAGACACCCCGCGACCTGTTCACTCCCGATCTGTTCAAGGACCGTTCGTGGGAAGATTCGGCCCTGCCGATCGCCTGCGGTCAGACGATCAGCCAGCCCTACATCGTCGGACTCATGACGCAGGCCCTGACGCTCGAGCCCAGGGCGCGCGTCCTGGAGATCGGCACTGGGTCCGGGTACCAGACCGCGGTCCTGGCCCGCCTCTCCCGTCTCGTCTATACGGTCGAACGCTACCGGACCCTGATGCGCGAAGCCGAAGCCAGGTTCGAGGCGCTCCAATTGACGAATGTCATCACCCGGTTCGGGGACGGTTTCCTCGGCTGGGCTGAACAGGCGCCGTTCGACCGCATTCTGGTCACTGCGGCGGCGCCGGAGGAGCCCAAGACCTTGCTTGACCAGCTCAAACCTTCGGGCGTGCTGGTGGCTCCCGTCGGCAAGGGCCCCGTACAGAAGCTCATTCGCTATGCGGGGGACGGAGCCGGCGGTTTCGCCAAGGAAGTCCTTTGTGATGTGCGCTTCGTTCCGCTCCTGCAGGGGGTGGCGAGGGAACCTTGAGTTTGACGGATCTGGACGGGGCGCTCGCATCCCGTGAACGGCGCGCGTATGACGGAGCAGCCATGAAGCGGTTTTTGATCAGAGGATCTGCTTTAGGGATCCTTGCCGGCGGCTTGGCGGCCTGTTCCACGACGCCCACCTACCCCACAGGTTCGGGGCAGTCTCCGGCCGCGCCCGTGCGCCCGGCCTATCCAACGACCCAGGCGCCACCCACGACGGCGCAGCCACCGGCCGCGGCTCCGGCTCAGTCGCCCCCGCCGCAAGCGACTCCCGCGCCTTCGACTGGCGTGGAGAGTTCGAATCTGCCGCCCGTCGGCTCATCTCAACCGACGCATTCGGCTCCCGCCACGACTCCCCCGCCGGTCGCAGCGGCGCCATCGGCGCCCCCGCCACCAGTGATGCGCCGCATGCCGGCCCGCTATGCGGCGACGGGCCACGTCGTGACGCCGAAGGGGATGTTTCGCGAATATATCGTTCAGCGGCATGACCATCTCGACGCCATCGCTCGCGACCTCCAGACGACCCCCGACGAAATCGCCGAGGCCAGCCACCTGCGCCACCCGGATCACCTGACTCCCGGCCAGAAGCTGAAGATCCCCGTCGAGAAAGCCTACGTCGCGGAGTCCGGCGACACCCTGGCCCTCATCGCGCGTCGCTTCGGCGTGAACCTCCCTGAACTGGCCCAGGTCAACGACCTGTCCGAGCGCGCGCGCCTTCGCCCAGGCGATCAGATCGCGCTCCCGGCCGAGTTCCACGACCACGGTCCGGTCGAAATAGAGCCAGCGCGCACGGTGATGTCCGAGCCTTCCTATGGCCGGAGTTACGCGTCCGCCTCTCCCGGCTACCAGTCGCCATACGAGGCGACGCCGCGGGGTGGGGTGTACACGCCGACGCCGCGGCCTACGCCCTCATCGCCGGGATATCTGCCTCCCACCCCTAGCCCTTCAGAGGCGGGCGCGCCGGCGCTGAGCGACACCCAGATCGCCGCCCTGGCCCACAATCGGTTCATCTGGCCGGTGCAGGGCGAAGTGATAAATCGCTTCGGCGCCAAGGGACTTGGCGTGCGCAATGACGGCGTGGACGTCAGCTCCCCCGAAGGCTCGGTCGTGCATGCGGCCGCCGCTGGCGACGTGGTCTATGCCGGCAACCAGATCCCCGGCTACGGCAATCTCGTGCTGATCCAGCACCCGGACGGATGGGTCACGGCCTACGCGCACCTCTCGCATATCACCGTGCAGATGCGCGAGAACGTCACTCAGGGACAGGAGATCGGCCAGGTCGGCACGTCCGGCGGCGTCGCCTCGCCCCAGCTCCATTTCGAGGTGCGGTACAAGGCCAGCGCCGGCGAGACGGCTCGACCGGTCGATCCGCTCTTGGTGCTCCCATCCGCGAGCAGCGCCACGGGCTGAGGCTGGAGCGAGCCTTCGGGCGCCGCTAACGCCACTGCTTAGAGAGGCAGCGGTTTCCCCAACTCCCCTGCGAGGTCACGGGCGAACTGCCAGGCGACCCGCCCTGAGCGCCCGCCGCGCAGCCGCGCCCATTGCAGGGCGCGCTGCTCGAGGTCGTTCACGGCGAGATCAAACCGGTCTGCGTACCCGCGCACCGCATCCAGGTAGGTGTCCTGGTCCATCGGGCCGAAGCCGATCCAAAGCCCGAAGCGATCGGAGACGCTCACTTGCTCCTCGGCGTCTTCGGCGCTCGCCAGGGGACCGTCACGCTCGGTGTGCTCGCGCGGCATCAGATGGCGCCGGTTAGAGGTGGCGACGAAGAGCGCGTTGGCTGGCGGACCCGCCACGCCCCCTTCAAGTGCGGACTTCAGCGCCTTGGCGGCCGAGGCGCCCTCTTCGAACGAGAGATCGTCGCAAAGGACGAGGAAACGCTCGGGCAGGGTTCGCAGCAAATCGAACAAGGCGGGCAGGGCGGTGACGCGGTCGCGGTCCACCTCGACAAGGCGCAGGCTGTCCTCAATCCGGGCCGTCTGGATGAAGGCGGCTTTGACGAGGGCGCTCTTTCCCGCCCCCCTCGCGCCCCAGAGAAGGACGTGGTTCGCGGGATAGCCGTGGGCGAAGCGCTCGAACGCCTCCACCAGCCGCGCCTTCTGCCGCCCCACGCCCACGAGCAAGTCTAGCGCCAGGGGGAAGTCGGGAGCGGGGATGAAGGCGCCGCTCGCCGGATCGTGCCGGTACGTCTTCGCCGCGGAGAAGTCAGGCTTCGCCGGCGCCGGCGGCGCCAGTCGGTCCAGAGCGGCGGCAATACGGCGCAGGCTCTCGGGGAAGGTATCGTCCATGATGGGTTTCCTATGCCCGGCGGCCGTGATTGCAAAAGGGGCGCCGAGCGCATAGCTTCCCGCGACTTTTTTTCCCGCGCCGTAAGGACGGCGCCGGCAATCCTTCGGAGTGACGATGTTTCTTGTCCCGGCGATCCTGTCTCAGGCGCTGATTTCCGCCGCCGTGGCTGCTCCCGCGAACGGGCTGATGGGCTTTCTCGCCGGCCCCCAAGGTCAGATCGTCTTCTACGGCGTTCTGATGATTGGCTTTCTGTACTTCACGACAATCCGGCCTCAGCAGCGGCGAGCCAAGGAGCACGCGGCGCGCGTTTCATCGATAAAGCGGGGAGACACGGTGATCCTCAACAGCGGCCTGATCGGCAAGGTCGTCCGGGTGGAGGACCAGGAGCTTGGCGTGGAGATCGCCCAGAACGTGACTGTGAAGGTTGTCAAATCGATGATTTCGGAAGTTCGCGCGCGCGGAGAACCGGCCGCGAACGACACGAAGTCCTGAGCCCGCGATAAGCTGAAGGCATAGCGCGATGCTCGCACTGAGCCGTTGGAAGATCATTCTGGTCGCCGTCTCGTTTCTGTTCGGCCTGATCTTCACCCTGCCTAATATCGTCTCGCCCAGCTCCCTGCCGAGCTGGTTGCCGCATCAGCGCATCAACCTGGGTCTGGACCTGCAGGGGGGGTCCTACCTGCTGCTCGAGGTGGACACGAACGCGCTCAACCAGGAGCGTTTGACGAACCTCACCGAGGACATCCGCACCAAGCTCCAAACTGCGCAGTACCCGTTCAGCGGCCTGGGTGTACATGGGAACACGATCAGCGTCCGCATTGACGATCCGACCAAGGCGCAAGCCGCCTACGATCTGCTGAACAACAACCTTGGGGAGCGGCTGCTCACAGGCGGGCGCGATATCACAATTCGCCAGGGACCGGACCAGACCATCCAGGTCGCGTTTGTGCCCCAGGCCGCAGCCGCTGCGGCTCGTGATGCGGTGACCCGATCGATCGAGATCATCCGCAAGCGCATCGACGCCCTGGGCACCAAAGAGCCTGCGATCACCCAGCAAGGCTCGGCCCGGATCGTCGTCGAGGCTCCGGGAGAGAGCGATCCCGAGCGTCTCAAGGAGGTGATCGGCAAGACTGCGAAGCTGACCTTCCAGATGGTCGACTCGCAGATCTCGCCTGAGGACATGCAGGCCGGCAGGATCCCTCCCGACGATCAGGTGCTGCCGAGCGACGACGGACACTCGGCGGCCTATGTGGTCAAGAAGAGGGCCCTCGTCACCGGTGAGATGCTGACCGCGGCGAGCCCCAGTCACGACCAGAACAACCAGCCGGACATCAACTTCGCCTTCAACAGCCAGGGCACCCGCCGCTTCTCCGAAGCGACCAGCCAGAACATTGGCAAGCCCTTCGCCATCGTCCTCGACGGCCGGGTCATCTCGGCGCCCGTGATCCAGACCGCCATCACCGGCGGCAGCGGTGAGATCACGGGTAATTTCACCGAGGACTCCGCGCACAACCTCGCGCTGCTTCTGAAGTCAGGCGCCTTGCCGGCCCCACTCAAGATCGTCGAGCAGCACACGGTAGGCGCCGAGCTGGGAGCCGACGCGGTGAAGGCGGGTCAGGTCTCGATCCTCATGGGCGCCGTGCTGATCTTCGCCTTCATCATCCTGTCCTACGGCCTGTTCGGCGTCTTCGCGGCCATCGCACTGATCGTTAACGGCTTGATGATCGTGGGGGCGATGAGCGTCACCCAGGCGACCCTGACCTTGCCTGGTATAGCGGGGCTCGTGCTCACCCTGGCCGTCGCCGTGGACGCCAACGTCCTGATCTACGAACGCATGCGCGACGAGGTCCGGTCGGGACGACAGGCGATGAGCGCAGCGGACGCCGGTTTCAGTCGTGCGCTCGTGACGATCATCGACGCCAACGTCACCACTCTGGTCGCCGCGATGATCATGTTCCAGTTCGGATCAGGACCTGTGAAGGGTTTCGCCTGGACCTTGTTCATCGGCGTGATCACCTCGGTGTTCACCGCGGTGCTCATCACCCAGGTGCTGATCGGCTGGTGGTTCCGCGCCTTCCGGGCCAAGTCGCTGCCGATCTACGCCGAAAAGCGCGAGTTCTGGCCTCTGATCAAAGCGCTCCCGCAAAAGTCCCACGTGCGCTTCGTTCGTCTGGCCAGGCTGTTCGCCACCCTGTCGATCATCGGCGTCATCGCGACTGCGATCGGCTTTTTCTATCCGGGCCTGAACTTGGGTATCGACTTCAAGGGCGGCACGGTGATCGAGCTGAACACGGGCGCGAAGCCTGTCGATCTGGGCAAGGTGCGGGGCGCGGTGAGCAACCTCCACCTCGGCGACATTCAGGTCCAGACCTTCGGCAAGCCCGACGACGCGGTCGTTCGCTTCCAGACGCCGGCTGGCGCCGACGCCAACTCCACCGCCGTACGGGTCAAGTCGGCGGTTACGCAGGCGATCGGGCCTGTGACCTTCTCACGGACGGACGTCGTCGGACCTGAAGTGTCGGACGAGCTCAAGGTGCGTGGGGCGGGCGCCCTGTTGGCTGCGATCGGCCTTATGCTGATCTACATCTGGTTCAGGTTCGAGCTGCAGTTTGGGCTCGGCGCCGTGGTCGCCCTGTTCCACGACGTCACCCTCTCGTTCGGCCTGATTCTGCTCCTGCGTCTGGAGTTCAGCCTCGATATCATCGCGGCCCTGCTGACGATCATCGGCTACTCGATGAACGACACCGTCGTCGTGTTCGACCGCCTGCGCGAAAACCGGCGGAAGTACAAACGGATGGCCCTGCGCGACCTGATCGACCTCTCCGTCAATGAGACGCTCTCGCGCACAGTGATCACCGGCCTTACGGCGCTACTGGCCCTCTCGGGTCTGGCGATCTTCGGGGGAGAATCGCTGCGGCCGTTATCGATCGTGCTGCTGTTCGGCATCGTGATCGGCACCTACTCGTCGATCTACGTCGCCTCGCCGATCATCCTGCTGTGGGGCGTGAAGCGCGAGGACGAGGTGGCCAAGCCGATCGCGCCGCAGCCAGCCCGGCCCTAGAGCCTGATGGGTTTGCACGGGACAGATGCGAACGCTGAATCAGGCTCTACACTATTGAGTCTAGAGCAAATCATCCCCGTTCAGACGGTCTCGTCTGAACGGGGTTTGCTCTAGGGGTTCGCGGCGGTGGCGACGCCCGCCCGGCAGGCTCCGAGCATCGACGCCTTCGGCCCCGGCGGCTTCCGCGTATCGGGAGAATGGCGCCCGGGATCCCTGCTGATCCTCGACGACGCGGCCGAGCCATGGCGGCCCGGATCGATGGCGGAACTGAAGGTCGAGGATTTCGCCAGCATCATTGCCGCCGGTCCCGCCGTCTCTGAATTCGTCCTGCTAGGCACCGGCGCCGTGCAAGCCCCTCCGCCGCGGGAGGTGAGGGCGGCGCTGCAGCAGGCGGGGCTTGGGCTGGAGTTCATGTCCACGCCCAACGCTGCGCGCACCTACGTCTTCCTGGTCTCGGAAGGACGCCGGCCCGCCACCGCCCTCATCCAGCTCTAAACTGTACACGCAATCACCGACGTTGCGTTCGCCCCCGAACAGGTGAATGCTCAAGCTACAGCTTGGGTGTCGACACTGAAGGGGAGAGATCATGTCCGCACTGCTTCTGAACTTTCGTAACACCATGATCCTGAGCTTCGTGCTCGCTCTGATCATGATCTTCAGTTTTGGTTCGGCGCACGGCGCCTTTGACGGTATCTTCTGGCAAGCGGTGTTTCGCTGGATGCACGTGGTGTTCGGCATCCTCTGGATTGGTCTGCTTTACTACTTCAACTTTGTGCAAACTCGCAAAATGCCGGAAATTCCGAACGAACTCAAACCGGCGATCTCGAAGTACATCACGCCAGAAGCACTGTTCTGGTTCCGCTGGTCGGCGCTGTTCACCGTGTTGGCCGGAATCGGAATCGCAGCCCTTCGGGGCCGCGAGTACGCCGAGGGCGTGTTCTCCTTCGGCTTCGCGCATCCTGCCGATGCGCCGTTCAATCGCAGCTACACGCTGATGGGCATCGGCATCTGGCTGGCGATCATCATGTTCCTGAACGTCTGGGGCGTCATCTGGCAGAACCAGAAGATCGCGCTGGGCATTAAGGAAGCCGACGCCGACGCGAAGGCGCGGGCGGCTCGGATCGCCACATTGGCGTCGCGGATCAACACCCTGTTGTCGCTGCCGATGCTGACCTCGATGGCGATGTATCAGACCTTCTTCGGGTGATTGATTGGCGGGCGACGAAATTGAAGACGTCGTCCGCCGCACCCACCCGGACCAGTGGTTGGCTAGCCGACTGATCGGCGATCCCGTCGCCCGGTCGGACTTCCTGACCCTTTACGCTTTCGACGCCGAACTGGCGCGAGCGATCCGCGTCACCAGCAGTCCGCTGATGGCGCAGATCCGGCTCACCTGGTGGTCGGAGGCGCTCGACGAGATCGCTGGCGGGGGACGCGTCCGTACCCATCCCCTGGCGCAGCGGATCGGCAACCTCGTCCGCCGTCGGCGCCTGTCCAC
>JAFANN010000168.1 GCA_019232665.1 Caulobacteraceae bacterium | reverse complement strand
CGATGGCGATCGAGGACAGCGATGAGATCAGGCAGCCCTCGCCGAGGACGCTATCGACGATCGACAAGACGGCGGGATGTACGGGGACCCGGTCGAACGGCGCACCATAGCGGAGCAGGTTGTAGATCCGCACGGTGTGATGGCCCTCGAAGGCGTTGAAGGCCGGCTTGGCGTCCAGCTCACGCTCCAGTTGCTCGAGCGCTTCCGCTAGCGCCTCGACCAGCTCCGGCTCGATGGCGCGCTCCACGATGGTGAAACCCTCGGTCCGGATGCGGTCGACGTGGAAAGCGGTGTTCATGGCGCCGTCATGGAGTCCCTCCTGCCTGTTGCGTCAAGCAAACCCTCACCCCCCAACTCGTTCGTCATCCCGGGCCGCAACGACCGTAGCGAAGCGAGGACCCGAGACCCAGGTGACTGGAACGGCTATCGCGGTTCGCGAACCTCAGCTGCTCGCCCAGTCGCCTGGGTCCCGGGTCGTCGCTTCACCCGGCCAAGGCCGGGTTCGCTACCGCCCGGGATGACAGGAAAAAGAGCGAGGGAATGAGCTGCGTCCCCTAACGCCCCGCCTCCCCTGGCGCGCGCAGCGTCAGGGAGAGGGCGTGGATTGGGCCGTTCAGCTCCTCGGAGAGGAGCTTGTGCACACGCCTCTGGCGGGCGACGGCGGATTGGCCGGCGAAAGCGGCGGATTCCACGGTCACGTGGAAATGGCTCTCACCGCCTGGACGCGAGCCGGCATGGCCCGCATGACGGGCGGACTCGTCCTCGATTTCCAGGCGGGTAGGAGAGAGGCCGGCGCTCAGCTTGTCGTGGACGAGTCTGGCCACAGGACCCATGCGCAAAAGGGTCGCCGCCGCGAAGCGTCTTGTCAATTCTTGAAGTGCTTCCTTCGCGGCCCCTAATCTGCGGCATGCCGCAGGCGTTCCAGTATCGGCCACGTTTCGTGGACATCCGTGTTCGCCCTCCGAAGCCCGCTTCGGAGGAAGAAGCGGCCACGCATCGTCCGCACCCGGGCGAGCGGCTGTGCGACCATGTCGGCTGCCATGCGCCGGCGACGACACGGGCGCCGAAATCCCGACTCCACCCAGACGACCACTACTGGTTCTGCGTGCCCCACGCGGCCGAGTACAATCGCAGCTGGAACTTCTTCGCCGGCATGAGCGAGGCCGAGGTGGCCGAGCAGATCGCCAAGGACCAGGCCACCGGCGGACGGCCAACCTGGTCCTTCAAGGCCGGCGCGCGCAACCGCGAGGCCGCCGCGAGCCGGGGCGAGTTCCACGATCCTCTCGGCATGTTCGCCGAACAGCAGCGGCGCACCGGCCCCGGCGCGCCTGCCGACCGTCGCCTTGGCAAGCTCGAGCGGGTGGCCCTCGACGACCTCGATCTCGACGCCTCCGCGGACGGGCCGGCGATCCGGGCGCGCTACTTGGACCTGGTCAAACGCTGCCATCCCGACGCCAACGGCGGCGATCGCTCGTCCGAGGGACGCCTGCAGAAGGTGATCCGCGCCTACAAGACGTTGCAGAAGGCCAAGCTCGTCTGACCCCACGTCAACAGGTCCCGCGGCGTTTGCGTCCGCCAAAGGGCCGCGTTAGTGAACCCCCGCCATGCCCGTCGCCCTCGAAACCTCCGACGATCCCCTGCTGACCCTGATCCCGGACCGCAAGGTCTCGATCCGGGAAACCTTCGGCGTGGATTCCGACATGATGGTCCCGGCCTTCTCGACCCGCGACAGCCATGTCCCGGACTTCGACGACGCCTATCGGTTCGATCCGCAGACCACGCTCGCCATCTGCGCCGGCTTCGCCTACGACCGCCGGGTGATGGTTCAGGGCTATCACGGCACCGGCAAGTCGACCCACATCGAACAGGTGGCCGCGCGGCTGAACTGGCCGATGATTCGGGTGAACCTCGACAGCCACGTCAGCCGCATCGACCTGGTGGGCAAGGACGCCATCGTCCTTCGCGAGGGCAAGCAGGTGACCGAATTCCGCGAAGGCATGCTGCCGTGGTGCCTGCAGCGGCCCATGGCCCTGGTGTTCGACGAATACGACGCCGGCCGGCCGGACGTGATGTTCGTCATTCAGCGCGTGCTGGAGGCGCAGGGCCGACTGACCCTGCTCGACCAGAACCGCGTGATCCGGCCGAACCCGTATTTCCGCCTGTTCTCGACCACCAACACCATCGGTCTTGGCGATACGACCGGGCTCTACCATGGCACCCAGCAGATCAATCAGGGTCAGATGGACCGTTGGTCGATCGTGACGACCCTCAACTACCTGCCTCACGACGTGGAGGGCGAGATCGTCCTGGCCAAGGCGCCCAACTACGCCAAGACGGCCGAAGGCCGGCGGCAGATCGCGGCGATGGTCCGCGTCGCCGACATGACCCGCAACGCCTTCATGAATGGCGACATCTCCACCGTCATGAGCCCCCGAACGGTGATCACCTGGGCCCAGAACGCCGAGATCTTCGAAGGCGACCTCGGCATGGCCTTCCGGGTGACCTTCCTGAACAAGTGTGACGAGCTCGAGCGCCCGACAGTGGCCGAATTCTACCAGCGCGCCTTCGGCTCCGACCTCCCCGAGAGCGCCGCACGGGTGAAGGTGGCTTAGCCCGGAAGCATTCCCGCGAAACGGGTCCGATCAGGCTCGGCGCATCTCGCCGACCAATAGGCAATCATGACCTACGGTTCATATTTTGTCGCGAACCTCACGAACAGCACGAACCATTTACGTGGCCTCGGGGCAGGTGTGACTTTATGAATTGCGTCGCAGGCGCATCTTCTTGTTCGTGAAGTTGGTGAGGTTCGTGGTTAATCTTATCCGCTTGCGCCTCGTATTCAGTCCCGTTCACGGCGCAAGGATCACGCGGTCACGTGAGCCCGACAATACCGCCTGGTAGGCCTCCTTCGCCCTCTCAAGCGGATAGACCGCGTCGTCGAGCACCGGGAAGGGCCGCAGGTCGCCGCTCTCGAACCCGGGCGTCAGCGCGTCAAGGAGCTCCGCGCACGCCGCCCCGTCGAGGGCCAGGGTGTCGACGCCGACAAAGGTCCGCTGGCCGCGGTAGAAGTCCATGATGTCGAACGGGACCGACCGGTCGATGGTCGAGATGAAGATCTGGCGCCCGCGCAGGGCCATC
>JAFANN010000302.1 GCA_019232665.1 Caulobacteraceae bacterium | reverse complement strand
GGATCTGTCGACCGCCCAGGTGCACGCCGAGTGCGCGCGCGGCGCGCTCAAAGACGCAGGGCTCTCCCTCTCGGATGTGGACGCCTACTACTGCGCCGGCGACGCGCCGGGGTTCGGGGCGATGTCCATGGCCGACTACATGGGCCTCAAGCTCAAGCACATGGACTCCACCGAGACTGGCGGCTCGTCCTACATCATCCACGCGGGCCATGCGGCCGAGGCCATCGCGGCGGGCAAGTGCAAGGTGGCCCTGATCACCCTCGCAGGCCGGCCCGTGGGCTCGCGCGCGGGACTAGGCGACGGCAAGGGCGGCGCCGGCGGCGCGCCCCGGCCGGGCGGCGGCGGTCCGGGCGGCGGGATTAACGAGGTCCCCGAAGCCGGCTTCGAGAACATCTGGGGCGGCTCGACCCACAACACCTACGGCATGTGCGCCATGCGCCACATGTATCAGCACGGCACGACGTCCGAGCAGCTCGCCTGGATCAAGGTGGCCGCCTCGCACCACGCCCAGTGGAACGAGCACGCCATGCTGCGCAACGTCGTCACCGTCGAGGACGTGATCAACTCGCCGATGATCGCCGATCCCCTTCACCGGCTGGACTGCTGCGTCGTCTCCGACGGCGGCGGGGCGGTGATCCTCGCCGCGCCGGAAGTGGCCAAGAGCCTCAAACGTCCGCTGGTGAAGGTCATCGGCCATGGCGAGGCCAACAAGGGACCGGCCGGCGGCCGCAACCTCGACCTCACCTACTCCGGAGCTGTCTGGTCGGGCCCGCCGGCGTGGGAAGAGGCGGGCGTGAAGCCTTCCGACATCAAGTACGCCTCGATCTATGACAGCTTCACCATCACCGTGCTGATGCAGCTCGAGGATCTCGGCTTCTGCGAGAAGGGCCACGGCGGGAAGTTCGTCGCCGATGGCAACCTGATCTCGGGCGTCGGGAAGCTGCCGTTCAACACCGATGGCGGCGGTCTCTGCAACAACCACCCCACCAACCGCGGCGGCATCACCAAGATCATCGAGGCGGTGCGCCAGTTGCGCGGCGAGGCCCACCCCAAGGTGCAGGTGCCCAACTGCGACCTCGCCATCGCCCACGGCACCGGCGGATCGCTCGGCGTGCGCCACGGCTCGGGCACCCTGATCATGGAAAGGGCTTAAGGCATGACGGACACCATCGACCGCCCGCAGGCCCAGACCCGCCGGATCCCTGCCCCCGCACAGAATCTGGAGAGCAAGCCGTTCTGGGACGCCGCCCGCGAAGGCCGCTTCCTGATCAAGCGCTGCACGGCGTGCAAGGAGCCGCACTGGTATCCGCGCAGCATCTGCCCGTTCTGCAACTCGCCGGACACGGTGTGGGAGGAGAGCCCGGGCGAAGGGGTGATCTACACCTTCAGCGTCATGCACCGCAGCACGCCGGTCCCCTACGCCATCGCCTACGTCACCCTCGACGAGGGCGTCTCCCTGCTCACCAACATCGTCGATTGCGAGATGGCGAGCATCCGGATCGGCCAGAGGGTGAAGATCAAATGGACGCCGACCGAGGGCGGACCGCCGGTCTTCACCTTTGCGCCAGCCTGAGCCAATCGCTCCGGCGCCGCCTGCAGGGGTGGCGCCGCGGCTCCGGCAGCCGATTTTTCGCCTCGAATTTCCCGAGGCTTCGTTCCCTGCGGAAGCAGACCAAGGCCTGACCAACACGGCTGGACGGGCCAGGACGTCAGAGCCCGATCGACTCTGACGTCTCCCTCCGCGAGTGAGCCTCCGCCCGAGCCCTGGCCCGTCGCGGTCGAAGACTCGCCGCGCCGCTCTTCGCGCCTGCCTCGTTCGTCGCCGCCTCAGGACCTCGGTGACGGGCGAGCTCGCGCTCCAGACGGGCGACGTCGCGGCTCACGCGTATCGCGTCCGCGGCCTCGCCGGCCGCGGACCTGGCCAGGAAATCGTCGAGCAGGCGCTGGGTCTTCAGCAGTTCTCTTTGCTCGCGCGCCAGGCGCGCAAGGCGGGCCTGCGCCCAACGCCGCAGCACATTGCGGATCTGACCTGGATCGTCCGCCAACGGCGCGGCGAATCGGATCGTGTCGAAGTCCACGCCGAGCCACTGGCCCAGGCGGACGAGCCGCAGGACGGATAGGGCGCGAGGATCGTAGCGACGAACGCGACCGTCAGAGAGCGCACAACCCAGGAGCCCCTCCCGCTCACACAGCAGGATCGTTTCTATTGTTTCGCCGGAAGCGCCGGCGAGCGCTTCGACGGACATCGCCCGGACCATGACGCGCCCCCCGATTGCCACAGATCGTGCGTTACCATGGTCTCGTTTTGTACGAAAGTGGTCAATTTTTGGCGAAAAGGCGTCGGTCGTCGCCGATGGATCCTTTCTTGGCTCGACGCTCGCAGGGGCCAATAATCCGCCACATGAGGGGCCGGTCTCCAGCCTTCCGGAGCCAGGTCGCAAGATCGGGAGAGGCCATGGCGGGCGCATTCGCAGGCGTGCGGGTTCTCGACACCGCCCAGGACCTTGCCGGCTCGATCGCCGCCATGCTCCTCGCCGACCACGGGGCGGAGGTCCTGAAAGTCCAGCCGCCGGGGCTTGCGGAAGCATGGTCGCCGCGCCGGCTGGGCGCCGATCGAAACAAGCGCAGCCTACCTCTCGACCTGACCTGCGCCGACGGCCGCGCCCGCTTCGAATCCCTCCTGGCGACGAGCGACGTGCTGGTGACCGACGCAGGACCCTCGCAGCGCGAGCGGACGGACCTCGAAGGCGCGATGCTCGCCCAGCGCCACCCGCGCCTCGTCTCTCTGTGGACTCCGGCCTTCGGCCCGACCGGCCAATGGAGCGAATATCCGCCACACCACGCCATGCTCACGGGCCTGACCGGCGCGTCCATGCGCCAGGGCGCGTGGAGCGACCAGCCGATCTGGCACGTGGCGCCAATCGCCCACTATGCGCAGGCCGTCCTCGGCGCGAGCGCCGTCGGCGCCGCGCTCTTCGCGCGCTACGCCAGCGGGCGCGGTCAGGCGGTGACCGTGAGCGGCCTTCACGCCATGGCCCAGGTCGCCTGCCCGATCGCGGAGCCGGGCGCCGGAGCGCTCGGGCGCGCGCTCCCGACCGGATCGTCTCCAAGCTATCGCCTCTATCGGTGCGGCGACGGCAGATGGCTCTTCCTCGGCGCGCTGTTCTCCCACTTCTTCACCCGCGCCGCGCAGGCGCTGGAGTTGAAAGGGACGGAGATCTACGACCCCGGCGCCGCTATCGCCGCGCGGTTGGGGTCGGCGCCCCGCGACCACTGGCTCGAGCTGTTCCGCGCCAATGACGTGCCGGCCGGCCCCGTGGAGAACCGCGAGGACTGGCTCAAGCACGAGATCTGTCGCGCCAACGAGCTCTGCGTTCAGCTCGATCACCCGACTGTGGGGCCGATCGACATGCCAGGCGTCGCAGCGCGCCTAGAGACGACGCCTGGGAGTGTCCGTCACCTTTTGCGGGCCTGCGAAGAGGCGGACCTCGCCGCCTTTTGCATCCCCCGGACCGCCCCGTCCGCTCCCGCGCCGCAGCCGCCAGCGCCGGCCCGACCTCTCGAAGGCGTCAGGGTGCTCGACCTTGGGACGGTGATCGCGGGGACCTACGCGGCGAGCATCCTGGCCAACTTCGGCGCCGACGTGGTGAAGATCGAGCCGCCGGAAGGTGACCCGTTCCGCTTCGCCATGACCGGCTTCATCAACTACAACCGCGGCAAGCGGGGCCTGGGTCTCGATCTGAAGGCGTCATCCGGGCGCAAGGCGTTCCTGGACATGGCGGCCAAGGCCGATGTGGTCCTCGACAACTACCGCCTCGGAGTGCGCGAGCGGCTCGGCATAGACCACGCGGCTGTTCGCGCCGTGAACCCGCGCCTGATTTCCTGCTCCGCAAATACGTACGGCTCCCGCGGCGCCTATGCGCGGCTGCCTGGGTTCGACCCCTTGGTGCAGGCGCAGAGCGGGCTGATGTCGGCGCAGGGCGGCGACAGCGCGCCGGTTTTCCACACCATTCCTGTGAACGACGTCGCCACAGCGGCCCTGACGGCGTTCGCGGTGATTGCCGCCCTCCACGCCCGCGCGACTAGCGGCGAGGGGCAGGTTGTGGAGACCAGCCTGGCCGCAGCCAGCACGCTGTACCAGTTCGAGGATCTGGTCGCCTATGAGGGTCGCCCGAAGGCGCCGATCGGCTGCCGCGACTGCCCGGGCTTCTCGGCCCTCGATCGCTACTACGCCGCCGGCGACGGCTGGCTGACCCTCGACGCCCGCGCGCCAGGGCAGTTCGAGCGCCTGGCCAAGGCGCTCGGGCGGCCGGAATGGCTCTCCCGTTGGACAGGATCGACGTACCTCGACGAACCCAGGGACGGCGACCTTGCTCAGGAGATCTCCACGGCCCTGGCGGAGAGGACCCGCGACGCGACCCTGGAGGCGCTGGCCGACGCCAGGGTCACCTCTTCCCCAGTGTTCACGTCGAGAGAGGCGGCTGGCTGCGAAACCCTTTGGGAAAACGGGTACTACGAGATCTTTTCGCATCCCCAGTGGGGTGAACTCGTCGGCTCGAGGGGCTATGCGGAATTCGACGGGACCCAGGCGCGGTTCGCCCGCCTCGAGCCTGGTCTTGGCGAGCACGGAGCCGAGGTGCTGTTCGACTACGGCTTTTCACGGGAACGCATCGTCGCGCTGGCGCGCGAAGGGGTGATCTTCCGGGGCTAGCAACAAGAGCGCGTTCCGCAAAAGTGGGAACTGGTTTTGCGATGAGAATGCGCTCAAGCTATTGAATCTATAGCACGTCCTGTTCAGGCGGCTCCGCCTGAACAGGACGCGCTCTAAGGTGGGGCGGCGGATGGCGCAATACGAACACCTGATGGTCGAGATCACCGGTGGGCCGCAGGGGCGCGCCTCCCTCGCCGAGCGCCTGGGCGCGTGGTCGGGCGCGGATCGCCCGCTCGGACTCTTCGTCTCGCAACTCGGCTGGTCAGCCTCGGAGGTCGCAATCCTCATCGAGGACAGGGAAGCCGCCACCCGCGACGTCGCCGAAACCTTGGCCGGCGATCATGGCCTGAGCTTGATCCAACGCCGTCTCCTGCGGCAGACCCTGCGGCCATCCGCTGGCGCGCGCCTCACCAGAGGCGGGGTGTGGGTGCACCGCACGTTCGAGGTCCGTACCGAGAACCTTCAGACCTTCATCGAGCTCTCCGGAGAAGGCTGGCAGGATTTCGAGCGCCGGTTCGACGTCCGCGTGTTCGGCCTGTTCGAGGTGATCGAGCCCCGCCCCGATCCCACCGTAACCGAACTCCTCCTCCTGACCCGCTACGGCAGCCACGGGATCTGGGAGGAGTCCCGCGACCCCAGCACTGAAGCCATGCAGACCTTTGGCCGCCGGGCGGCCCTGACGCTGCGCACCCGCGCCGCCAGCAGCCTCCTGGCCTGGTCGGCATGACCGGCGGCCGGCGGCGCGTGGCCTGGTCCGACGCCAGTGTCATCCGTGGCAACATCGTGGCGGAACGGGCGTTAGCGGGATCAGCCCACGGAGACGCCGCAAATGGACCCCGACGCAGCTTTCCCTTCCAGCCGCGACCAGGTCGGCGGAACCGGCGATCCGTGACCAGGCGGAGGGTGACGTGGGCGACCGTGGAACTCCAAACCCTGCCCGCCGACGCAATCGGCGGACCCTCGGACTAGCCGCCGCCTTCGTCGCCGGCGCAGTGGCCCCGGCGTTGGCCAGGCGCGGCGCGGCCTCGGTGCTCGAGGTGCTGCACGCCCCCGGAGCCGGCCGCGACGATTCCGTAACCAGCCCCCTGCGCATCTCCAGGCGCGGCTGGATCGACGTGATCGGGCACACGGTTCGCGAATTTGGAGAGGACCGCATCCTCGCCGTAGCGGCGGGGGCAGCCTTCTACGCTCTTCTCGCCCTCTTTCCCGCCCTTGCGGCATTCGTCTCGCTGTACGGTCTCGTCGCCAACATCGACGAGGCGCGGGGGCAGCTGATGTCGCTGTCCCACGTCCTGCCGGGAGGCGCGATCAGCGTCCTTGACCAGCAGCTGGCCCGCCTGGGCGCCAGCGGCCACGGCAGCCTCGGCCTCGCCTTCGCCGGCAGCCTTCTGTTCTCGATCGTCAGTGCGAACGCCGGGATGAAGGCCCTCATCGGCGGCCTCAACGTCGCCTACGACGAGAATGAGAAACGCAATTTCCTCGCGCTCAACGTCATCTCCCTGGCGTTCACCGTCGGGTCGATCGTCTTCGCGGTGATCGCCATCTCCGCGGTGGTCGCGGCGCCTGAGCTTTTGAGGCGCATCGGTCTGGGCCCAATCGCCGGGGCGGTCACGTTCTTCAAGTGGCCGATGCTGCTGGTCGTCGTGATTTGCGGCTTCTCGGTGATCTATCGTTATGGCCCATCGCGCGAGCACGCCCGCTGGCGCTGGATCACGCCGGGCGGAATCGTCGCCGCGGTCGGCTGGCTGGCGATGTCCCTTCTCTTCTCCTGGTACGTCGCCAACTTTGGCAACTACGACAGGACCTACGGCTCGCTGGGCGCCGTCATCGGCTTCATGACCTGGATCTGGCTCTCGCTGATCGTGGTCCTGTTTGGCGCCGAGCTGAATTCCGAGCTCGAGCTTCAAACCCTGGTGGACACGACCACCGGTCCGCCGGAGCCTGCGGGACGCCGCGGCGCCTTCGTGGCCGACCACAAGACCAGGGCGGGGCCGACATCTCCGCCTTTGCGTGCGAGGCCGCCGAAAACCAACTGACCCCTTTGCGCCCGGCATGGCTCCGCCTTAGAGCACGTCCCCTTCAGGCGGGACCGCCACAAGGGGATCAACGTGCTCTAAACTCAAGAAAATGAGCCCGTTCTCATCGCAAAACCAGTTCCCACTTTTGCGGAACGCGCTCTAGGGTCAGCCAAAACCTGCAGGAGGACAGTCGATGCGGCTCACGGAGCCCCGGATCAGACCCGTGGACATGGCCGATCTGACGGAGGACCAGCGCGAGGCGCTGAAGCCCTTCGAAGGACGCCCGGCCCTCAACATCTTCCGCACCCTGGCCAATGCGCCCAAGGCGCTGACCGCGTTCCTGGCCTGGGGCAACTATGTGCTGTCGCGGCGCAACAGCCTGCCGCCGCGCGAGCGCGAGATCGTCATCCTGCGCGTCGGCTTCCTCTGCCGGTCGGGCTACGAGTTCGCCCAGCACAAGCGTATCGGCCTGGACCAGGGCCTCAGCGCCGGCGAGATCGAGGCGATCAAGGTTGGCGCCGATGCGGCCACCTGGAGCGAGGCGGACGCGGCCCTGATCCGGGCCTGCGATGACCTTCACCGCGATCAGTTCGTCAGCAACTCCGTCTGGCGCGCGCTTGAGAAACACTTCGACGAGAAGCAGCGCATGGACCTCGTGTTCACGGTCGGCCAGTACACCCAGGTCTCGATGATCCTGAACACTTTCGGCGTGCAGCTCGAGAAGGCGGAGGATCTCGATCCGGCGCTCGACGGTCGCTGAGATGACCGGCCGCCTCTTAGGAAAGAGCGCCATCGTCGTCGGGGCCGGCCAGACGCCCGGCGAGACGATCGGCAACGGACACGCGACGGCTTTGCTGTTCGCACGCGAAGGCGCGCGCGTCCTCTGCGTGGATCGGGTGGCGGAGCGTGCCGAGGCCACCGCTGCTGAGATCATAGGGGCGGGCGGCCAAGCCCATGCCAGGACCGCCGACGTGAGCCGCGCCGCCGACTGCGCAGCCATCGTCCAGGCGGGCCTGGAGCGATGGGAGGCGATCGACATCCTCGTCAACAATGTCGGGATCGGCGGCGGCGACGCCCCCGCCCACCGGCTGGAGGAGGACGCGTGGGACCGGATCCTCGCGGTCAACCTCAAGGGCATGTGGATGACGATAAAGGCGGTGCTGCCGCACATGCGCGAACGGGGCCACGGCTCGATCGTCAACGTCTCCTCGCTCGCCGGCCGGGCCGGCGGGATCCAGCTCGCCTATGAGGTCTCCAAGGCGGGGGTGAACCGTCTCACCACGAGTGTGGCCACCTCCAATGCGCGCCATGGGATACGTTGCAATGCAGTGGCTCCCGGGCTGATGGATACGCCCATGGCCGTCTCGGGGATCGCCCACGCGAGCGGGCGGACGACAACGGAGGTGCGCGAGGAGCGCGACCGGCGCGTCCCCCTCGGCGGCAAGATGGGAACGGCCTGGGACACCGCCCATGCGGTCCTCTTCCTCGCCTCGGACGAGGCCAGCTTCATCACCGGCGCCATCCTCCCGGTGGATGGTGGGATGGGCGTCCGGATCGGTTGAACCACCTGATTGGAGGAGGAATCGGATGCCACGACCCTACGGATCGTTCTGGTGGTACGAGCTGATGACCACCGATCTGCCCGCGGCCCAGCGGTTCTACGACGCGGTCATCGGCTGGAAGTCCCAGAAGGTCGATCAGCCTGGGGGCGCGTACAGCCTCTTCATGAACGGGGACACGCCCGCGGCCGGCGCCCTGCCCCTGCTGGAGCGGGGACACCAAGGACCCGCCGGTAACTTGTGGATCGGCTACATCGATGTGCCGGACGTGGACGCCTTCACCGGCAAGGTCACCGCGGCGGGCGGCACGATCCACCGGCAGCCCGAGGACATCCCTGGCATCGGGCGCTTCGCTGTCACCGCCGATCCTCACGGGGCGCTGTTCGTCCTCTTCACCCCCGCCCCTGGGTCACCGCCGGCGGCCCCGGAAGGCCAGCCTGGCCTGATCGGCTGGCGCGAACTTATGGCCGGAGATCTCGAGACCGAGTGGAAGTTCTACACCGACCTCTTCGGCTGGACGGTCGTCCAGGAAATCCCCATGGGACCGATGGGCGTGTATCGGCTGTTCTCGACGGGCGGCGCCGGACCGGCCGGCGGCATGATGACCAAGCCGCTCCAGACAGAGCAACCGCACTGGCGCTACGTCTTTCAGGTCGAGAGCGTCACGGCCGCCGCGCCGAAGATTACCGCGGCGGGCGGCGCCGTGCTCAGCGCGCCCCAACAGGTGCCCAACGGACAATGGGTCCTGCAGGCCAGCGACCCTCAGGGAGGGTTCTTCTCCCTGGTGAGCAGCAGCCCTTGAAAGTCAGCCGACGCCCGAGATAGCGCCGGAGAGTTCGGCCACTTTCAGCTCCCCCTCGCGCGTCTGACCGCCGAGCTCGAGGAACCGGCGCATCGCCCTGCGACCGTCGTCCGTGCGGATCAGCTGCTGGAAGAGGAAGCTCTCCTCGGCCAGTCCCTCGTGCGGCGACGGTTCGGCCGCCAGCATCGCTCGCTTGGCGAGGCGCACGGCCTGGGGCGGAAAGCCGGCGATGCGCCGGGCGAGCGCATCCACGAAAGGCCCGACCTGCGAGGGCGGAAGGGCGCGATTGAGCCAGCCCCAGCGCTCGGCGGTCTCCGCGTCCAGATCGATCCCGCCAAGGATCACCTCCATCGCCCGCCCCCTGCCGAGCAGGCGCGGCAGACGCTGCGTGCCCGTGCCGCCAGGAAGGATCCCGACCGGCACTTCCATCTGATTGATGATCGTGCGGCCCAGAGCTCCGAAGCGCATGTCGAACGAGGCGCTGATCTCCGCGCCGCCCCCGCCGACCCGACCCTCGATCTGGGCGATGGTCACCTTGTCCATGGTCCTGAAGCGTTCGCACATAACGTGCCAGGTGTTGGCATCCCAGGCCCCTCTCTCTGGAGGGCTGTCCGTCGGCATCGACAGGATCGCCTCGACGTCGAAGTGGGCCATGAAGAAGTCCGGGTTGGCGCTCTTGAGGACGAAGACCTGCGCTTCGCGGTCGGCCTCCAGCTCCTGGGCCAGGCGCGCGAGCTCGCCGTAGAGCTCGAGGGTGATCAGATTGATCGGCGGGTTGTCGATCGTCGCGGTGACCAGCCTCCCCTCCCGGGCGATCCGCAGCCGCTGGTATCCCTCGTAGGCCATGGGCTTCTCCTCCTCGTGGACGGGCTCTTGAGCTTGTATCGGCCGCAGGCTTAGTTCCTGATCAAGCCACGGCTGGAGACGAACGATCAAGGCGAAGGAGACCCTCTCGGCGGCGGAGGCGCGCCGCATCGCCCTTGCCGCACAGGGCTTCGCCGAACCGAGGCCGACCGCGCCGCCGGACCGACGACGGCTGAAGCGCGTCATTTCGCGGCTTGGCCTGTTCCAGATCGACTCCGTGAATGTCGTGGCGCGGGCCCACTACCTGCCGATGTTCTCGCGGCTGGGCCCCTACCCTCGCGAGCTGATCGACAAGGCCGCATGGAGCCGTCCGAGGGACCTCTTCGAATACTGGGGGCACATGGCCTCGCTCCTGCCGCTCGACCTGCACCCGCTGTTCCGCTGGCGGATGGCTGAGGCGGAGCGGGGCGGCGGGACCTGGACCGGGCTGAGGGTCTTCGCCGGCCCGCGCCGGGCCGAGGCGGAGGCCCTGCTGAGGCGGATCGAGACGGACGGCCCGCTCGCCGCCTCGGACCTGGAGGCGCCCAAGGGGCCCGGCGGGTGGTGGGGCTGGAGCGACGGCAAGCGAGCCCTGGAATGGCTGTTCTGGGCCGGACACATCACCACCTCCACGCGTCGAGGCAGCTTCGAGCGGGTCTACGACCTGACAGAGCGCGTCATTCCCCGGAAGGTGCTCGAGACGCCGACGCCGTCGGAGGCGGACGCCCATCGCGCGCTGGTCCGGATCTCGTCGCGAGCCCTGGGCGTCGCCACGGCCGGCGACCTTCGGGACTATTTCCGTTTGTCGCCGGAGAACTTCCGGCCGCGGCTCGCCGAGCTCGTCGAGGCGGGCGAGCTCATGCCGGTGCAGGTCAAAGGCTGGAAGCAGCAGGCCTTCCTCGATCCCGAGGCGCGGGCGCCCCGGCGGGTCCAGGCGCGCGCCCTGCTGGCGCCATTCGATCCGCTGGTGTGGGAGCGGTCTCGCGCCGAGCGGCTGTTCGGCGTCAAATACCGGATCGAGATCTACACCCCGGCCCACAAGCGCCATCACGGCTACTACGTCCTGCCCTTCCTGCTGGGCGACCGCATCGTCGGACGCGTCGACCTCAAGTCGGACCGGGCCGCCGACGCCCTGCTCGTGCAAAGCGCCCACGCCGAACCCGGCGCGCCAACCGATGTCGCGCCCGAACTCGGCGCAGAGCTCCGCTTGATGGCGGAATGGCTTGGACTTGCACGCGTGGTCGTGGCCGATCGTGGGGACCTCGCCGGCGCGTTGGGCGGCCAGCTTGCCGAGATCGCGACTGCCGCCTAGGCCTCATTCCATGAACACGACGGCTGCCCCCGCACCTGCCGGACCGGCGGAGGTCCAGCTGCCCTGCGCAGACCTGACGGCGAACATCGCGTTCTTCGAGGGCCTCGGCTTTCGGATCGAGACGATCTTCCCCGCCGACGATCCGAAGATCGCCAGCCTATCCGGTCACGGATTGCGCATCCGCCTTGCGCCCGGCGAGTCGGCGCCCGGCCTCATCCGGCTTCCCGCGAAGGCGTGGGGAGGTTCCGGAATCCGCACGGCGATGGCGCCGAACGGGACGCGCGTGGACTTCTTCGAGACCAACGCCCCTCCGCACATCCCGCCCTTCCAGCCGGCGTTCCTGATTTCCCGCTTCGATCCGGCGGCCGCCAGTCCCGGACGGGCGGGAATGCTTTACCGCGACCTGATCCCGGGACGGCTCGGCGGGCGCTATATCGCTTCGCACATCCTCATTCCCGAGGGCGGGCCGGTCGCCGACTGGGTCCACTATCATCGCGTGGCGTTCCAGTTCCTCGTCTGCCGGCGGGGCTGGGCGCGCCTGGTCTACGAGGACCAGGGGGAACCCTTTCTGTTCGAGGCTGGCGACTGCGTCCTGCAGCCGCCGCAAATCCGGCACCGGGTGCTGGAGACCTCGCCCGGCTTCGAGGTGATCGAGATCGCCTGTCCGGCGCTCCACGAGACTCTTGCCGACCACGACATGCCCTTGCCGAACGGCCGGATCGATCCCGAACGCAATTTTGCGGGTCAGCGCTTCCTCCACAGTCGGGCCGCCGAAACGCCGTGGCGCCGCTTTGGCGATACGGGTTTCGAAGGCAGAAACACAGGCCTGTGTGCGGCGAGCGGTGGCTTGGCGGACGCCATCGTTCTTCGTCCGGCCAGCGAGCGCGACACCGACTTCGCGGCCAGCGATCGCGAGCTGATTTTCGGCT
>JAFANN010000269.1 GCA_019232665.1 Caulobacteraceae bacterium | reverse complement strand
GCGTAGTCGCCGCCGGTGTGGGGAATGCGGGCGGCCAGCTCGGCGTAGACGAACGCCCCCAGCAAGGCGATCACGCCGCCGCACGCCCAGGCGCCCAGCACCAGGGCGGGCGAGTGGACGCTGCGGGCGACGATGGCCGGGTTGACGAAGACGCCGACGCCGACGATGCCGCCCACGACCAGCATCACCGCGCTGGGAAGGCCGATGGCCGTCTTGAGGCCCTCGGCCCCGATCTCGTTTCGCCCCATCAGCGATGCTCAGCACACCCTCGGTTGTCGGCCAAGGGGCGATTGGGCTTCAGTGGCCGTCCTCGTACTGCATCACTCCGGCGATGTTGCCCTCGGTGTCCCGGAAAAAGGCCAGTTCCCCGACCGTCGGGATGGTGAACGGGCCGGCGACCACGCTGCCGCCGGCGGCGGCGATCCCCTCGAGCGTCGCGGCGAGGTCCGCCACTCCGATGGTGCACTCATAGGCGGTGGCTTTGACGCCCGGGACAATCTCGCGGCGCTTCTGGACTGCGGCGAACACACCGCCAGGCGTCTGGGCGTTGAAGAAGTCAGGCGGACCCCAGGCCTGGAAGTTCCAGCCGAACACGGCCTCGTAGAAGGCCTTCGCCCGGTCTACGTCGTCCGCGTTGATCGCGATGTGCCGCAGTTCGCCGCTCATATCCGCCTCCGGTTGGAAGCGTACTTCGAAACCGTACAGGGATCACCCAGGCCGAGCAGGGCTGCCTGGCCCGAAGAGCCGGGTGATCAGGTCGAGGACCGGCGCCATCGAGTCGGGCTCATCGGACGTGACGTCGTTGTCGAACAGCATCAGCCAGCCCAACTTCGGATCATAGGCCGACCAGGGCGGCCCCTTCGGACATGCGGCGCGCCCGGTCTTCACGAAGGAGACCCAGCAACCATGGACTTTGTTCATCTCGAGACTGTCCCAGGGGAGGACGAACTGCGAGACGAGGCGGACATTATCCATCACCGCGAAGACAAACGAGATTTCGTCGCCGTGGCCGGCGTGCTTCTTCCCCAGCCGTCGAAGCGTGGGGACGTATCCGAAGCGATAGAGGAATGTCGGCGCGCGAACGGACTGGCGCTCGGCCACCCATCGGGCCGGCGCGCCGAAGCGGCTGTCGCGGAACACCATCCGGCCGAGCGCGGCGTCGTTGCCTGGCACGAGACCGTAGGCGCCCCTCACGGCTGCGACCTGCGCAGGCGTCAGTGATCCAAGGACTTTGGCCGGGTCGCTTTGGCCGAGGAGGCTGTCCTCGCCGTTGTTGGAGCCGATAAGCAACGGAAGCGGGTCGACGGCGCCTCGAGCGAAGGCCTGGGCGGCCGACGCCGTCACCAGACGTCCGTCACGGATTGGTCCCGCCTCCGGCCCCTGCGCCGCCAGGAGCGCGGATACGGGGAGCCGGCGAAGCGTGGCGAGCTCGGCGTCGGACGCGCCGGCCCGCTGCGCCAGCTCCTTGCCCGCCGCCTCGGCCGTCGCCAGGTTGGGCGTCGGCGCCCAGACTGGCGCGGACTCGACGATCGCCTGCTGGAAAAGCCCTCGCGCCGCGGGCGTCGACATCAGCGTGAGCACGGCCTCGCCGCCGGCCGACTGGCCGGCGAGCGTGACGCGCCGCGGATCGCCGCCGAAGCGGGCGATGTTGGCCTGAATCCAACGCAAGGCGGCGATCTGGTCCATGAGCCCGTAGTTCGCGAGGGGCGCCTTGCTCCCCGCCGCGCGCGTGAGAGCCGGGTGGGCGAACCAGCCGAGAGCCCCCAGCCGATAGTCGACGGAGACGAAGACGACTCCATCGCGGGCGAAGCTCGTCCCATCGAAGCGAGGTTCGCTGGCGTCCCCAGTGACGTCTCCTCCCCCATGCACCCAGACCAGGACCGGCGCCCTGTCCGGCCATTCGCGTGGACGCCAGATGTTCAGCGTCAGGCAGTCCTCGTTCTGGACCGCGCCCTTGGGGATCGATCGGTTGGCCGGCTGCGGACACACAGCGGCGAAACGCGTGGCGTCGCGCTCGCCGGTCCAGGGCGTTGGCGGTTGCGGAGGAGCCCAGCGCAGCTCCCCCACCGGCGGCGCTGCGTAGGGCACCCCCTTGAAGGCGATGGCCGAGCCGTGGGCCATGCCGCGCAATGCGCCCTCCGGGACGCGCACGACGAGCGGAGCGTCCCGCTGGCCGCAACCCGCGAGACTGCCGGCGGCGCACGCGAGGAGCGGTAGGAGGAACCGCCGCAAAAGACGGCTCATCGACCCTCCGGTCGCTTCCCAGCGGCCAGGCCCGGCAATCCATCGATGGAGGCGGCGTTCGCATGCCGACGATGCTGGGCCCATTCGTCGAACGGCTTCGCCTCGACCCAGCGAAGCAACTGCTCCCGCTCTTGCTTGAACTCGAACACTGGCACGCCCCACCCGCAACTGTCGGCGACGCGTTCGACGTGGACCCGGATAACGCCTCGGGCGCGCCGGACGGTCGGGAACGCCGCCATGGCCGTCTCAAAACCGGGATCGTCGAAGCTCACCGCCTCGCCCCGTCCATATACACGCACAATATTCGCCGGTCCGTCGAAGGCGCAGAACATCAGGGTGATGCGTCCGTTTTCGCGGACGTGGGCGTGCGTCTCGATTCCCGACCCGCCGAGATCGGCGTAGGCGATCGTGCGTTCGTCGAGGATCGCCAAGCTGTCATAGCCCTTGGGCGAAAGATTCACGTGACCGTCCGGAGCGAGCGGCGCCGTGGCGACAAAAAAGATCCTTTGAGCCCGGATGAAGGCGATCGACCGGTCATCTAGACAGGGATAGCTCTTGCCCACCGAAGCGCTCCTGGAACCGGACCGTATCAAAGCCCAAGCCGAGCCGCTGGTGAAGCGCGTTCAGTCCCCTTCCGTGCGCGACCGAAGCGCCGCGATGAGGCCGCCTGGATTCATCGAATCCACCATGGCGGTCGGGATCAGGATCGTCGCCCCGCGCTCCTTGGTCGTCTCGTAGATGATGTTCATCGCTCGAAGCTGCAGGGCGGCGGGGCTTCTTGCGTAGATCTCCGCAGCCTCGACGAACTTGATCGCGACCTCCTGCTCGGCCTGGCCGAGGAGGACCCGCGCGAGACGTTCCCGCTCCGCCTGGGCCTGCCGGCTCATCGCGTCCTGCAGCGCCTGCGGAACGCCGATGTCGCGGATTTCGACCGAGATCACCGAAACCCCCCAGTCTGCGGTCTTGCGGCCGATCTCCTCGCGCAGGCGCTCGTCGCTCTGCTTGCGGTCCGAGAGCAGCGTGTGGAGATCCGTTGTCCCGACCATCTCCCGCAACGAGGTCTGGGCGACGCGTTCGATGGCCGATCGGTAGTCGGTGATCTCGAGGGCGGCGCGCTGGGCGTCGTGGATTTGCCAGAAAACGACGGCGTCGACGTTCACCGGGACAGTATCGCGGGACAAGGCCTCCTGGGCGTTGAACTCGGTGGTCTGGATCCGCTGGTCGATCCAGGTCGAGACGCTGTCGACGAACGGGACGATCCAGAAGATGCCGGGACCACTGATCTGTTTCAGTTTCCCAAGTCGCAGAACCACGGCCTTTTCCCACTGGTTCGCCATCATCAGCGACTGAGGGATCAGCGCGCCGACAATGACGAACACGCCGGCCAGAACGAACAGCGGGACCGAGCCGCCGCTGGCGACGCCCAGCCAGGCGAAGAAGGCCGCCAGAATGAAAACGAGCACAGAAAGCAGGCCGGCCACACGGTTCCCCGGACCGGTCCGGTAACTGTTCATGAGGTTGTCTCCTTGGGTTTTGCCAGGCCGGCGACACGCGCGGCCAGGACGAGAGGATCGACGCCCGCCGCGCCGGCCAGGGAGATGACCTGGCCGGCCAGGACGTCGAGATCGCGGGCGCGGGCGACAGCGTCGGTCTGAGAGCCGCGCGCGGCGACGAAGCTGCCCTGCCCGCGCTTGAGGATGACGGCGCCCGCACGCTCGAGGTCCTCATAAGCGTGTCGGACCGTGTTGAGATCGACCTGAAGCGCGACGGCGACCTGGCGCATCGTCGGCATGCGCTCGCCTGGCGTCAGAGCGCCGGCGCCGATGAGGCGCAGGAACTGCTCGCGGAGCTGGACATAGATCGGCACGCCGCGTCGCTCGACGCTCAACGAAGACAGGACCGCCTGCTCGTGTGTATGCATATTCTCATACAATACAGTCGTGCTTGATCCCCGTCAATCCGTCCCCTAGCGCACGCGGCGGCTCAGGGTGTTTTCTTGAAGGTCTCGCCGACCTCCCGAGCATCGGGCCCGTCGGGCCCGGCGGAGGCCCTCTCCTTCTGGGCTGTGCGTTCGGTCTGCGTGTCGGAGACGAGGCCGTGGCGCTCGCCGAGAGGTTGGGCCTCGTTGGCCTTCCGGCCAGGAGTCTGAGCGCGGTCTTTGTCGGTCATCGGAAGGGTCCTCGTTCCCTGACCCGCAACGCCCGCGCAAGAACCGCGTTGCCGCCACGCGAGGGTTCGGGAAACAAGTCCATATGTCCATACCGATAAGCCCGCCGCCGGTCCAAGGCGGCGCTGGGGATGAGTTGCCGGCCTACCTGTCA
>JAFANN010000106.1 GCA_019232665.1 Caulobacteraceae bacterium | reverse complement strand
CGGGTGAGGAGCTGCCGCGTCTGCCCGACATCGAGGCGGAACGGCGCGCCTTCGACATCGTCAGCTTCGCCGTCGAACCGGGCGATGTCGTCCTCTTCCACCCGCGCATGCTGCACGGCGGGGCGGCGACCCGCGGGGGGCAGCGGCGGCGGACCCTGACCCTGCGCTTCTTCGGACGCGACGCGATCTATGAGGAGCGCCCCGGTCCCACCGGACCGCGGCCGTCCGGCCAGCGCCTGGATCTGAAGACGGGCGACCCGCTGCGTCATCCGGCCTTCCTGAAGCTGGCGTGAGCGAAGCGCCGGAACTGGAGGCCGCGATCGGCGCGGTTGTGCGCCGGATCTTCCCCGGCTCGACCGGCGTCGCCGCGTTTCGCCGCCTCTCGGGCGGCGCGAGCCAGGAGACCTGGGCGTTCGAAAGCGTCGGAGGGGACGGCGAGCGCACGCCGCTCATCCTTCGCCGCGCCCCGGGCGGCACGCGCCAGGCGGAGACGGCGGTGGGCATGGAGACAGAGGCGGAGTTGATGCGCCTGGCCGGAGAGGCGGGAGCGCCCGAGCCGGTGGTGCACCACGTACTCGCCCCCGAGGACGGCGCCGGGCGCGGCTTCATCACCAGCTTCGTCGAGGGCGAGACCCTCGGCCGGCGGATCGTGCGGGAGCCGCGCTTCGCCCGGGCGCGCGAGGTTCTGGCCGCCCAGTGCGGCCGCGCCATGGCCGCGATCCATGCGATCGATTCGACGCGCCTGCCGACCCTGCGCGTGGCCACCGCCCGCGGTCGGCTGGAGGAGCTATACGCCCGCTACAAGGCGACAGGGCGGCCCAAGCCCGTGTTCTCCCTCGCCTTCGAGGCCCTGCGGGCGCGACTACCGTCGGAGCCAGCGACGCCGCGGCTGGTTCACGCCGACTTCCGCAATGGCAACATCATCGTCGGCGAGGAGGGCCTGCGCGCGGTGCTCGACTGGGAGATCGCGCACCTGGGCGACCCGATCGAGGATCTGGGCTGGATCTGCGTCAGCTCCTGGCGCTTCGGCGGTGAGGGACCGGTGGGCGGCTTCGGAACGCGCGAGCAGCTGGTGGAAGCCTATGAGGCGGCCGGCGGGCAGCGGGTCGAGCCGGAGCGCCTGCTGTTCTGGGAGCTGCTGGGCGTGGTGAGCTGGGGCGTGAGCTGCGCCTCCATGGTCCTGGGCTTCCGCGGCGGGATCGATCCCAGTTCCGAGCGGGCGATGATCGCCCGCCGCAGCAGTGAGACCGAGATCGACATTCTCAACCTCCTCGCGCCGGCTTGCTGAAGGGTTACGCGGCTAGCCGCGCGGCGCCGGGCCTCAGGACGACCGGCAACGCCTTGGGGCCGCGCACGCCCAGGCGTTCGATCCATTCGATCCGTCTGGGGTCGGCGAGGCGGAGGTCGGGACAGCGCGCGTAGAGCCGCCCCACGGCGCTCTGCGCCTCTACCCGCGCCAGCTGCATGCCGAGGCAGAAGTGGACGCCGGAGCTGAACACCAGGTGCGGGTTCGGGAACCGGTCCAGGCGCAACGCCTCTGGCGCGTCGAACACCGCGGGGTCGCTGTTGGCGCCGGCGAGCAGGGCCATGATGATGTCGCCACGCTTCAGCGAGACGCCGAAGAAGTCCGTGTCGCGCGAGATGTAGCGCGGCTTGGTCATCTGCACGGGGCTGGCGTGGCGCGCCAACTCCTCGACCGCGCGCTCCATGCGTTCCGTCGGATCGGCCAGCAGCCAGGCCTTTTGGTCGGGTTGGCTCTCCAGCAGGATTACGCTGTCGGCGATCAGCTGGCGGGTGGTTTCGAACCCGGCGACGAGCAAGAGCACGATCATCGACAACAGCTCGGCCGCGTTCAGCCGGTCGCCCGCCTCCTCGGCCGCGACCAGCTCTGCGATCAGCCCCGGTCGCGGGGCGTGGCGCGCCGCTTCGATCAGCCGTCGCGCGTGGTCCAACATGCGGTTGAAGGCGCCCGCGGTCATTAGCAGGCTAAGCGACGAGGTGATGTTCAACACCTTCATCGCCTGGGCGGAGAATTCGATCCGGTCCTCGTCGGTGAGGCCCAGCAGGTCGCAGATCACCGCCATCGGCAGTTGCCTTGCATAGGCCTCGACAAGGTCCACGGTCGGCCGGCCCTCGAAGCCGTCGATCAGGCCGTCGGCGATGCGCTCGATGCCGCCGCGCATGGCCAGCACATCGCGGCGCGCAAAGGCCTTGTCCACCAGATGCCGCAGGCGCCGGTGATCGGGCTCGTCCTTCTGCAGCATGTTGTTGGTCATCACCTTCAGCGGCTTGGGCAGCCACCAGGCGAAGCCCGGCACGCCAGAGCGACCCGCGTGCCGACCCTCCTGCACGAAGAGCTCGTTGTCCTTGACCATGGCCAGGCACGCTGCGTGGGTTGTCGCGAGCCACACGCGGCCGACGAACGGCAGCCGGATCGGTATCACCGGCCCAGCATCGCGCATCGCCGCCAAGGTGGGGAACGGATCGGCCTTGAAGGCCCCGGACACGATGTCGAAACCGAGCGGATGGCGCAGATCGGGGGCGAGTTCTTGAGCCATGGAAACGTCTTTCGGTTGGTCGGACGATCCCCTATAGTCTAACAGACCGACGGTCGGTCTCAAGGCACTTGCGAAGAATGGCTGACACAGATCCGCGAGAAACGGGCCGGTCGGCGGCGGGACAGAAGCTGCGAGTGCTGAAGGCGCCGGCGGTGCGGCGGGCAGAGCTGATCGGTTGCGCCCAGCGTCTCTTCCTGACGCAAGGCTACGAGCGCACCACCATCAACGACGTGATCGCGGCGACCGGGCTCTCGAAGGGCGCCTTCTACCATCACTTCCGCTCGAAGGAGGACCTGCTGGAGGCGATCGTGCAGCGCTTCGCCCAGGAAAGCGTGGCCTTCTCCGAGCGCTTGAGGCCGGACAGCGGGGTGGATGCGCTGGGACGTCTCAACCTGCTGCTCTCGCTCGGCCGTGAGTGGAAGCGGGAGCACATAACTGAGCTTCGGGGCATGTTCGCCACCCTGCTCGAGCCCGGCAACATCGCGCTCTACCAACGCATCGTGGGCGCGGTCTTCACAGTGCTCACGCCCGCGCTCAGTGCGATCATCGCCGAGGGCAATGCCGAGAGCGTGTTCGACGCGCCGGACCCCGACCTGGTCGCCGAGATGCTGCTGGAGCTCAGCACCGGGCGTCGGGCGCTGGTGATCGAGGCCCTGACGACCGCCGAGACCGACGTCGAGGCGGGGCTGGCGATGATCGTCGCCCGGATGCGCCGCGAGGAAGCCATCGCCGAGCGGCTGCTGGGCCTCAAAGCCGGCCGGGTTGACCTGTTGGGACCGCCGGAGACGATCCGCGACATGCTGGTCCACTGGACCCAGTCCGGCGCCGTCCAGGCGGCGTCGCGCACATCCAACTCGAGGACCTGAGCCATGCAGGACGAACCCACACCTCCGGAGATGCTCGCCGCCGTCGCCGCCCTGCTGCGGGAGACGGTGATGCCTCAACTCAGCGGCCACACCGCCTTTCTGGTGCGCGTCGCGGCGAACGCGCTCGATCTGGTGCGCCGGCAGGTGGAGCTGGAGCCGACTGCGGATGCGGCCGAACTGGCGCGCCTCCGGAGGCTGCTGGGGCGCGATGGCGCTCTGCTGGAGCTGAACCAGGCGCTTTGCGAAGCGATCGAGACGGGGAAGATGGGTCTCGAAACGCCCGGTCTGACGGACCACCTGTGGTCGACGACCCTCGAGAAGCTGGCGATCGACCAGCCGTCCTACGCGCCGTACCAGCGGGCAGTGGAGCGGTGAACTGTCCCTCTCGAGGGAAGTATTGCGATTCCAAATTAAGCCCGTCATCCCGGGCCCTCGCTTCGCTCCGCTACGGCCCGGGATGACGGAACAAAGAGTGCGGCGCGAGTTTCGCAACAGTCCCCAGAACGTGAGGGATCACTCACCCTCCAAGATCTCCAGCGCCCTCTTCGCCAGTTGCGGGCACTGGTTCACGGCCGCGGCCTGGGAGGCGGCTGCGCCTGACAGGATGCGGCGGTAGACGCCCTGCATGATCGAGGCGAGGCGGAAGAGGCTGAAGGCGAGATAGAAGTTCCAGCCTTCAACCCCTTTGCGCGCTGTCCGCTTGCAGTAGGCGGCGACGAACGCCGCTTCCGAGGGGATGCCGGGCGCGGTCATGTCCGGCGCGCCGGGAGCGGTCGAGCCGTAGATGCCGCGCCAGGGGAAGGCGCTGTAGGCGAGGTCTGCGAGGGGGTCGCCAAGGGTCGCCAGCTCCCAGTCGAGCACCGCCACGATCTGCGGCTCGCTGGGATGAACCATGACGTTGCCCAGCTTGTAGTCGCCATGGACGATGGCGACCCGGGACCCGCCTGGAGCAAGGCCGGGCAGACGCTCGATCAGCGCCTCCATGGCGGGAATCGTCTCGGTCTCGGCGTCGCGGTATTGGCGGGTGAAGCGGGCGAGCTGGCGCGCAATGAAGTCGCCCGCCCGGCCGAACTCCGCCAGGCCCACCGCGGCCGGATCGATCTGATGCAGGGCGGCGAGGACGCGCCCGAAATCGTCGTAGAGCGCCGAGCGCTCGGTGGCGGAGAAGCCCGGCAAGGTCGCGTCCATCAGGATCCGGCCGGGCACGTAGTCCATCACGTAGAAGTCGGTGCCGATCACCGAGCGGTCCTGGCACAGGGCCCTCGCCGGAGGGACTGGGACGCCAGAGCCGGCCAGAGCCCGCATGACGCGGAACTCGCGGTCCACCTGGTGCGCGCTGGCGAGCAGGGTCCCGGGCGGCTGCTTGCGCATCACGAAGCGGCGCGCCCCGCCGTCGGTGGAGAGAAGGAAGGTCGGGTTGGACATGCCGCCGTGGAACTGGCGCACCTGCATCGCCGAGCCGAAGTCCGGGATCGCGATCTCGAGCCACGCGCGCAGCGCCGCCTCGTCGAAGCGGTGCGCCGGCGCGACGTCCACGGTGCGCGCTTCGCCGATCGCGGCCTCGGTCATGGCGGGTATCTTCCCCATAGCTATAACGCGCTATAGGGACGGTCCGTGCGCTGGAGGCAAGTCTTCTGCGCTACGCCGCTTCCCGCTCAGGGGCGGCCGGCGAGAGGCAGGCGCGGGCGCGCGCTGGATCGGGCGATAGGACGACCACCAGATCGCCTGGGCGGGCGATGGCGAGAACCCCTGCTATCGCCTCCGCCTCGCTGGTGAGGCGCACGATGTGGTTGGAGGGCACGCCTGCGGCGAGGGCGCCGGCGGTGAGGAGGCCCAGCGCCATCCCTCGGGCATGGTCGCCCTGGGACTCGTCCTCGGTCAGGATCAGGCGGTGGAAAAGGCTGCCGGCCAGCGCCCCGAGTTCGCGGATCTCCGCCTCCGAGCGCCGCGCACAGGCGCAGAGAACGCCGATCACGCGTCCAGCGTTCGGGCGTACGGCCATCAGCGCCGGCGCAAGGGCGGCAAGAGCCGCCGGACCGTCGAGCCGCTCGACGATCACCCGGGCCATGCCGTTCATATCGTTAGGACGGGAAGGCGGGGGGACGGCTTCAGGCAACGCAACTCTCCAGTATCGTCCAACCCGAAGTGGCAACGGGGCGCAACGGCGGCGGTTCCTGGTGCGACATTGGGGTGCACGCATTCGTGTCCGATTCGTACGTTTGCCACATCGGGTCCAGGCGTTGCTGGAAAAATCGTCCTTTGGATTGTTGCAAATTGTCGGGAGCCTGGCGCGCGCTCTTGCCGAGAACACCCTCAACGGAATGGACTCACAACAAGCGCGGCTATGACGCATAGGTGTGCGTGTCCAGGAGAGGTAGTCACTCGGAGTCCACGCATTGGCGGTGCGCGGACCTCACTCGCGGCACGCGATCCCCCGTGCATGTTTCACGATCCTTGCTATGCTACGGATCTGTTTCTGACTGGAGAGGTCTGCAATCATGGGCGGACGGCGACCGTGGGCGCTGGGCTGCGCGCTAGGCCTCGCGCTTGCCGCCGCGGCGTGTTCGGCGCCTTCGACGCGGAACGGAGCTTCCTCCGCCCCTGCCGCCGCGCGGGCGAATGCAGATCCGGACCGAGGACGCCTGGGTAGCCGCATGGAGCAGGCCGACGCCGCGACGCCGGCCGACGATCCCGCAGTCTCCACCGAAGCGCCTCTGCCCTCCACGCAGCGCGACGAGCGCACCCTGAATGCGGCGCACCCCTACGTCGATCGTCACGGACTCGCCAAGTGCGAGATCGACTGCTCCGTCCACGAGGCCGGCTACAAGTGGGCCGCCCTGCACTCCCTCCATGACGCCCGCTTTTGCGCCGGACGGACGGAGGCCTTTGTTGACGGCTGCCGAGCCTATGTCGGCGACCACAGAGGCTAGGACGGCAGGCGAGATCTCCGTCTTCCGGTTCGAGTTCGCCTAGTCCGCCGCAACGGTCGCTGCCTGGGCAGGAGTCAAGCTGGATGCGCCTGCGGGGGTCACACGGAGCGCCGGCGCTCCGGGCAATGCTTGTAAGGGGAGGGGTTTCAGGTCCCCGGATGGTAGGTCCGCTGGGCGTGACCCTTCAGCTCGTCGGGCCAGAAGTAGACCTTCCGCAGCTGGCCTGACGCATAGCGTTGCGCCTCGTCGTCGAAATGCGGGTTGCCC
>JAFANN010000048.1 GCA_019232665.1 Caulobacteraceae bacterium | reverse complement strand
AGCCTTGCCGGGCGGAGAGACGCTGTCGAGGGCGCCGGCGCTCCGTGTTCAATCTTAGGAACTCACGGGCCCCGGCGCCTACGTCCACCCCGGCGGAATTCTTCGGCTTTCTGGGCGCGGGCTTCGGCGCGGATCGATTTGACCGCTTCGCGGTCGGGACCTTCGCCGGCGGGGGCGAGGACCTCGGCCGCGAATTCGAGGTCCAGAAGTTTGAGGCGCTTGATCTCGTCGCGAAGACGCGCGGCCTCCTCGAATTCGAGGTTGGCGGCGGCCTCGCGCATGCGGCCTTCCAGGTCCTTGAGGGTCGCCTGGAAGTTCGATCCGAGGAAGGGTTTGGTCTGCTCGGCGACGCCGGCGTCGACGGTGACGCGGTCGCCCCGTTCGTAGGGACTGGCGAGGATGTCCTTGATCTGGCTACGCACGCTCTCCGGCGTGAGGCCGTGCTCGAGGTTGTAGCCCATCTGCTTTTCGCGGCGGCGGTTCGTCTCGTCCATCGCCCGCTCCATCGAACCGGTGATGGTGTCGGCGTAGAGGATCACCCGGCCGTCGACGTTGCGCGCGGCGCGGCCGATGGTCTGGATCAGCGAGGTCTCCGAGCGCAGGAAACCTTCCTTGTCCGCGTCGAGGATCGCCACCAGGCCGCACTCGGGTATGTCGAGGCCCTCGCGCAGTAGGTTGATGCCGACGAGCACGTCGAAGGCGCCTAGCCGCAGGTCGCGGATGATCTCGATCCGCTCCAGGGTGTCGACGTCGCTGTGCATGTAGCGCACGCGCAGGCCCTGCTCGTGCATGTATTCGGTGAGGTCCTCCGCCATCTTCTTGGTGAGGACCGTGACCAGGGCGCGGTAACCGTGGCGGGCGACGTCGCGGCACTCGGCGATGACGTCATCGACCTGCGAGAACCCACCCTTCGAGACGGGCCGCACCTCGACGGGCGGGTCGATCAAGCCCGTCGGGCGGATCACCTGCTCGGCGAAGACGCCGCTGGTCTTCTCCAGCTCCCACTTCGCCGGCGTGGCCGAGACGAAGACACTGTCCGGGCGCATCGCCTCCCACTCCTCGAATTTGAGCGGGCGGTTGTCCATGCAGGAGGGGAGGCGGAAGCCGTACTCGGCGAGGGTGAACTTGCGATTGTAGTCGCCCCGGTACATCGCCCCCAGCTGCGGGATCGTCTGGTGGCTCTCGTCGACGAACAGCAGGGCGTTGTCTGGAATGTATTCGAAGAAAGTCGGCGGCGGCTCGCCCGGCCGGCGGCCGGTCAGATAGCGGGAATAGTTCTCGATGCCGGCGCAACTGCCGGTGGCCTCGATCATCTCCAGATCGAATGTGGTCCGCTGCTCCAGCCGCTGGGCCTCGAGCAGCTTGCCGTTGGCGACCAGCCAGTCCAGCCGCTGCTTGAGCTCGGACTTGATGGCCGTGACAGCCTGCCGGAGAGTCGGGCGCGGCGTGACGTAGTGGCTGTTGGCGTAGATCTTGATCGTCGGCAGGTCGGCAGTCTTCTTGCCGGTGAGGGGGTCGAATTCGGCGATCGCCTCGACCTCGTCGCCGAAAAGCGTGATCCGCCAGGCGCGGTCCTCGTAGTGGGCAGGGAAGATCTCGATGGTGTCGCCGCGCCGGCGGAACATGCCGCGCTCGAAGGCCTGGTCGTTGCGGCGGTACTGCTGGGCCACGAGGTCGGCCATCAGTTGCTTCTCGTCGATCTTGTCGCCGACGCCGACGCTGAAGGTCATCGCCGTGTAGGTTTCGACCGAGCCGATGCCGTAGATGCAAGAGACCGAGGCGACCACGATGACGTCGTCGCGCTCCAGGATCGCCCGCGTCGCCGAGTGGCGCATCCGGTCGATCTGCTCGTTCCTGGATGAATCCTTCTCGATGTAGGTGTCGGTCCGGGCGACGTAGGCTTCGGGTTGGTAATAATCGTAGTAGGAGACGAAATACTCGACCGCGTTGTTCGGGAAGAAGCTCTTGAACTCGCTGTAGAGCTGGGCCGCGAGCGTCTTGTTGTGGGCGAGGATCAGGGCCGGCCGCTGGGTGGCCTCGATCACCTTGGCCATGGTGAAGGTCTTGCCGGAGCCGGTGACGCCGAGCAGCACCTGGTCCCGCTCACGGGTCTGGATGCCGGAGACCAACTCCTGGATGGCCTGCGGCTGATCCCCTGCCGGCGCGTAGTCGCTGACCAACTCGAAGCGCTTCCCGCCCTCGGTCTTCTGCGGCCGCGCAGGACGGTGCGGGACCCACAAGGCGGACATTGCCGCGTCGTAGTCTGGGACGAAGGCGGCGGAGATATCCGAAACGCCCGCGGCGGTGGAACGAGGCATGAACGGAAGATAGGCGACGCCAGCGCAACCGGCCAGGGCCGTCCTAAAGGACCTCCACGCGCGCCCTGTGCCCTGGCGAAGCGGCTAGCTTCCCATCGCACGTCACCAGCGGCGCCTCATATGCTTCTGCGATAGCGACGTATGTGGCGTCATAGGCTGTGAGATTATCGCGAAGAGCCCAAATCCTGGGCAACAGGACAGTGTGGTCGTGGCGAACGAGAGGGCATTGCTGCAGATCCGCGATGGCCTGCGCTGCACGCCAAGCATCCATCCCGCCGCCGGCCAGAATCCGTCGGATTGCCTGGGTAGTCTCGAGGTCGATCAAATGCGGCGCCAGAACCACCTCGTTCGCCGCGAAGAGTCGTGCGGTCACTAATCCGCCCCGGCTGCCGAGCAACGCCTCGACGAGCGCCGAGGCGTCTGCCACGATCATCGACTCTCCCGCTCCCGCCGGATGATCGCGGCCGGAGAAGGATTCGCGTCGACCCGGGTGCGGGACGTGAGTCTCTCCCGCATTTCGTCGGGTGTCAGGATCTCGGCCGAGGCGCGGAGCTGCGCCAGCAGATACTCGGACAGCGACATGCCGGCGAGGGCGGCGCGCGACTTCAAGCGCCGATGAAGGTCCTCGGGAACGTTCCTGATCTGCACCATAACTGACATGCGATTTACCTAATCACATGCGGATCGCATGTCCAGGCTTCAGCCCGCCATTGTCGCGAGATGATCCGCGACAGCCAGGGCCGCGCTGTACCCCGCCTGGACGGCGGGTTTATAGGCCTTCCAGTCGCGCAGCTCGACGCCTTCGAGCTTTGGGACGATGTACAGGTCGAGGGCGTTGCGGCTCGCCTCGTTGCTGTTTCCGGCGCCAACAGTCGCCGCGCGCATCAGGATCGAGACGATAGGCGGCCCTCGCCGCCAGGCGCCTGTGGCGAGCCAGGTGACGCCGGTCGGCTCGAGCTTGAGATCCTCGGGCTTCAGTCCCCGGGACTCCGCGACGTTCACGCCGATCGTTGGTCCGTCGTGCTGCGCCTGCACGAGCTCGGCGGGCATGTTGTCGACGAGGGCCCCGTCGACGAGCACTCGCCCGTCTTCGATCACCGGAGGGAGGAGGCCTGGTAGCGAGAGGGAAGAGCGCAGGGCGCGGCGCAGGAGACCGCGCTTGTGGACGTAGGCGCCCCCGTTGGTGAGGTCTGTGGAGACGCAGGCGAAGGGACGCCAGAGATCGCTGATGTCCACGTTGCCGAAGTGCTTCTCGAGCCGCTCCTCGACTTCTGCGCCATGGCTCATCGCGATGATCGGGAAGGCGATGTCGCCAAGCGGGCTGGACGAGACGAAGGCGTCGTGAAGACGCTCGTCCATCTCATCGAGCGACCAGCCCATCGCGACGCCGGCGGCGATGATCGCCCCCATGGACGTGCCGGCCACGAAGTCGATCGGCACGCCAAGTTCGCCCATCGCCCGGAGGACCCCGACATGGGCGTAAGCGCGGGCGCCGCCGCCGGAGAGGACAAGGCCGACTGATTTCCCCGCATATATGCGCGCGAGCCGGTCGCAGTCGGCGGCGGAGTCGCGCCGGATATGCAGCAGGCGCGACGCGGGGGTAGCGGTGAGCCAGGCGTCCGCGCCCCCCAGATGCTTCGCCTCGGGCGGGTGGATGACGATCACGTCCACCAGGCGGTGAGCTTCGATGGTCCCCGGGCCGAGCGGCAGGGCTCCTATGTGCGGCCGTCCGGGCCCGGCAAGCAGAACCAGCCGGTCGATCTGCCTGGCGCAGAAGGCGATGAAGTCGGCCTGGTCCTGTTCGGCCGCCATCAGGACGAGGTCGTGCGTTTCCTCCATCTGGGAGAGCGCGGCCGGCTCCCAAAGGGCCGCTTCGGACCCGAGCACCACGGTGCGGCAGCCCAGGCGCTGGAGGGACTGGGAGAGACGTTCAGCGAAGGCGCGCGCGTTCAGGCCCTGGGACACCGCCACCACCCCGAGGATCGACGAGCTGCGGCTCGCTTCGGGCTCGGGGCCGCCGAGGCGTCGCAGGGCGGCGCGCGCGACGTCGGCCAGGACGTGCGGGTCTCGCCGCAGCAGACGTTCCGCCTTTCGGATCGGCAGGCTGCGAAGCTCCGAGTCCCTGAGGGCGACAAGGCTGGTCCTGTGCACGCCGTCGCCCAAAGCCTCGACGCCTCCCAGCATCGCGCCAGGGCGGTGCACGGCGACCAGGCGTGAGGTCCCGTCGGGGCCCGGTTTGAGTTCCGCGATTCGTCCGGCCTCGAGACGGTACAGGGCGTCGATCGGCTGCCCGGGACGCGCGAGCGCTTCCCCACCTTTCAGGGTGAAGGTCGGGCCGGCCCGATTGAACACCCGCGCCAGCGCGTCTTCAGCCATGACCCGATTTCGACACGGGAAATCGTTCGGTCAAGACTCTGGTCCCGGACCGGCGCGGGCCGTAACCTTCGGGCCGTGGGTGGCGAATTGAAGGCGTGCGAAAGATGGGCGCCTCCGAGCCCGAGCTCCGAGCGCTGATGATTGCATCGCTCGAGGGGGACGCGCGAGCGTATCGCGCGCTCCTCGGAGACGTGCGTCTGCGCCTGTCGTCCTTCTTCGCGCGCCGGGTCGGCCATTCGGAAGGCGATGCGGAGGATCTGGTCCAGGAGACGCTTATCGCCATCCACACCCGCAGGGAGACATATGATCGTCGTCAGCCGTTCACGCCCTGGTTGTTCGCTATCGCCCGCTACAAGCTCGCCGATCATTTCCGGCGCGTGGGGCGCCGGGGCACGCTGCCGCTCGACGAGACGGCGTTCGAGGTTGCCGTGGAAGGCGGAGCCGCGGCCGCAGACGCGCGCCGGGACGTCGAGACAGCGTTGGCTGCGCTCCCTGAGCGGACGCGAGGATTGCTGAAGATGTTGAAGATCGAGGGCGCATCGGTGGCCGAGGCGGCGGAGCGGTTCGAGATGTCCGAGGGCGCCGTGAAAGTCGCGACCCATCGCGCCCTGAAGAGCCTGTCCCTGCGCTTCGGTCGCGGAGAACCGGGCGATGACTGACGAGCTCCTCGACGCCCTGGCGCGGGACGTCGCCCCGCGAAAAGCCCGTCGCGTCGGGTCGCGTCTGACCATGGCCATCGTCGCCGGAGCCCTGGTCAGCCTCGTCGGCGTCTTAAGCCTGCTCGGGCCACGCACGGACTTTCCGGCGGCGCTGGGCAGCCCGATGTTCTGGACCAAGCTGTTCTACGGTCTGACGCTGGCGGCGGTAGCGCTCGGTTGCGTCGAACGACTTGCCCGGCCGGGGGGCGAGACCCGTCGCCGGGTGGAGTGGCTGGCGGCGCCCATCGCCGTGATGGCGATCGGCGCGCTCATCCAGTGGATGGTCGCGCCCGAAACGGCGCATCGCACGCTGCTGATGGGAGATTCGGCCTCCGTCTGT
>JAFANN010000276.1 GCA_019232665.1 Caulobacteraceae bacterium | reverse complement strand
CCAAGCCGGACCTCGCTGCCGCGGTGGCGAGCAATGGCGTAGGGGTCAACATCAGCAGGGCGATCGGACCAGCGCTCGCTGGCGTCCTCATCGGCTCGCTGGGGATCGCGGCGCCCTTTTGGGTCAATGCATTGAGCAACTTCGCCGTAATCGGCGCCATGCTCTGGTGGCGGTCTCCGGCCCCGCAGCGGAGCGGGCTTCCGCGCGAACGGCTCACTGGCGCTCTGATCGTCGGCCTGCGGCATGCGCGATACAATCCGAACTTGCGTGCGACGCTCATAAGAGCGGTGGCGTTCTTCTTCTTTGCGAGCACCTATTGGGCGCTGCTTCCTCTCATCGCGCGCAACCAGATCGCGGGCGGCCCCGAACTCTACGGCGTCTTGCTGGGCGCAATCGGCTTCGGGGCGGTCATCGGCGCCTTCGCGCTGCCGTGGATGAAGGCCGCCCTCGGGCCCGACCAGCTGGTTGCCGCCGGCACCCTCGGCACGGCGATCAGCCTGACTCTCCTGGCCATCGCCCACCACTCCCTGCTCGGCCTCGCCGCATGCGTGATCGCGGGCGTGTCATGGATCGCTGTTCTCGCGACCCTCAACGTCTCCGTCCAGGTCTCGCTGCCCGATTGGGTGCGTGGTCGCGGGTTGGCGGTGTTTGTGACGGTGTTCTTCGGAGCCATGACCGCCGGTAGCGCGCTTTGGGGGCAGATTGCGTCTACCCTCGGCCTATCGATGTCCCTCTTCGCCGCCGCCGCGGGCGCCGCGATTGGAATCGCGCTGACCTGGCGCTGGAAGCTTCAGTCCGGCGCGGGAGTGGATCTTGCGCCTTCAATGCACTGGCCGGCGCCCGTCATGGCGATCGACGCGGAGGGCGATCGGGGCCCGGTTCTGGTCACTGTCGAATACCGGGTCGGTCCGGAGCGACGCGACGACTTTCTCGCGGCAATCAGGAGCTTGGAGCAGGGGCGGCGGCGCGACGGCGCCTATTCGTGGGACGTCTTTGAGGATGCGGCCCAGGCCGGGCGTTTCTTGGAGACGTTCAAGGTAGCCTCCTGGTTAGAACATCTCCGGCAGCACCAGCGGGTAACTGACGCGGACAGGGTCGTTCAGGACAGCGTTCGCGAGTTCAGCGCTGCGACCGAGCCCAAGGTTACCCACTTCATAGCGAGCCGATTCCGGTCCCCCTGAGCCAGTCTCAGTTTGCGGTCACCACCCATACTGGGCCTGGACTCCGACGTAGTTCGAATTGCGTCCCCCCGCGGCGCTGATGGCGTCTCCTATGGCGAAGTGGACCGCCTCCAACGCGAAGGCGAGGTTATGGGTGGCCGCCCAGTCGATCCGCGCCTGGCCGTAGGTCCCCGTGTGCTGGCCAGGACGCCCGGCCGTACCCGGCACGGGAATGTCGGGAATGCTGTAAACGGCGTCGCCCGTCGTCTCGCGCCACTGCGCGGCGACGGCGAGCAACACTTTCAGGGTCCTGGCTGGCTCAAGCGTGAGGGACGGCTTGATGTGAATCAGGTTCGCGTAGCCGGTGTAGCCTGCGTTAGTGAAGTAATAGCCGTTCGGAAACAGCGGATTGAAGGTCTCCAAACGGTTGTCGTGAGGGTTGCGGTCTCCCGACGCCGCGTCGGCCTGGATCCCGATCCTGGGTGACCACATCGCCGGGAATGTGTAGCCGGCGATAGAGCCTATGGCCCAGGCGCGGATCGACTGCGCGCCGATCTGGCCGGTCTGGCCCATTCCCTCCGCGTCGAAATCGAAGCGCCCGACCTTCCCGCCCAGGTGAACGTCGAAGATCTCCCGCCGCTCGTTCCCGCTGGCGCTCAGGAACTTCGCGTTGTCCTGGGTGAAGTATGCGAAGTAGCTCGCCAGGCTGATGGATTTCGTAAGCTTCCGCTCGACGCGCGCGCCGCTAAACGTCAAATGTCGTGAGCTGTAGTCGTCGAAAATAGTCTCATGACGGTACTGAACCGGCTGGCTGTAGAAGGTGATGAATCGCCACCTCCCCATCTCGTAGTCGAACCACGCGGCGTCGTAGGCCTGGCGGACGTTCGCCCCGTCTCGCACCGCCACGAAACGCTGCAGGTCGAAGGCCTCCTCTTGGCGCCCGATGCGGATCTTGAGCTCGCCCGACCCGACAGGTTCGGTGATCGCGACGAACCCCTGTTCGACGTCGAGCTGGTTCTTGTCTGCGGGGGTTACGATCGCCTTTCCCGGCGCGTAGTCGCTCTGCAGTTCGGCGAAGACCTGGACCTGGCCGGCGATGCGAAGGTCGGCGAAGGTTTCAATCCGACTGATCACATAGGATTGCGAGGGCGTCCCGCCAACGCCGAAGCTAAGAGCGTCGTTGCTCTCGTACCGCTCGCGCACGTTCAGACCGATTGAAAGATAGGTCTTGGGATCCGTAGGCGAGAGCGGAATGTACTTCAGCGCGTCCCCTGGCTCGCGCGGGGTCAAAGGATCGGCGAGGACCGACCAGTCCTCCTGCCAGCGGTTGAACATGATCGAGGGGCGGTGCGGGGCATCCGGCTCGTCCGTCGGAGGATCGGCGAGGGCGACGCCTTGGGCGAGGGCGGTCGCGAGAAGGGCCGCAGACACGCAAAGCCGTCTGCGACCCGCCTTCATTTACTCGCCTCGCGGTCAGGGCGCGGCGCGGGAATGGATCTCGGCGATGTAGCCGCCTGGGAACTGCACCATCGCGGATTGCCGGTCGCCCGAGGTGAAGGGCTGAACCAGGATCGAAGCGCCGGCGTTGG
>JAFANN010000149.1 GCA_019232665.1 Caulobacteraceae bacterium | reverse complement strand
TCGAAGCCGAGCGCGATGAGGAGCGCCAGGCCGAGGAGGAGAAAGACGCCGAACGCGACCGTCTCCCCGGCCGCATGGACGTCGCTGAGGATGTTCCATCCAGCGAACCCGATCCCACCGAGCAGGACGAGCAGGAACGCGATCTTTCCGGAGACGTGCGTCCCCTGATCGAGTTTTGGCCGAGGCGGCGCAGCGCCTGCGCCGAGTACCGCTTCCGTCATTCGCGTCATGCCCCCTGCCGCGGATTCTGGCGCAACGTACAGATCGAATTCGAACCTTTGGTGACAGTCCCCGACACAAACGGGAACCGGAGCGCGCCGACGCGAGATTTCCCGCATGGTCGACGATGATCTGCGCTCGCTGAGCGTCCCGCTGGAGACGCCGCCGATGGAGGCGCGGCTCGCCGAGTTCCTACCCGACGGGCCCGGCTGGCAGTACGAGCCTAAGTGGGACGGCTTCCGCTGCCTCGCCTTCCGGAGCGGCGAGGCTGTCGAGTTGAAGGCGAAGTCGGGCAAGTCGCTCACGCGTTTCTTCCCGGACGCGGTCGAACGCCTGAAGTCTGTGCGCGCGCCTCGCTTCGTCCTCGATGGCGAACTGATCATTCCGACGAAGGAAGGGGCGAGTTTCGAAGCCCTGCAGATGCGGCTCCATCCCGCCGAGAGCCGGGTCCGCCGCCTGGCGGCCTCCACACCTGCGGTGTTCGTCGCCTTCGATCTCCTGACGGGGCCGGATCAGGAAACCCTATTGGGCGCCTCATTCGCCGACCGGCGCGCGGCGCTCGAGACCCTCGCCGTGAGTTTTCGCCCCGGCGTGGAGCTCACCCCCAGCACGCGAAGCCGCGAGCAGGCGCAAGCGTGGTTGAATCACGCCGAAGCGCAGTTGGACGGCGTCGTGTGCAAGCGGCTGGACCAGCCTTATGCGCCGGGCGAGAGGGCGATGTTGAAGGTGAAGCGCCTGCGGACGGCGGACTGCGTCGTTGGCGGGTTCCGCTATCTGGCGAGGAAGAAGCTCGTCGGGTCCCTGCTGCTCGGCCTGTTCGACGAGGCCGAACGCCTCAACCATGTCGGGTTCACTTCGACCATCGCCGACGAGGATCGGCCCGAGCTGACCCGTCGTCTCGAGTCACTCGCGGGAGAGCCCGGCTTCACAGGCGCCGCGCCCGGCGGCCACAGCCGATGGTCCACGGAGCGTAGCGGGGATTGGGTTTCGCTTCGGTGGGAGCTGGTGGTCGAAGTCCGCTTCGATCAGGTGACCGGCGGGCGTTTCCGGCACGGCGCGACCTTCCTGCGCTGGCGACCGGACAAGGCGCCAGTGCAATGCCGCTGCGATCAGTTGCAGATCTCCTCTGGGAACCGCGCCTCAGCGCAATGACGACCAGAGCCGGACAGCAGGCCCCTACCGCCGCTTCGGAGCCCCGGCGGCAGGGGCGTTCGGGTGATCAGTGCTTGAGATATACGACCTTGCTGCTTCGACCGGACTTCATGAGCAGACCGAGGGTCAATCCGACGAAGGCGGCGACGCCGACGGCGGCCATGGGCCTGGCCTCGATCAGGTCGACCGTCCGGTCCAGCCGGTCTTTGGCCTGACGGCTACGCTGTCCGACCTGATCGCGCATCTGGTCACGCGCCCGGCCGAACAACTCCTGCGCAGCGCCCCGCGCCTGGCGCCACTTGCCTTTCGCCTGGTCTTCCGTATCGCCGATCAAGCCGCCCCAAGCGTCCTGAATCCGGCCGACGCCCTCGTTCGCGGCGCCTTCGATGCGATTTTCGTCCATTGCCTTCAAAGACCCTTTTGCTTGCTTCCGCGCCCCGCGCCACACCCGATGGCGGGCAAACGGGGGCGTCAGCGCCTCGTTCCCTGGCCGCATAGGGAACATGCGCCGCGGGTGCGTCGTTCCGGCGGCGCTCACTTGCGCGGACATTCCTCCCCATGAAGGCCCTCATCGTCGTCACCAGCGCGGACCGTCTCGACGAGGCGCACCCCACCGGCGTCGCCTTGGACGAATATGCGGTGCTGTTCACCGCTTTGTGCGAGGCCGGCATCGAGATCGAGGTCGCTTCGCCGCGAGGGGGCCCTTCGCCCGTCGATCCCAAAACCGCGCCGGACGACGCGGCCAAGGCGCGCTGGCGTGTTGCGCTGGATTGCCTGGCGGAAACCCGGCCGTTGGACCAGGTGCGCGGCGACGACTGCCAGGCTCTCGTCTTTCCCGGAGGGCACGGGCCTCTGGTGGATCTCGCCTCGGATGCTCGCGTTGCCGACCTCGTCACCCGCTTCGCCGCCTCCGGCCGGCTGATCGCGGCCCTCTGTCACGGTCCCGCTGCCCTGATCGGCGCCAAACGGGCGGATGGCGCGTCTCTGGTCGCTGGCCGCAAGCTTACGGCCTTCACCAACGGCGAAGAGACCCTGGCGGGCCTGCAGACAGTCGTCCCGTTCCAGCTCGAGTCGCGCCTTCGCGAGGCCGGCGCGCAATTCGAGCACGCCCTTCTGCCCGGAGGATGCCACGTGACCTGCGATGGCGACCTCCTTACCGGCCAGAACCCGGCTTCGAGCGACGCCCTAGCGCGTGTCCTGCTGAGGGCGCTGGGCGAACGCCAACGCGCCGTGTTGCAAGCGTGAGTGCGCGCCGCATCTAACTTGAGCGTTCGGCGTTCAGCACCCATCGTGCCACTCTCTCGGCTAAGCATGGCCTGGACGAGAGTCGCGACGCGACTGGAAGCGGGATGAAGGATTGACTGTCGAAGCTGCGCCCGAGGGCGCCTTCGCCATCGGGTGCGCCAGTTGCGGGGCGGTCCAGGCCGCTCCCCGCGCCGCGCCGCGAGGCGTTCTCCTGAGCTGCCGTTTGTGCGAGGCGCAGTTCGAGCGCACGAGCGGCCGCAGCCTGGATGCGGCCCTGGCGTCGGCGGGGGCCACCTTCCTGCTGCTGATCCCGGCAAACCTCTTTCCGCTGATGACCACCGCCGCGATGGGCGCCACGCGGACCAGCCACCTCGCTTCGACCGCGGCCGCCATGTGGCGCGACAACCGGCCATGGGTCGGGATCTTCGTCTCACTGTTCCTCATCGTCATTCCCCTGGTGCGGTTTGGCGTCCTGAGCGTGGTCCTTGCGGAGGTTCGCTCGGGACGGATCGGCCACCACACCGGTCGCGCCTTCCGCCTCGACCAGGAACTCGAGATGTGGGCGATGAGCGATGTCTTCCTACTCGCCCTGATGGTCACCTACGCCCGTCTGACGACCAGCATTTCGGTGCGTCTAGACATCGGCGCCTATTGCTTCATCGCCGCCGGGATCATGACGCTCGTCACCCGGGCTTTCCTCGACCGTCGCGCCGTGTGGGAGGCGATTTCTCCGTCGCCCTCCGTTGCACCCGCGGGTCCTGCCGTCATCTGCAACGCATGCGGTTTTGTTCTTCCCGAGACGATGAACGGCGGTCACTGTCCTCGCTGCGGCAACACCATCCATGCGCGGCGGCCGGGGGCCGTTCGGCGCGCCGCGGCGCTCACGATTGCCGCCTTCCTTCTCTACATTCCGGCCAATCTCTATCCGATCGCGACGCTTCCCATCGGATTTTCATCCACGCACTACACTGTGCTGGAGGGGGTCAGGGACCTCTTTCAGGCCAAGCTGTTCGCGCTCGCTGGCGTGATCTTCTGCGCCAGTTTCCTGATCCCGATCCTCAAGCTCGTCGGGATGAGTTGGTTCATTACTTCCGTCGTGCGCCGTTCACGCCGCCACCTCGTCCTGAAGACCCGTCTCTACCGAGCGGTCGAGGAGATCGGCCGCTGGTCGATGATAGATCCCTTCGTCATCGGGGCCTTCGTTCCGGTGATGCACTACAACAACTTCGTCTACGCGCGGGCCGAACCTGCGGCGGCGGCTTTCAGCTTCGTGGTGGTCGGCACCATGCTGGCGGCCCGCTGCTTCGATCCGCGGCTGATGTGGGACGCCGCGGAGATCCGGCACCATGACTGAGACGCCCTCGGCTCCCCCACGCCTGAGCGCACGGGAGATCCGCAGCCGCTGGCCGGGCCTGGTGTGGGCGGTGCCGATCGCCGCCCTGCTCGTCGTGCTCTACCTCGCGATCAACGCCCTGGCGCACACCGGCGTGGACGCCGTGGTCGTCTTCGGCAGCGGCTCGGGCGCGATTCCGGGCGACACCAAGGTCATCTACCGCGGCGTGCAGGTCGGCCATGTCGTCAGCGTCGGTCTCGACAAGGACGGCCACAGCGTGGACGTGAAGATCCGCATCGAGGGTGGCCTGAAGCGCCAGCTCAACACCAGCACCGTATTCTGGGTGGAGGGCGCAAACTTCAGCCTGACCGATCTCTCCTCGATCAAGGCGGCTGTGGCCGGCGTGACCATCGACATGGCTTCGGGGACCGGCGGCCAGCCGCAGCGCCGCTTCATCGGCCTCGACAGTCCGCCCGCCGTGCTGCCGGACGCCAAGGGCACGGCGTTCTGGCTGCAGACCGACAACCTCGGCGCAGTTCAGAAGGGCTCGAACATCATCTACCAGGGGATGCAGGTCGGAAAGGTCGCCGAAGTGGAAGTCCGCGGCGCCAACGACCTGCGCGCAGAGTTGTTCGTCTTCAAGCCATACGACCAGCTCGTGCGGCCAGGTTCGCTCTTCTGGTCGGAATCGGCCCTGAAGATCTCGCTTTCGGGCGGCGGCGTGAGCGCAGGCTTCAACCCGGCAGCGGCGCTGGGCGCGGTCAGCTTCGAGACGCCCGAAGAATTCCGTGGGCAAGCGCCGGCGCCGGCCGGCACGAAATTCGCCCTCTACGCCAACCAGGACCGCGCCTTCGGCGAGGGCGTCGGTCCGCAGGTGTACTACACGATCGACTTCCCACAGGCCGTGGGCGACGTCGCCCTGGGCGCGCCGGTCATGCTGCACGGCTTCCAGGTCGGAGCCGTCAAGGCGGTTGACCTGGCCGTGGATCCTGCGACCGGGCGCATCGCGGCGCCGGTAACGATCTCGATCGAGCCCATTCGCCTTCACCTGCAGGGAATGACTCCGCCAGCCGCGGGGAATTGGCGGCCGATCGTGGACCGCACGCTCGACGCCCTGGTCGCGCGTGGCTACCGGGCGCGCCTCGACCAGTCGCCCCCGCTCATTGGCTCGCGGCATGTCAGCCTCGATCCGATCGCCGGCGCGAAGCCGGCGCATCTGATGCGCGTCGGTGAGTACCCGGTGGTGCCCTCCGCCCCGTCGGCCGACATCGGCGCCTTGGGTGACAAGGCCAACACCCTGCTCGATCACCTCAACGCCGTGCCGCTCGAAGAGATCGGCGAGAACGCCCGCCAGATCACCGGCCGCCTGGCCCAGATCCTCAAGTCGCCGAAGATCGACGATGCGGTGAGCAAGCTCGACGACACCCTCGACCAGGCCGACAAGATGGTCCGCGAGGTGCGCCCGCAGGTCGGCCCGCTGATCACGTCCCTCCGCCACGCCGCAGACCAGCTAGACGCGACCGTGGCCTCGGCCAATTCGGTGCTCGGCGGCCAGGGCGCTTCGCAGGACGCCAGCGTGCCGGACGCCCTGCGCCAGCTCAGCGACGCCGCCCGCTCGATCCGCGCCCTGGCGGACTACCTCCAGCGCCATCCGGAGGCGATCGTGCAGGGGAAGAAGTGAGGGGACGCCGAAGGACCAATTTTGGCTTCGCTTGCCGCGGGGGCTCCGACGCCCGGTGACGCCGTCCACCCGCTCGTGTATAGCCGCCGTCAGGAGATGACCGTGACGCTGCTTAGCGCCATCAAGGAGAGCCGTTTCGACGTCCGCGCCCCCGGCGCGGCGGATGGTTTCGCCTGCGCGTTCGGCATGATGATTATTATGACCGGTCATCCCCCCCGGGAGCGAACGCGCGCGCCCTAGAGCCCGCCGATCCGATCGCAAGATCAGGAACCCCGCTCCCGGAACCGGAAGCGGGGTTTTTTATTGCGCGCTCGGGTCGGCCTTCCAGCCAGAAGGACCAGACACCATGCCCTCAGACCCCGAATTCGAAGCCAGCCTGCACCGGATACGCTTCGCCGCACGCCACGCGCGCGCGGCGCTCGACGCGCTGAACTTCGCCGCCGCTAGCGGCTACGAACTGCGCCAGCTAGGCCTCAAGCCGGTGGGCGAGCAGGTCGAGGGTTGGCTGGGGATAGAGGCCTCGCCTGACTCTGCCGCTGAGCGGCTGGCCGACCGGCTGGCGGCCTTGGCGGGCGTGAACTGGGTGCATGTCGAGCACCTGTGGGGGCGGGGATGAGCGAGGCCGCCTCCGTCTTCCTGATGCGGCTGGACGATTCCGCTGCTGTTTCGCGCGTGCTCGACCTGCTGCAGGTCCAGGGGGCGCGGCTTCAGCGCGTGGAGCTTGCCCCTGAGCATGGCCGGTATTGCGTGCGGATCGAGGCCTGCGATCTCGACGCCTCCCGCGCGCCGGTGGTGGCCTCGCGGCTGGAGCGCCTGCTCGACGTCAGCGACCTGACCTTCGGCTTCATGGGCGCGGGCGCCTCTGGCGGCTGAGCTAGCCTGACGCTACGGACTCTTCCCAGGCGGAGCCGACATCCGCTTCAGGGGAGAAGGACGCGCATGCCGGCTCGCTTCGTCGCCGCCATCGACCAGGGGACCACGTCCTCGCGCTGCATCATCTTCGACGCGGCCGGCGAGATCGTCGCCATCGGTCAGAAGGAGCACCGCCAGATCTTTCCCCGC
>JAFANN010000029.1 GCA_019232665.1 Caulobacteraceae bacterium | reverse complement strand
TCCCGGCCACCCATAGAACGACGTGGCGATCCGACCGCAATGGCCGCGCCGAGCGCGGCCACGCTTAGCAGCTCGATCCTCCCCTCTTCGTGGCGCTCGCATGTTTCCGAGTGCGCCGTCGCTCCGTCCCCGACTGGGCATCCCGTGTGTTGAAGCATGGCCGCGCTCAGCGCGACCACTGCCGGCGTCTCGCCAAGTCAAACTATGGGTGGCCTGGACTTACGCCAGGCCATGACGAATTTTTAGGGGAACACTGGATGTTAGGTGGAAAACTTCACGCGGGCCGGCGGGCGCGCATCGCCTGGGCGATGGTGCCGTCGTCCAGCCAGTCCAGCTCCCCGCCCACCGGCACCCCGCGCGCCAGCATGGTGATCTGGGCCGGCAGGCCGGTCAGTCGCTCGGCGAGGTAGTGGGCGGTGGTCTGACCATCGACCGTCGCAGGCAGGGCAAGGACGACCTCGCGAACCTCGGGCGCAGCGACGCGCGAGACCAGCTGATTGACGCGCAAGGATTCGGGGCCGACCCCATCGAGCGCCGACAGCAGCCCTCCTAGGACGTGATAGCGGCCGTGAAAGGCCTTGGCGCGCTCCATCGCCCAGATCGCCCCGACTTCCTCCACGACGCAAATCAAACCGGCGTCGCGCTCGGGGTCGGCGCAGATCGCACAGGGGTCCCGCGTGTCCAGGGAGCCGCAGATGCTGCAGGTCCGCACGCGCTCCGCGGCCTCCGAGAGGGCGGCTGTCAGGGGCAGAAGTAGCTGGTCGCGCCGCTTCAACAGAGTCAGGGCCGCGCGGCGGGCCGAGCGGGGCCCAAGTCCCGGCAGCTTCGCCAGCAGCGCGATCAGGCGCTCGATCTCAGGACCCGCGGAGGCGGCCATCTGCTCAGCCGAACGCCCGGACGAAGCGCACGACCCAGTCCTGGATCGCCGGCCGGGTCTCGTACGGGGTGACGCCGTTGCGGACCACGACCAGGTCGAGGTCCGGGCGCAGGACGATGTGCTGGCCCTCATAGCCCATCGCAGCGAAGGAGCCGGGCCCCCAGCGATCAAGCCACCAGTGCGCGCCGTAGGCGCCGTCGACTTCGCCGCCCGGCTGCTGGAAAGTCGGGGTGCGCGCGTAGTCGATCCAGCCTTCCGGCAGAAGCCGGCGCCCCTCCCAGACCCCGTCGCGCAGGCAGAACATGCCGAACCGCGCGAAGTCCCTGGGCGTGCAGAAGCAGAACGAGGAGCCGATGAAGGTCCCAGCGGCGTCGAATCTGGGCTCCGGGCTGCGCATCCCCAGCGGTGCGAACAGCCTCTGGCGCATGAATGCGGCGAAGTCCTCGCCATATGCGCCGATCGCGTCTGCCAGACGCCGGCTGACGATGTTTGTCGTGCCGCTCGAATAGTAGAAGAAGGCGCCTGGAGCGTGCGCCAGGGGCTTGTCGGCGGCGTAGGCGGCGACGTCCGACTTGCCCGATTCGAACAGCATCTCCACGACGTCGGATACGTGTCCGGGGACGTAATCCTCGATCCAGGCCAGACCGCTCGACATCCGAAGCAGGTGGTCGAGCGTGATCTCGCCCCGCGGATCCCCGAGGCCGTCCCAGCCGCGGACACCCGATGGCGCGTGGATGTCGAGCGCGCCATCGCCCACAGCGAGACCGACTAGAACCTGGGTGATGCTCTTGGCCATCGACCAGGAGCGGCAGGTCGCGTCGGGTCCGTAGCCGGCGCCATAGCGCTCGAGGACGAGGCGCCCCCCTTGGACTGCTACGACCGCGTGGGTTTCCCCGAGCGGGCCGGCCGGGTCGCCCTCGAACGCCTCGGCCAGCAGAGCCTCGATGAGGCGCGGGTCCGCCGAGCAGGGTCCAGTAGGCCAATCCGCGGTGGGCCATGTGACGCCCCGCGGTTGGACCGGAAGGGGCGGGAGCGAGGGCAGCAGTTTCGCCTGTGTCATGCGTCCACCCGCTCCGCAGGCGGGCGTTCGGCGGAGAACTCCGCCACGGCCTGGATCAGGCCCTCGACGGCGAGCCGAACGAGTTCGCCGCCCTTCTCCGGCGTGGCCAGGCCCGGATCGGAGCCCATGCGTCCGTCTGGATAACGCGCCCGAAAATCCCTCGCCTCGCGGATGGGCCCGGTGGGCGCGATCTGCGGAGCGTAATTGGCGGCCTTGATGTGCTCAGGATAGGCCCACTGGGTGACCGCAATCTCCGAGGGGGTGGCATGACTGCCGTGTCCCGTCGGGAACTGCTGGGTTGCGAGCTTGAACACTCCCTTGAGTTCCCACCAGCTCTTCAGGCGGCAGGCGAAGCCGGCGCGCCGTCCGGCGAAGCTGGCTTCCGAGTAGAGCTCGCTGAAGGCCGCCTCCATGGTCGCCACGTTGCCGCCGTGGCCGTTGAGCCAGAAGATCCTTTCGAACCCATGATGGGCCAGCGAGTGGGTCCAGTCGGCGATAGCGGCCATGAAGGTCGAGGGTCGCAGGGCGATCGTGCCGGGGAAGTCCAGGTGATGCTGGGCCATGCCGATGTTGAACGTCGGCGCGACGAGCATATCCGCCGTCTTCTGCGCCTCGTGCGCAATGATCTCCGGGCATAGCCAGTCGGTGCCCAGGAGGCCGGTGGGGCCATGCTGCTCGTTGGAGCCGACCGGCACGACGATCGTGCGGGAGCGGGACAGGTAGGCCTCGATCTCGGGCCAGGTCGACAGATGAAGCAGCATTCCGGCCCTGGGAGACGTCCGTCGTTTCGCGCCACCACGGCGCGCGCAGGAGATGACGCCAAGCCGGCTCTTATTTCGAGCAGAATCTGATGGAGACAACCTGCGCAGTCCAACGTTGGTCGCCTTGCCTTCGAGAGTCCCCTCCGCATACTCGCCAATACGAGAGGGACGCCAACGTCCATACGGAATGGGAGGAACGAAGCGCCGTGAGCGAAGGTCAGGTTTTTCCGGTTCCAGCAGAGTGGGCGGAACGGGCGCACATCGACGCCGCGGGGTACGAGGCGGCGGTGCGGCGCGTCGAGGCGGACCCGGAGGGGTACTGGCGCGATGTCGGGGGCCGGTTGGACTGGATCCGCCCGTTCTCCAAGGTCAAGGATGTGTCGTTCCGGCGTGAGGATTTCCGCATCCGCTGGTTCGAGGACGGTGTCCTCAACGCCAGCGCCAACTGCCTCGACCGCCACCTCCCGCAGCGGGCGAACGACGTCGCCATCATCTGGGAAGGGGATGATCCCTCGCAGAGCCGCCGGATCACCTTCGGCGAAGTCCATGCCGAGGTGTGCCGGATGGCGAACGTGCTGAAGGCCCACGGCGTCGCCAAGGGCGACCGGGTGACGATCTACCTGCCGATGATCCCCGAGGCGGCCTACGCCATGCTGGCCTGCGCGCGGATCGGGGCTGTGCATTCGGTGGTCTTCGGCGGCTTCTCGCCCGACTCGATCGCCGGACGAATCCAGGATTGCCGCTCGCGCATCGTCGTGACCGCCGACGAGGGTCTGCGGGGCGGTCGCAAGGTGCCGCTGAAGGCGAACGTCGACACGGCGCTCGAGCAGTGTCCGGAGGTGGAGACAGTGATCGTCGTCCGCCGCACCCACGCCGACGTGCCGATGATCGCGGGCCGCGACGTCGACTATGACGTCGCGCGCGCCTCTGCGTCCGCAGACTGCCCTCCCGAGCCGATGGGCGCGGAGGACCCTCTCTTCATCCTCTACACTTCAGGCTCGACAGGAAAGCCGAAGGGCGTGCTGCACACGACTGGCGGCTATCTCGCTTGGGCCAGCTGGACGCACGAGATGATCTTCGACTACCGGCAGGGCGAGGTCTTCTGGTGCACGGCCGACGTCGGGTGGGTCACCGGGCACAGCTACATCGTGTACGGACCGCTGGCGAACGGGGCGACGACCCTGATCTTCGAGGGTATTCCGACCTATCCCTCGGTCTCCCGGTTCTGGGAGGTGATCGACAAGCACAAGGTCGAGATCTTCTACACCGCCCCGACGGCGCTGCGCGCCTTGATGCGCGAAGGGGACGAGCCGGTCACCCGCACATCGAGACGCTCGCTGCGCCTCCTGGGCACCGTCGGCGAGCCGATCAATCCCGAGGCATGGCTCTGGTACCATCGGGTCGTTGGCGAGGGGCGCTGCCCGGTCGTCGACACCTGGTGGCAGACTGAGACTGGGGCCACCCTGATCTCTCCCCTGCCTGGGGCGACCACCCTGAAGCCGGGGTCAGCCACGAAGCCCCTGCCGGGCGTGAAGCCGCAGCTGGTCGACGCCGAAGGAAAGGTCCTGGAAGGGGCGACGAGCGGCAACCTCTGCCTGATCGACAGCTGGCCGGGGCAGATGCGCACGGTGTTCGGCGACCACGAGCGGTTCATCAACACCTACTTCGCCGCTTATCCGGGCAAGTACTTCACCGGCGACGGCTGCCGCCGCGACGAGGACGGCTACTACTGGATCACCGGGCGCGTGGACGACGTCATCAACGTCTCCGGCCACCGGCTGGGCACGGCGGAGATCGAGAGCGCCCTCGTGGCGCACCAGGCAGTCGCCGAGGCGGCGGTCGTGGGCTTCCCGCACGACATCAAGGGCCAGGGCGTGTGGGCCTACGTCACCCTGAAAGCGGACCGCGATCCCAGCGAGCAGCTTCGCGGCGAGCTGGTCGCCTGGGTCCGCCGCGAGATCGGGCCGTTCGCCCATCCGGACGTCATCCAGTGGGCGCCTGGCCTGCCCAAGACCCGCTCCGGAAAGATCATGCGCCGGATCCTGCGCAAGGTCGCCGAGGGGGACATCGCCAACCTTGGCGACACCACGACCCTAGCCGACCCGGGTGTCGTCGACGATCTGGTCAGAAACCGGCAGGGCTGAACGCAAGATCAGCCGACCGGGGCCTCCACGGCGTGAACGTCCTTGGATTCGTTCGCGTAGGGCTTGCCGTCGGCGGAGAGCAGGACCGGCACCCAGCGGGTGGCGCGGAACTCGTTGCAGACCACCATCACCACCACCGTCAGCGGGGTGGAGAGGAACGCGCCGGCGATTCCGAAGATGGCCCCCCAGAAGGCGAGCGAGATCAGCACGACGATCGGGTCGATGTTTAGGCTGCGGCCTTGCATCCGCGGCTGCACGACGTGGCTGACGGCGAAGTGAATGACTTCCAGCAGGACGAAGAGAAGGATCGGACGCCAGATATCGTTCAGGTCGACCAGGGCGAACACCGGCGGCAGCACCACGCCGATCGCCGCGCCGATCGCCGGGATGTAGTTGGCCATGAAGATCAGGAAGGCCCAGAACATCAGGTGCGGGATGCCCATCGGCCACATCACCAGCACCGAAGCGCCGGCGATGATGAGGCCGACGACCGTCTGAACCCAGACGTAGCTCTGCACGCCGTGCTGGATGCGGCCGGCGACTTCGATGGCCTCTACGTGACCGTGCTTGGGGAACAGGCGCTCCACCTTGCCCCGGAAACCCTCGCGCGATGCCAGCATGAAGGCCAGGTAGATCAGGACGAATACCGCGCCGTCGAGAATGTGCGTGGCCTCACGGGCGACGACGGACGCAAAGCGCCCCGGATTGAGCTTGTGGAGGAGCTGGTCGATCGTCGGGGCGGTCTGCAGACCGAAACGATCGGAGACCATGTGGATAATCTCGTCCAGCCGGGCGGCGTAGACGCTCGACTGCTCCACGATGCCCGCGGCGTTCTCGGCGATCAGCCAGATCGAAAATCCGAACAGGGCCACCACCGCCACGATCGCGGCAGGCAGCGCCGCGCGGCGGGGAAGGGGCGTCCATTGGGTCAGCGCCCTTTCGAGCCCGCCGATCACCAGCAGGAGAAAGACCGAGAGAAGAAGTGGGGTGATGATCTTGCGCAGGGCGTAGCAGGCGAACCCCGCCGCGATCACGGTCAGGATCCCGATCCCGATGCTGATCATGGCTAGCCGGTCGCGGCCGGATGGTGGGCTTTCGGTCTCGGTGCTCATCGGCTCGGCAGTCTTAGCCCTCTTCCTGGCGTGATCGAAACCAGTTCGCCCGCGTCGATCCGGCCAGAGTCGCCTGATTGCCGCCTCTGCGCGGTTTGGCTAGAACCCGCCCGCCGCCGAACGGCGCCCGGCATGTCTGAGAGTTTTCGCCGGTCACCTCCGATCCTGGACACCGATACGCCCTCATGGCCACTTTTCCGCCTCCCGCGAACGCCCCGGTCTCCGGCAATGCGCTGTTCTATTCGCGGCCCGAGCCGCTCAACGCCCAGGTTCACGCCAAGCTCGGGCTGCGCAAGATCGAGAAGCCGTTCATGTTCGCCTCCACGCACCAGGCGATCCCGGTGACCGTGGGCGAGTTCGTCCCCGCCTCCCTATCCTTCCCGATCATCTTCGCCGGCGACAAGCGCCAGCCGTTGGGGGTCATGGGCCTCGAGGCGAACACGAACATGTTCATCCAGGCCAACGGGTACTTCGACACGGGCGTCTACGTGCCGGCCTATATCCGCCGCTACCCCTTCGTCCTCGCCAACGACGAATCCCGCCAGCAGTTCGTCGTCTGCATCGACCGCGACGCGGAAATGCTCGGCGATCTGCCGGATCTTCCGTTCTTCGACCCGTCGGGCCAGCCGACCGACTATACGAAGGGCTGCATCCAGTTCTGCAACGACTACGAAGTCGAGGTGAAGCGGACCGAGTCGTTCATCGATCTGCTGAACGGCCTCGACCTCCTCGAGACCCGCAAGACCACCTACACGCCGGCCAATCCGGACGGCACACCGGGAACCCCGCAGGACATCGCGGAGTACTACGCCGTCTCGGAAGACCGTCTGAAGGCGTTGCCCAACGAGAAACTGCGCGAGCTGATGGACAACGGGGCGCTCAAGCAGATCTTCGCCCACATCAACTCGCTCGCCGGCTGGGACAAGCTCATCTCCATGGCGATCACCCGGCAGCAGGCGGCGGCGGCCACCTTCAACTGATCGAACGCTTCCGCTTCGACGACCTGCGGAGCCACGCGCGCCGGATACGTCCGGAGGCGAGCGTCCTATGCGTTCAGCGAGCAAACACGCTGCGCGTAAGGCAGGAAAAGACGAGCCGGCCGGATTCGTCGAGCAGATCGTGCTGCGCGATCACGATCCCTTTGCCCTCGCCGACGGGATCCTTGCCCATCACGGTCATGCGTCCCCGCAGCAGCTCGCCGGCGGGCGGATTGCGCACCCAGCGAAGCGCGTCCACGCCCACGCGCTTGGTCTGCGGCCAGGAGGCCGCCGCCGCCGCGTCGAGCTTCGACCATATGGCGTAGACCATCGCGTCCGGGGCCCCCTGCGCCACGTCCCAGGCCGGCGTGAAACGTGACACGAAGGACTTCAGGGACTCTTCGTCGACGGGCGCGACCCCGAGCGAAAGGACCTGACCGATCTCGATCTCGTCGAACGACGCTGGCATTCGGGTCTCCGTCGATGGCTTGCCGACGCAGTAGGCGAGCCCTTCTGCACGAAGGAGCGCGGCGGCGCGCCAAAATCAAGCCGGGCCGGCCGGCGAGGCCGCGGCCGTCCATCTCGTTCCTTTGCCATGCCCGAGCGCCTATATCGGCAGCCCATGGACCGGTTCCGCGCCCTCATCGTCGCTCTGGCAATCTGCCTCGGGCTCACCGCTCCGGCGCTGGCGCAGGTCGGACCCTCGCCCCATGCGAAGGTTCGCATGGTCGCGGACGCCAAGGCGGCGGCGCCTGGATCGACGCTGTGGGTCGCCGTCGTGCTCGACCAGGACGCTGGCTGGCACACTTACTGGCGCAACCCCGGCGATGCGGGCGAGGCGACCGAGATCGCCTGGACCCTTCCCGACGGCTGGCGGGCGGGTGGCATTGTGTGGCCCACGCCTCGCCGGCTGCCGCTCGGCCCGATCATGAACTACGGCTACGAGGGACGGGCCGTACTCCCGGTCCCGGTCTCCGTCCCGGCCAGCGCCCGCCCGGGCGCCCCGGCGCATCTCACCGCCAAGGTCGACTACCTGATCTGCGCCGAGGTCTGCGTCCCGGGCGAAGCGGTCACTCAGCTCGACCTTCCGGTGACTTCGGGTCCCGCGCCGGCTGACCCCGAGGGCCATGCCCTCATCCAGTCGGCGTTGTCGAGCACGCCCCGGACGGGCGTGGTGAACGCCACCTTCCAGGCCTCGAGAGGCTCGGTGCGTCTGAGCGCCGCCGCGCCAGCGCTGGCGAACGCCAACGTCGCGAGCGCCTACTTTTTCCCATACGACTCCTCCGCGATCGACCAAGCCAAGCCTCAGTCTGTCGAGCGCGGGCCGCGGGGACTTACCCTCACCCTCGTCCCCGGCGCCGCCTTCACCGGCAAGACGCCCTCACAGCTCGCGGGGGCTCTCATGATCGACGGGCAGGGATACGATCTTGCGGCCAGGGCCGGCCCGCCGCTGCCCGGGACCGCGGGCCACGTCGCATTGGCTTCGGCATCCGCCCAGACGGGTCAGCTCGGTCTGTGGCTGGCGACGGCTTACGCCTTCGTCGGTGGCCTGATCCTCAACCTCATGCCGTGCGTCTTCCCGATCCTGTCCATGAAGGCCACCGCCCTGGCGGGCCATTCGGAAGATCACACCCAGGCACGGACGCAGGCGCTGGCGTTCCTGGGCGGCGTCCTGGCGAGCTTCCTCGTCCTGGCGGGGGCTTTGCTCGCCCTCCGCGCCGCCGGGTCGGCCGTCGGCTGGGGTTTCCAGCTGCAGAGCCCGACCCTGGTCGCCCTGCTCGCCTTGGTGATGCTGGCGGCGGCGCTCAATCTGTCGGGGCTGTTCGAGATCGGGACCTCGCTGCAGGGCCTTGGCGGCGGGCTCGCTGCGCGCGGCGGGGCGATCGGGGCGGTGTTTACCGGAGTGCTCGCAGTGGTCGTCGCCGCGCCCTGCACGGCGCCGTTCATGGGGCCGGCCCTGGGGTATGCTCTCACTCAGCCTCCGGCCTTCGCCCTGGCTGTGTTCCTCGCGCTGGGGCTTGGCTTCGCGGCCCCGTTCACGATCGTGGCCTTCACCCCGGCGCTCATCCGGCTCCTCCCGAGACCGGGCGCCTGGATGTCGGTCTTCCGCAAGGCCATGGCGTTTCCGATGTACGCCGCCGCCGCCTGGCTCGCCTGGGTTCTGGCCCAGCAGTCCGGCGCCGTGGGTCTGGCGCGCCTGCTGGCGGCGGCGGTCGTCCTGGCGCTGGCCGCATGGCTCTTTGGCCTTTCGCAGGAGAGGCGCGCGGCCGGCGGCCACGCGCCGGCGCTTGGCGGCGCAGCCTTTGTCACTCTCGTCGGGGCGGGCCTCGTCGCGGCCGCGCCCCTTGGCGCCAGCGCCCTGACGTCTCAGCCGTGGAGCCCTCAGGCGGTCGTCCAGGCGCGCGCAGCCGGCCATCCCGTGCTTGTCAACTTCACGGCCGCGTGGTGCGTCACCTGTCAGGTGAACGAACGCGTGGCGTTTTCGAATCCCTCGGTGGCCCGCGCCTTCCACAGGGCGAACGCGGTCTATCTGGTCGGCGACTGGACGAACAAGGACGCGGCAATCGGCCAGGCCCTGCAGGCGCAGGGACGGATCGGCGTGCCGCTCTATCTCCTCTATGACGCCAAGGGGGACGCCCCGACGGTGCTGCCCCAGCTACTCACGCCTCAGTCCGTGACGCGAGCGCTCGAGCAGGCGTCGTCAGGCAAGGCCTGAGCCAGGCGGCGGCTTGCTCCGCAGCCGCCCACGCCGTAAGCGCCGGGCGCCATGACCTTTGAGACACCGCCAAGGCCCCTCGCCCGCGCACCGCGCGGCTTTCAGGACCGCCGCGCCGGCACGCTGGAGATCGAGCGCCGGATCCTGACCGCGGTCTCCCGTGTCTATGAATCCTATGGCTTCGAGCCTCTGGACACCGGGGCCTTCGAATACGCTGACGCCCTGGGCAAGTTCCTGCCGGACGCCGATCGCCCCAACGAGGGCGTCTTCGCCCTGCGCGATGACGACGAACAGTGGATGGCCCTGCGCTACGACCTCACCGCGCCGCTGGCCCGGTTCGTGGCCGAGAACTGGGAGACCCTGCCCAAGCCCTTTCGGCGCTACGCCTTTGGACCGGTGTGGCGGAACGAAAAGCCGGGGCCTGGTCGGTATCGGCAGTTCATCCAGTGCGACGCCGACACCGTCGGCTCCTCGAGACCGCAGGCGGACGCCGAGATCATCGCCATGGCGATCGAGGGCTACGCCGCCGCCGGCCTTCCTCCGGGCGCCTGCGCTCTGAAGATCAACAACCGCAAGCTGTTGAACGGCCTGCTCACCGCCTCCGGCGTGGCCGACCCGATGCAGAAGCTCGCCGTGCTGCGGGCGGTCGACAAGCTCGACCGGCTCGGCTCCGACGGCGTGGCGGCGTTGCTAGGTAGAGGGCGGCTGGACGAATCCGGCGCCTTCACCCGCGGCGCCGAGCTCGAGGCTTCTGCGATCGAGGCGGTGCTCGCCTTCGTCGAAGCCGGCGGCGGATCACGCGAGTCCGTGCTCGAGCGCCTTTCCAATGTCATTGGCGGTTCGGCCGAGGGGGACGAGGGCCTGGCCGAGCTTTCCGGGATCGGCGAGGCGCTCACGCGCCTAGGCGTGGACAGCAGCGCGGCCGCCTTCGAACCCTCTGTGGTGCGGGGGCTGGAGTATTACACCGGCGCGGTGTTCGAAGCCGAACTCCAGCTTCAGGGCGAGGGCGAGGAAGCGGCGCGCTTCGGCTCCATTGGCGGGGGCGGGCGCTACGACGACCTCGTGGCGCGGTTCACCGGCGAACGGACTCCGGCCACGGGCTTCTCTTTCGGTGTGTCGCGTCTCGCCGCTGCGCTCTCCGCGATCGGGGCGGCTGGCGGCGCGCCGCGCGGGCCCGTGGTCGTGCTTGCGCTGGATCAGACCCTGATGGGCGACTACTTCGCCCTGGCCGCGGAGCTACGGGCCAGCGGCATTGCCGCGGAAGTCTATCTGGGCGGTTCGGGCATGCGGGCGCAGATGAAGTACGCCGACCGCCGACTTTCGCCGGCCGCGATCATCGTCGGCGGCGACGAGATCGCCCAGGGCGTGGTGACGATCAAAGACCTCGATCTCGGCCGTCAGCTGGCCGAGGGCGTCACCGACAACCGCGCCTGGCGCGAGGAGCGGCCGGGCCAAATCAGCGCCCCGCGGAGCGACTGGATCACTCATGTCCAGCGCATCGTGGAGGCCGCCGGGTGAGGCTCGAGGCGCCGATTCCGACGAAGGTGCGCGAGGCGGTCCAGGCTCCCTTGGTCGAGAGTCCTGTCCACCTGCTCGACGCCCCGGTCCTGCAGCCGCTCGGACTCCTGCTGGACCTGGCGGGCGAGACCCTACGCGAGCGTCTCTTCGTGGTGCAGACGCCGGACGGCGGACCGGAGCAGTGCCTCCGCCCGGACTTCACCATCCCCGCCCTGCGCGCGCATATCGCCAGCGGCCGGCCGGAGGGACGTTATTTCTATAGCGGCCACGCCTTCCGGGTCGCCCCGCCGGGCTCGACCCGGGCCGAGGAGTTCCCGCAGTTCGGGATCGAGGCCTTCGAGAGCGGTGACGGGCCCCGCGCCGACGCCGAGATCGCCGCTCGCGCATGGCGCTCGGCCTGTGCGGGGGGTCGGGACGACCTGACCCTTGTCTTGGGAGACGTCGGGCTCTTCGCAATCGTCGTCGACGCGCTCGATCTGGCGCCGCCGCTGAGCGCGCGCCTGAAGCGGGCGTTCTCCAGTCCCCGCCGCCTTCGCGCCGAGCTCGACGCGGCGGTGAACGGCGCCGCAGACGCCGCAGCGCGCGGGGGCGACGGGCTCTCGCGCCTCCTCGCGCAGATGCCCGAGCCGGAAGCGGTGATGGTGCTCGAGGAGATCTGGGCGCTTGCAGGGATCGAGCCCGTAGGCGGCCGCTCACCCGCGGAGATCGTCCACCGGCTTGGCGAGCGCACCGCACTGGCCCGGGCGGGCCGGCTGACGCCAGCCGAAGCCGACCTGTTCAGGGCCTTTCTCGGCATCGCCGGGGACCCGGACGCCGCGCTCGAGGCGGTGCTGAAGCTCGTTGGCGCCGCTTCTGGCCAGCTTTCGGCGGCACGCCAGGGGTGGGCGCGACGCGTCGAGGTCATGGCCGGGGCCGGCGTGCCGCGTGACCGCCTGAGGTTCTCGGCCGCCTTCGGCCGCGCCTTCGGCTACTACGACGGGATGGTCTTCGAGGTGCGCAGCGCCGCCCTGGGAGACGAGCAGCCGGTGGCGGCAGGCGGCCGCTATGATGGGCTTCCCGCGCGGCTGGGCGCGAGCCTGCCGACCGGAGCGGTGGGCTGCATGGTCCGGCCTGGACGCGCGTGGGCGGGCGCACAACGATGAGCGATCCGCTGATCATCGCCATCCCCTCCAAGGGCCGGCTGAAGGAACAGGTCGAAGACTGGCTTGCCGATTGCGGCCTGCCCGTGCGCGCGTCAGGCGGGTCCCGTGGCTATTCCGCAGCGCTCGAGGGTCTCGAGGACGTGCAGGTTCGGCTTGCTTCGGCCGGTGACATCGCGACGTCCCTGGCTGTGGGAGACACGCACCTCGGGGTGACCGGGGAAGACCTGCTAAGGGAGCAGCCTGTCGAGGGTGCGGAGCGATTCCGCCTGCTGATGGCCCTGGGATTTGGTCGCGCGGACCTCGTGGTCGCGGCCCCGAAAAGCTGGATCGACGTCGACTCGATGGCCGATGTCGAGGACGTGGCCCACCTCTACCTGGCCCGGACTGGCAGACGCCTGCGCGTGGCGACGAAGTACCTGCTTCAGACCCGCGCCTTCTTCGCGCGTCACGGCATCGCCGACTATCGGCTGGCGGAGTCCGGAGGGGCCACCGAAGGCGCGCCGGCCGCGGGCGCCGCCGAGCTCGTCGTCGACATCACCACGACGGGCGCGACTCTCGCCGCGAACGGGCTCAAGCCGCTGTCCGACGGACTGATCTTGCGCAGTCAGGCCCATCTCGTCGCTTCGTTTGGGGCGAGTTGGACGCCGGCTCAGAAGGCCGCCTGCCGCCGGCTGCTTTCGATCGCCGGCGCGAGGGCCCGAGGTCGCAGCACGGCGGCGCTGGCGTGGCCCGCCGCGCAAGACGCCATCGCACGCGCCGCCCTGGCGAAGCTTTGTCCGGACGCCGACTCATCCCCGGCCCACGGCGCCATCATCGCGAGGTCGAGACTGTTCGACGCCGCAACTGCTCTCGGGAAAGCCGGCGTGGGGCCGGTGAGCGTCACGCGTCCCGAGTACCTGTTCGAGGCAGCCTGCGCCGCCGCGGACGGGCTGGAGGAAGCTCTCGCAACCCTCCCGGCGGCAGTTGACAACCCATCGGTTTCTTAGACTGTTTCGTTTCGCCGCCGCGCCGAACTTGCGTTGGGGGATCGGAGGAAACGTCCGGTCATAGAAGCCGGAGCCGAGGCCCGCTGCGGACCCCCCGCAGCGGGCTTTCAGCTATCAGCCAGTAGAGGGGGGCCAACCGGGAGAACGGCGATGGACTACGTCAGACTGGGCGCGACCGGCTTGAAAGTCTCGCGCCTGTGCCTCGGCTGCATGACCTACGGCAGCTCGAAGTGGCGCTCCTGGGTGTTGGACGAAGAGCAGGCCTTGCCGTTCTATCGAGCGGCGATCGAGGCGGGAATCAACTTCTTCGACACCGCGGACGTCTATTCACAGGGCGAGAGCGAACGGGTCACTGGCAAGGCCCTCAAGGCGTTCGCAAAGCGCCACGAGGTCGTCATCGCTACCAAAGTCAATGGCGCCATGGGCTCCGACCCCAACAACCGCGGGTTGTCACGCAAACATATCATGGACGGGATCGACCGCAGCCTGGAGAGGCTCGGCGTCGACTACGTGGATCTCTACCAGATCCATCGGTTCGATCCGGCCACCCCGATCGAAGAGACCCTGGAGGCGCTCAACGACGTCGTGCGCGCCGGCAAGGCCCGCTACATCGGCGCCTCGTCGATGTTCGCCTGGCAGTTCATGAAGATGCTGGCGACGTCCCGGTCGCACGGCTGGACACCGTTCGTGTCCATGCAACCCCAGTACAACCTGGTCTATCGGGAGGAAGAGCGCGAGATGCTGCCGCTCTGTCTCGACCAGGGCGTAGGCGTCATCCCATGGTCGCCCCTGGCTCGCGGTTTTCTGGCGGGCGGTCGCGCCCATCCAGGGGAAGGTAATACCGAGCGGGCGAGGACCGACGAGTTCGCCTCGAGGCTCTACTATCGGGATGCGGACTTTTCGGTGGTCGACGCCGTCGGCGAGGTCGCCCGGGCCCGCGGCGTCTCGAATATGCAGGTGGCGCTTGCCTGGGTTCTCAGGAACTCGGCGATCACTTCGCCCATCATCGGCGCGTCCAAGAGCCACCACATCTCGGATGCGACCGCAGCGCTCACCCTCTCGCTCACCGACGACGAGGTGAAGGCGCTCGAGGCCCCGTACAGATCAAAGCCGGTGCTGGACCACGCCTGACCTTCTGGGGCCTACCAAGCGGGTGGCTCAAAACGGTGCGAACAGCCGTGGCATCGCCCGCGCAGGGACGTCCTCAAGCATCGCGAACACAGGCGCGAAAGCCTTAGTCAGCCATCGTTCGAACGCGCGCAACATCTTCCATCTCCGTTGTGCAGTGCAAACACGCAACTGCGAAATGGGTGCTGCACTGCAAAATGGCAAGGGCAGGTTGTGGACGCGACAGCGCCAACTCTTGAAAAGGGGACGCTTGAATGGCATCAAACGTGTGATTGAAATGTTACGTGGAGGCCTCCCTGCGTTACGGGGAGGGGAGTAGCGCCCATACTGCTGGAGATGGGGCGATGTGGTTTCAGTTCGCAGTCGCTGACCGCGCTGCTCCGGATGATCGAGCCGACAACTGATGCGTCGTGGGACCACGAAAGGGCTGTTGCTACGATCCGCCGCACCGGCGGGCGGGTTGGCGCACGGAATGGGGGTTTGAGTTGAGACGCATCGCCATCGTCGAAGACGACGCGGAAGAACGGGCCCACATTTCGACGATCGTCGGTGCGCGGCACAGGCCAGCTGTGTTCTCAGACGGCTCGTCGTTCCTCAGGGCGCTTCACCGGGAGACCTTCGACCTCGCCTGCCTGGACTGGACGCTCCCCGATGTCACCGGTCTGGAACTGGTTCAGCGCGTGCGGGCGGGCGCTCTCGCCAAGACCATACCGATCATCCTCGTTACAGCGCGCAACGGCGACGAGGACCTCGTGGCCGGCCTGATGGCGGGCGCTGACGACTTCATTTCCAAGCCGATCCGCGAGCCTGTCCTGACCGCCCGGGTCGAGGCCTTGCTGCGCCGTGTCTCGCCGCGCCACGACGACGTGCTCGAGACCTTCGACGAGTTCACTTTCGACCGCTCGCGTGAGGTCGTCATTTCGGGCTCCGAGGAGCAGCCGCTCACCGCCAAGGAGTTCGCGCTCGCCCTGACCCTGTTCAGGAACATGCACAGGCCGTTGGCGCGCAGCTATCTCATGGAGGAGGTCTGGGGCGTCGGAGCCAACGTTTCCTCCCGGACGCTCGACACGCACGTTTGCCGCCTGAAGAACAAGCTGGGCCTGACGCCGGAGCGCGGCTTCAACTTCGGGCCAGTCTATGGTTTCGGCTACCGCCTAGAGCGGACACCCTCGCCGGCGCTGGACGTCGCATCTGCCTGAACCCCTAGAGCCGGGTCCTCACATCGCGGGTCGTCCGCCAACAGGCGGACGCCGGGCCGAGACCGAGCGACATCGCCGGATGTGGGTCGAGTGGCTCGCAACCGCCGCGTTCTCGAGTGTCCTGCTGGCGACGTTCGTCTTCACGGGCGCGACCACGCGACTCGACAACGCCCTCTACGACATGGCGCTGAAACTTCGTCACGTCGTACCGTCCAACGACATTGTCATCGTCTCGGTCGACTCGGCGAGTCTCAATGAGAAAGGCGAGTGGCCGTGGCCTCGGCGGGCCCTGGCGGAGCTGATCAACGATATTGGCCGCCGGAAACCGCGAGCGATCAGCTGGTATTTCATCTTTGCCGCGCCGACAAATCGACTCGACGATGAGGCTGTTCACGACGCGATGCAGCGTACGCCCACTTATCTGGGACAACTGGTCAACGCGCCCTACCAGGGAGGACCCCGACGGCTCGAAGCGACCTCATCGGCTGCTGGCGAGGGAGCCGCGGACTCTGAGGGCGACAATGATGGGATCGTGCGCAGAGCCTTCCTCTTCGAGGGTCGGGGCTCCCCCGTGCCTCGGCTTGCGCTTCAGCTGGCGCGGCTGGTGGATAAAGGACCTTCATCTCCGGGAGTCGGCGATCATCCGACGGTCGCCGACAAGGACATCTATCGCGCGGGGGAAATACTCATCCCGTTCGTCGGGCCACCTGGATCGTTCAAGCATGTTTCGGCCGGCGCAGTTCTCGACGGCAGAATCCCTCCCGATCTCTTCAAGGGAAAGTACGTTCTGGTTGGCGCGACAGCGCCCAACCTCCTGGACAACTACCCGACGCCCGTCTCCGGCCGGTCCGGCATGCCGAACGTCGAGGTGGATGCGAACATCCTCAACGCGCTGCTGACCGGCACCGCCATAGTCCCCGCCTCGGAGGTGACGGTCCTGCTCGTCTCGCTGGCGATGATGTGGCTCGTGCTGGTCGCCCTGGTGCGGCTCGGGCCCACCGACAACCTGGTCGTCGCCGCCGGCATGGCGGCGCTTCCCGCCGTCGGTGCGATCGTGGCAGTGGTGGCGTTCCGGATCTGGCTGCCCCCGGCCTCGTTCCTGGTCACCGAGGCGATGATCGTCCCCTATTGGGGCTGGCGGCGGCTCAACGCCGCCAGCGGCTATCTGGCGGAGGAGCTGCGCGCGCTCGAGCGCAGCGTCGGCGGGGCCGTCCTCGCGCGATCGGCGAGCGCGCCGCCGCCGGGAGGCGATCTCGTCCTTCAGCAGATGACCCTGCTGCAGGAAGCCAAGTCGCGGGTGTCGGACCTGCGCCGGTTCGTGGCCGACATCCTCGCCAACTTTCCCGATCCGGTGCTCGTCGTTGACCGCGAAGGCCACATCCTCACCGTCAACCAGGCCGCCGCGGATTTCGCCGAGCAGGGCGGGCTGTCGACGACTCCCCATTCGCCGGTCCAGCCGATCCTGG
>JAFANN010000002.1 GCA_019232665.1 Caulobacteraceae bacterium | reverse complement strand
CGCAGCTCCCAGTCCTCCAGCGCGCCGTAGAGGTTCGCCATCTCCACCAGGCCCGACTGCTGGCGCGCCAGCAGGGCCCGGCCCGAGGAGTCCTCGCTGTTGCGGCCGAGCACAGCCGGGTTGGGGCCCATCCGCTCGATCTCGGCCTTGGCCTCGGACATCATCTCCATGTTGCCCTGGAACTCGGCGGTGTTCGGCGCGATGCCCCAGCCGAGCGGCAGCACCCCGTCCGGCCGCGCCGCTTCCTTGCGCGCCACGTCCGCGTCGATGTTCACGGCGCTGGGATCCTTGGCTTCCAGCCTGGTGACGGTGAGCAGGTGCAGGCTCTTGGCGCGGCGTTTGTTGATCTCGTCCTGCGGCCCGATCATATCCCACACCGCGCCGTAGCGGCCGTTGTCGCGGCGGACATAAGCGCTCTGGGCCTCGATCGGGCAATCTGGCCGGCCCTTGTGGTCGAGATACGGGCTTGGCCCATGCTCGAGGATGTCCGTTCCGGTGAACACCGATCGGTTCCACACACCGCCGTCGCGCCAGTACATCTCCACCACCAGCAGGCGGCGGAGCCTGGGATCGATCCAGGCTCCGCCAGTGCCCGGCCCGTTCAGCGGCCGGTCCTGGAAGCTCTGATCTGGAACAATCCCGCCGCCGCCCAGCGGCGTGTTTTCCACGCTGAGTTCCACCTCCCGCGCGCGGCCGGGATAAAGGGCGACCACGTCATCGGCGTACATCCACTTGGCGACGCCGAGATACCGCGCGTCCTTGAGGTCCGGGCGCCGGCTGCGGGCGTCAAAGAAGAATTCCTCCCAGCGGATCTGGGTGATCGTCACCTGGCTGTCCGCGTCGGCGCCGATCAGAGCCGCGCCGGTGCCAGGCACGAGGATGTCGCGGAACACATCCTGCTTGATGCGGCGGAAGCGATTGTAGTCGCCGATGTAGCGCAGGACGTCGGTCGCCACGTCGGCGCTGTCCGCGTCGACGGGATTGCGTGGCCAGGCCTTCGGATCGGATCGGCCCCGCTCGGTGACCCCGATGATGCCGTTGATCGCCGGCTTGATGCGGTTGATCACGATCGCCGGCTGGCCACGGGCGTGCAGCTCGGCCAGCTCCTCGCGTGTGAACTGGTCGGAGTCGTAATAGTCTATGGACGTCAGGCTATTACGCCGCGCCTCATAGGTCAGCTGTTCGTGTTCGGTGAAGTACCGTTTGAGTCGGTTGAGGTCGGGAAGCTCGGTCGCCGCGCTCTCCGCCGGACCGGAAGTGATTCCGCCGGACGCATCCTGTGAGGGCTGGGCGGGTCGGTCAGCAGGCTCGCCGCCGGCGTCGCGCTGACGCTGGGCCAGCGAGCGAGCGCGGTCCCGCCTCGTATCCATGCCTGACGCCGATCCCTGCATCTTCAGGCGACCTTCCAGTTGACCGGCGGCTTAGCGGCCCGTCCCCACAGGTCGCGCGGATTGGACGGGACGACTGGCGGCCCAGCGGTCAGCGGTCGCGAGAGGCACGCATAGCGCGCCTCATCAGCGACGTGGTCCTCGGCCGTGGTGTCGAGGTCCTCTGGCCGGTCCGGGTCGTGCTGCAGCACCGGCACGGTGCGGATGAAGTCGCGGCAGGTATCGAAGACAAATAGCATCGGTCCCTTCCCCTGGCCCGCGATCCGCGCCCGCATCTGATCCCACCCCGACAGGGCGCCGGCCTTGCCGACGCGCGTGTTGTCCGCGGGTCTGAACCAGACGCCCGCCACGCGCAGCCGTTCGCCGATGGAGGGGCCACCCTGCGTGCTGAAGATGGCGGGGTCAGCCACCGCATTGTGGATCTTCTCGCCGCGCTCGCGCTCGACGATGCCGTTGGCGACCGCCTCGGCCTCCAGCCTCAGGCCCTGGTTGGGCCGTCCGGTCGAGCCGTACCACTCGCGGTAGCGCACCAGCGCCCCGCGTGGAATGACCAGGGGGCCAACGTCGCTATCGGCGGTGGTGTCATCAGAGGCCACCGCCCACCAGCCGACGCTGAAAGGAGCTGCATAGCCCCAGTCCAGCGAGCGCACCCGGGTCCAAAGCTCGGGCACGGCAAAGGGACGCACGACATTGCGCCCACTCCATTTGTCGAAAAAGCTGCCCTCGATGACATTCCAGTCGCCTTCCAGCCACGCGCGGACCAGTTCGGCGGAGCCGGACTGGCGCAGACGCTCGACATAGAGTGGGTCAGCTTCGCTCAGCCGCGGATTGTCGCTCAGCCGAGCCGGAATGAAGACGCGGGATAGGCCGTTCTCCTCGATAATGTTGTAGGGGCCCGCATCGATATAGCGGGCTTTTACCCACGCATGACCCGGTCCGCCTGGATTGCACGTTGCGCGGAATGCGCAGGGCGCGCCAGCGGCGCTGCGTAGGGTCGCCTTGAGCTTGTCGATCGGCCGCGGACTTGCAAATTGCGTCAACTCTTCGACATAGACCCGCGTGTAGTCGTGGCCCTGGTAGGCGTCGGCGTCCTGGTCCCGGTCGAGGTAGCGTACATAAAGCATGGCGCCGTTCGGCCAGACAAAGCGCGACTTCTGCTCCTGCCAGGTGGCGCCCATGGCGCCGTAGATCTCCCGCGCCCGCTCGATAGTCGGGACGAGAGCCACCCGTGTGCGCCGCACCAGCAGACCCTTGGCCGCCTTGCCATGAGCCTCGGCGTGCCTCGCGAATTCGCCCAGCGCCGCGTCGGTCTTTCCACCGCCACGAGCCCCGCCATAGATCACCTCGAACAGCGTCGAAGCGACAAACGCGCTCTGCGGGCCAGGTTGGGGCTCCCAAGCCGCCGGGGGGTCCGCGTCTTCGAGCGCATCAGTCTCTGATCCGCCGCCGGAGCGCTTCTGAGTTGGGGCGGGGTTCGTCGGAGCCGCCAAACCCACACCTCGTCAGTTTTCATATTGCAACATGATCTCGGCCGGCCGTCAAGGCCGACTTTCGCGGCGGCCGCCAGCTTCCGTCACCCCACTCCGCCGAACATGCGGCCGCGGCCGCTTTGACCGGCCGCTCATTGAAGGAAATTTGGTGAGTGACTCCATTGCCTGGGCGTTGAAGCCGCCCGCGGCGCATGCACATGTTTGGAGTTTTCATATTGCAACATTATCTCGACCGGCTGTCAAGCCTCTGCTTGGCGTCGTATGCCTCGCCCACCACAAAAGGGGCGCGCGATGACTGAGGCGATACGGATCGGCGTGGCGGGGGCGCTCGGGCGGATGGGTCGTGCGGTCGAGACGCTCGTCGCCGGCCGCGACGACGTCCGCCTCGCCGCGCGGCTTGACCGTCCCGGAGCCGCGGATGACGCCGCGCACGAAATGCCCCTGGCCGACTTCCCCGCGGCGGCCGCCGCCTGCGACGTGATCGTCGATTTCAGCACCGCCTCGGCCAGCGCCGCCCTCGCCGCGGCGGCGGCCGGGCACGGTGGACCGGCCCTCGTCATCGGCGCTACGGGTTTCACGCCCGCCGAGGACGCACAGGTGCGCCAGGCCGCCAAACAGATCGCCATCGTGCGCGCAGGCAACTTCTCTCTTGGGGTGAACCTGTTGGCCGCCCTGGTGGAGGAGGCGGCAAGGCGGCTTCCCGCCGCTGACTGGGACATCGAAATCTTCGAGGCCCATCACCGGCGAAAGATCGACGCGCCCTCCGGCACGGCGCTCCTGCTTGGCGAGGCCGCCACGCACGGACGCGGCGAGACGCTGGACGCGCACGCCCTGGCTGCCCGCTCCGGCGTCACTGGGGCGCGGCCGCGCGGCGGTGTCGGTTTCGCCTCGCTCCGGGGCGGCGGAATCGTCGGCGAGCACGCCGTCCTTTTCGCCGGCGAGGAAGAGACGATCACCCTCTCTCATTCCGCCCGCGATCGGGCCCTCTTCGCCCGCGGCGCTCTCACCGCCGCCCTGTGGGTCCACGGCAAACCAGCGGGTCTCTACGGCATGCGCGAAGTTCTGGGGCTTTGAGGTACTAGGCGGCGCCGGTCGATCCGAAGCCGCCTTCCCCGCGCGCGGTAGGGTCCAGCGTCTCCATTTCGCGCCAGCTGGCGTGGGTGACGGGGGCGACCACCATCTGGGCGATGCGGTCGCCCCGGCGGATGTGGAAGGGCTCGGTCCCGAGGTTGGCGAGGATCACCTTGATCTCGCCGCGGTAGTCCGCGTCGACAGTCCCCGGGCTGTTCAGGCAGGTGATCCCGCTCTTGAGCGCCAGGCCCGACCTTGGCCGCACCTGCGCCTCGTAGCCTTCCGGCAGGGCGATGCAGAATCCCGTTGGAATGGCCGCGCGCGCGCCAGGCGACAGGGTGAAGGGCGAATCCCCCTCCACCGCCGCCCGCAGGTCCATGGCGGCCGCGCCCGCCGTCTCATAGGCGGGAAGCGGCAGGCCCTCGGCATGGGCCAGCCGGCGGATCGCGATCTCCACCATCAGGCGAGCGCCGCCGCGATCCGCTCGGCCAGCCGCGCGGCGATGCCCGTCTTGGCTGCGCGCGCCCACCGCTCGGTCCCCTCGCGCGTGACCAGCAGCACCTCGTTCTGGTCGCCGCCCATGATCCCCTCTCCGCTCACATCGTTTGCCACGATCCAGTCGCAGCCCTTGCGCTCGAGCTTGCTCCGCGCGTTCGCCTCCAGGTCGTTGGTCTCGGCCGCGAAACCGACCACGAGGCGGGGGCGCTGCGGTCCCTTGGCTGAAAGGCCTGCGAGGATGTCAGGATTCTCCACCAGGGCCACAGAGGGCGGGGCGCCTGGTCCTTTCTTGAGCTTCAGCTTGAACGCATGGTCCGGACGCCAGTCGGCCACCGCCGCGACGCAAACCGCCACGTCGGCCGGCAGGGCCGCGTCGCACGCCGCTTTCATCTGCAGGGCTGTCTCCACATCCACCCGCGCAACTCCAGGCGGCGGTGGCAGGGAGGTAGGCCCAGAAACAAGGGTCACACGCGCCCCCAGCCCGGCCAGGGCTCCGGCGATGGCGTAGCCCTGCTTGCCGCTCGAACGGTTGGTGATCACCCGCACGGGATCGATCGGCTCAGCGGTCGGGCCGGCGGTGATAAGCACGTGGCGGCCTGCGAGCGGACGGGGGGCCGGCTTCAGGGCCTCGAAGATCGCCTGAGCGATCACTGGTGGCTCGGCCATACGGCCAGGACCGAACTCGCCACAAGCCATCGATCCTTCGTCGGGGCCTACGATCCGCACGCCATCGACCGCGAGGGTCGCGAGGTTACGCTGCGTCGCCGGGTGCAGCCACATCCGCACGTTCATCGCCGGCGCCATAAACACCGGTTTGTCGGTGGCGAGCAGGACGGTCGACGCGAGATCGTCGGCCAGGCCATTGGCGGCCTTGGCCATCAGATCCGCCGTCGCGGGCGCCACCACCACCAGGTCCGCCGAGCGTGAGAGCTCGATGTGACCCATCTTCGCCTCGTCGGCGAGAGAGAAGAGCTCAGTGCGGACCTCGCTCTCGGCCAGGGCGGAGAGGCTGAGCGATGTGACGAACCGCTCAGCGGCTTTGGTCAGGACGGGTGTGACCGCCACGTCCGCCTTACGCAGCAGTCGGACCAGCTCCAGAGATTTGTAGGCCGCGATTCCCCCGCCGACGATCAGCAGGACCCGCCGTGGGGCTGCGTGGCTGAGGTCGTTCCCGGACATGCCCGGCGTTTAGACGAACGCGACCCCCTAGACAAACTGCAAACTTTGCGATTTGTTGAGTTCAGTCGCGCTTGCACCTAATCAGCAATATCGGAGAAAAGCCATGAACGTTCTGCGCCTGTCGAGCGCCCTAGCCCTCGCCTCGGCCGCCTTGACGGCTTGCAATGGAAAACCATCGGCCGTGGCCGCCAGCAGCGCTGTGGGGGTCGCAACGGCTCCTGCCTACGCCTCGGCCGGATCATCGCGTTCGCCGGATCCTCGCGACGCGCCCGTTCCTCAGATCGGCGGCAAGCCGATGTGGGCGGCCAACCGCACCCACACTGCCGAGGAGAACGCCCTTTATCAGTTCACTCGCAACGGCGGGGACTTCGGCGCCCGGAGCGAGGCGGAATACGTCTCGGACGTCCACCGTTTCGTCGACCATCCCCCGAACGGGGTGGAGAGCCTCGACCGGCCAAACGGAGACAGACTGCTCTATGACGCCAAGTCCAACGTCTTCGCGGTCATCGCACGAAACGGGGCGCCCCGGACCATGTTCAAGCCGAAGACCGGGGTCGCCTATTGGACGCAGCAGAAGACCCGTCAGGCCCAACCGGCGAACGGCGGAACAGGCGACCCTCAGCAGAGCTAGACCGCTTTCCGGCGAAGTGTGAGCGCCGCTCCGAGGCAATCGGAGCGGATCGCTCCCAAGGACCGGGCCTAGCGAACTATGAGTACGCCCGCTGCGAACGCGAGAGCCGCAACCAGAACCCCCGTGAGGAAGCTCCACAGTTCGAACCTGGGGAGTGTCTCTCGGCTCCCGCGCGGCCGTTCGAACACCGATTCCACCCGGCGTTCGGCGAAGTGGGTGATCGCCCGTCGCGCATCCTCGGCCAAGGCGTGGAGGCGGCGCGCAGGCGAGAGCTCGCGCATGATCCAGCGGCGCACCACCGGTTCGGCGGCCGCCCAGATGTCGAGACCGGGATGGATGCGCCGTCCGACGCCCTCCACCGTCACCATCGTCTTCTGGAGCAGAACAAGCTCCGGTCGCAGGCGCATGTCGAATAGAGCGGTGATGTCAAATAGCTGGGTGAGCAGACGGCTCATGGCGACGTCCGCTGCGGGGCGTCCGAAGATCGGCTCGCCCACGGCGCGCAGGGCCTGGGCGAAGGCGGCCCGATCGTGGTGGGGCGGGACATAGCCGGCGGCGAAGTGGACTTCGGCCACGCGCGAATAGTCACGCTCCAAGAAACCCCACAGGATCTCGGCCAGGTACCGACGCTCCGGCGCTCCCAACCGGCCGACGATCCCGAAATCGACTGCCACCAGATGGCCCTCGGCGTCGATGAACAGGTTCCCCTCGTGCAGATCCGCGTGGAAGACGCCGTGATCGAGCGCCTGAGCGAGGAAGCCGCGGATCAGGTCGCTCGCCAGCCTGGGGCGATCCACATGCTCCCGCTCGATGGCTTCCGGGTTCGACAGGGACTCGCCACCGGCCCAGTCAAGGGTGAGCACGCGCCGGGCGGTGCGCTCCCACACGACCCGGGGGGCGCGCATAAAGCCATCGTGGTCCATCGCGTGGCGAAGCTCGTCGGCCCCGGCGGCCTCGAAACGCAGGTCCAGCTCCAGCTGCAGGGCTCGGGCGATGGTGGCGACGAAGGCTCGCGGCTCTAGCCGTGCTGCGCCAGGGACGAACCGCTGCGCGAGCTCCCCTGCAAGGTAGAGAGCACGAGTGTCGGAGGCCACTTGAGCCTCGATCTTCGGCCGCAGGATCTTCACCGCCACGCGCCGCCCCCCGGGCAAGGTGGCGGCGTGCACCTGCGCCAGCGAGGCGGCGCCGACAGGATCGCCGAAGCTCTCGAACAGGGTTCCGATCGGATGGCCGAGGGCCTGCTCCACCAACCGCTCCGCTTGCGGCGTCGGGAAGGGCGCCAGGCTATCCTTCAGACGACTAAGGTCGTCGGCAAACTGGGCGCCGAATATGTCGGCGCGGGTCGAGAGGAACTGACCCAGCTTGATCGCGACCGGTCCCATCGTCTCGAGCGCAGCGGCGAGACGCTCGCCCGGCCGCCCCGCCCGCGCCTGCGGACCCGCCACGAGTCTGATCACGCCCGCCAGCGTCCGTGGCCAGGGGGGCAGCATCGGCTCGATCTCGCGGGGGATCAGAGCGTCGGCCCTGGCAAGCCGCCAGCCGGCCGCCACGAGCCGGACGTATGACGACAACGGGGTCATCGAGGATCAGATCGCCCAGCCCTGGTGCAGGGCGCACACGCCGCCGCTGAAATTGGTGAAGCTAACGCGCGAGAACCCCGCCTCCCCCATCTGTTCCGCCAATCGCATCTGGTCGGGAAATCGCCGGATGCTCTCGACGAGATAGTCGTAGGACTCCCGGTCGCCAGCGACCATGGCGCCAAGGCGCGGGATCACCTGGTATGAATATGCGTCGTAGAGACGCGCCAGTGCGCCGGTCGTCGGCTTGGAGAACTCCAGGCAGAGGAAACGGCCTCCCGGCTTCAACACCCGGCGCGCCTCGGCGAGAGCCGAAGAAATCTGCGTTACGTTCCGAAGCCCAAAGGCGATGCAGTAGGCGTCCGTGCTCGCAGAGGGGAGCGGAAGGCGCTGGGCGTCGCCAACGCTCCATAGGATCTCCTCCGCCCCGCCGCGCTCGAGCCCCGAGCGGACCATGCTCTCGGTGTAGTCGACCACGACCACGCGCCCAGGCAGGCCGCCGCGCCTGGTTCTCGCCGCGCGCATCAGCCGGGCGAAGCGCCGGGCCATGTCGCCCGTTCCCCCCGCGCAGTCGATAACCGTCTCGCCAGGTTGGGGATTGAGCCGCGCGGCGGTCGCGTCCTTCCAGAGCCGGTGGACGCCCCCGCTCATCAGGTCGTTCATCAGGTCGTAGCGGCCCGTGACGCTCTCGAAGACCCTCCGCACCAGCCGCGGCTTCTCTTCGGGATCGACATCGCGGTCGCCGAACGTCGCGGCGGTCGGATTCATCGGCCGGGCTCCAATCCAGGTTGCGGCGATTCCGATCGAAGACCTCGCCGCGGACCGACCCGTGTAAGCGTCCCAGCCGGCGAGGCCAACCTCCCGGCGTCGGCCCCGGCCTCACACGAGAGCCCTTCTCCTTCCGCCCTGAACTGGGCTACGCCGCGCCATGCCTGAACTGCCCGAAGTCGAGACCGTCCGGAGAGGCCTGGAGCCTTGCCTCGCCGGCGCGCGTCTGGCGCGCGTGGAGGCGCGTCGTCCGGACCTGCGCTTCCCGCTTCCCCACAAGTTCGCCGCACGCCTGACAGGCGCGCGCATCGAACGCCTCGACCGTCGGGGCAAGTACCTGGTCGCGCCGCTCAGCACCGGCGAGACCCTGATCATGCACCTGGGCATGACCGGCCGCTTTCAGGTCGAAGGCGGCGAGGTGCGACGACGGCCCGGCGCCTTCGTCCAGGCCGCGGCCGCTGACGCGCGTCACGCCCACCTGGTGTTCGAGACGGACGCGGGAGCCCTGATCACCTACTTCGATCCCCGTCGCTTCGGCTTCATGGACCTCGTGAGCGGCGACGCCCAGGTCACCTATCCCACGTTCTTGGCCATGGGTCCCGAGCCGCTCGGCAACCAGTTCCACGGTCCTCATCTCCTGGAGGCGTTCGAGGGCCGTCGTCAGGCTGTGAAAACTCTTCTCCTCGACCAGACGATCGTCGCCGGCCTCGGCAACATCTATGTCTGCGAAGCTCTCCACCGCGCGCGCATCGCCCCCTCCGCGCCCGCGGGCCATATCGCTTTGATTCGGCTGGAGCGCCTGGCGAGCGCGGTCCGTGGGGTGCTCGATGCGGCGATCGAAGCCGGTGGCTCGAGCCTTCGGGACTACGCGGACGCCTCGGGGGCCATGGGATACTTCCAGCACGAATTCAGGGTCTACGGCCGGGAGGGGGAAGGCTGTCCGACGCCAGGGTGCAAGGGGCGGGTCCGCCGCGAAGTCCACTCGGGTCGGTCCACTTTTTTCTGCGCGACCTGCCAGAGATGACGCCGGGCGCCTCGGGGAAACCATGATTGACCGCTGCGGCAACGTCCCCTATATCCGCGCCTCCGAATTTTTTAGGGTCTTCGCCAGGTTTGGCCGAAAGCCCTTCGATCCACGACAGGACGCATGGCCAACAATCCCGGCGCCAAGAAAGCCGCACGCAAAATCGCCCGCCGAACCGAGGTCAACAAGGCGCGTCGCTCGCGCGTTCGGACCTATCTGCGCAAGTTCGAAGAAGCGATTGCGAGCGGCGACAAAGGCGCCGCTCAGGCTGCCTTCGTGGTCGCTCAATCGGAGCTGATGCGAGCCGTCGGCAGGGGGGTCGTCCATCGCAACACCGGCGCCCGCAAAGTGGCCCGACTGCACCGTCAACTGAAGAAGTCGCAGATTTCGCCAACCGCTTGACGGTTCGCACATCTTCTTGAATTCCAAGCATATTTTTCAGATTTCGAGCGCCGGGCGGCCCTGTCCCCGGCGCTTTTGTTTTCTGAAAAACTTCGTGACAATTTGGCGCACCAAATGTGATAGCGCGGGTTTTCCTTGGCCCCATCGCGGCTTCGCGTTGTCAACTATGAAATCGTGCGCCCGCTGCAGATTTGAGTGCTTGCTTTCGAGAGCCCCCGGCGTAACCTGAACTTCTCAGCGCTTTCGGCTTTGTACGGACGAAACGATGCGGGGGGCGATATGCGTCCGCCGCGGCGGTGGAGTGCGTCCTAGTGTGTGAAATGGCGACGGGGTGAACCCGGACGCCAATACGGTCCCGTTGGTCCAGCCGGCGGGGGTGGGGAAAGTATGTCTAGGGGCAAGATGGGCATGAACAACATCGTTGCGCGACCAATGCCTTCGGAGCAGCCCACGCCGGCTGCGGCGGTCTGGCTCAAGGCGAGCGATTTCCTGAAATCAGAGATTGGTGACGACGCTTTCGGTTCCTGGTTGGCCCCCGCGGCCCTGCGGACGGGGCCGGATGGCCGCGCCTGGCTAGTGGCCCACACCGGGGTGGCGCGCGACTGGGTCCGCCGCAACGCCTGGCGGCGAATTTCGGAGCTGTGGTTGCGGTATGACCCCGAGGGGCGCGAACTCGCCTTGACCTGCCGCCGCGATTTCGAGGGCGGAGAGACCGTCGCCGAACCGTCGGCGGCCAATGAGAAGGTCGAGCCCAGCGTCGTCGCGCCGGAAACGGACCGAGGCCGCGTGGGAATGCCCCTACGCCCTTGTTTCACGTTTGACACATTCGTGGTCGGCCCCTCCAATGAGTTCGCCTGCACGGTCGCGCGCCGCGTGGCCTCGTGGGCGGACGGGCACTTTAATCCGGTCCTGTTCCACGGACCGTATGGTTTTGGGAAAACCCATCTCATCCAGGCCCTGGCCTGGGAGGCTCTCCGCAACGCGCCGAACAAGAAGGTGGTCTACCTCAGCGCCGAGCGCTTCATGTCCAGCTTCGTGCGGGCGATCATGGATCGCCAGACCGGCCCGTTCAAAGATGAACTTCGGAATGCCGACCTTCTACTGATCGACGACATTCAATTCGTTGCCGGAAAACAATCGACCCAAGACGAATTCTTCCACACATTGACCACGTTGATGGAGAATGACCGTCGGATTGTCCTGACCGCGGACCGTCCCGCCGGCGCGATGACGGAACTTGACGCGCGCCTACGCTCGCACCTCTGCGCCGGACTCGTCTGCGGGGTCGAACCGGCGGACCGATCCCTGCGGCTGGGCATCCTGGCGCGCAAGCTGCAAGTCCTCTGCGGCCATCTCGGCTGCAACCCGCAGATGCGCCCCGAGGTGACGGCGTTCCTGGTCGATCGCTTCGCAGACAGCGTCCGGGAAATGGAGGGGGCGCTCAACATTCTCGTCGCCCAAGCCGGGGCGGACATCGGCGCCCTCACACTCGAGGCGACGCAGCGGCTGCTACGGACGAACCTCAAAGGCGCGGGCGAGCGGCGCGTCACCGTGGACGAGATCCAGAAGGCGGCGGCCGAGCACTTCGGCCTCCGCCAGGCGGACCTCATTTCCGAGACCCGCACGCGGGCTGTGGCGCGTCCGCGTCAGGCGGCTATGTGGCTGGCCAAGCAGCTCACCACCCGCTCGCTGCCCGACATCGGCCGCCGCTTTGGGGGGCGGGACCACACCACGGTCCTGCACGCGGTGCGCCGGATCGACGCCCTTCGCGCTACCGACGTTCAGCTCGCCCGCGACCTCGAGTCGCTCCTGGGCAAGCTCGGGGCCTGACGCGCCAGAGCGCGGTCCGCAACAGTGGGAACTGGTTTTCCGATGAGAACGCGCTCAAGTTCTTGAAGCTAGAGCACGTTGATCCCATTCAGGCGATTTCGCCTGAGCGGGACGTACTTTAGCGCGTCGGCCCCAGCCGCTTTTACCCCTTGGGCGACAGCCCATGGGCGGCGAAGAAGGCGAGCATCCGACGCCAGCCGTCGGCCGCGTCCGCGGCGTTGTAGCTGGACCGGTAGTCGGCGTGAAAACCGTGGCCAGCGTCGGGGTAGACGACGATTTCGCTGTCGGTCTTGCCTGCCGCGGCGAGGGCCGCGCGCATCGTCGGAACGCCCTCGGCAAGCCTATCCTTGGCGCCGTATAGCCCCAGCACCGGACACTTAAGCTGGGTCGCCATCTCGGCCGGCCACAGACGGGTCGGATCGTTTGGCGCGCCGGGAGGCCGGACCATCTTGCCGTACCAGGCGACACCGGCCTTCAGGTCCGGAAAGCTCTCGCAGGCCAGCCAGGTGACTCCGCCGCCCCAGCAGAACCCGGTGATCCCGATCTCTCGCGCCTTCACGTACCGCTGGCGTTTCAGCCACGCGATGGAGGCGTCGACATCCCCGATCACCTGCTGGTCGGAAGCGGCCTGGACGATTTTCATGATCGCCGCCATGTCCGACAGCGGGGCGGGATCGCCGACCCGGACGAAGAAAGCGGGTGCGAGCGCCACATAGCCGAGCTTCGCTAGCCGCCGGCAGACGTCCTTGATGTAATCGTGGACGCCGAAGATCTCCGAAGCGACCACGATGGCAGGGAACGGCCCTCTTCCCTCGGGTCTGGCGAGGTACGCCGGCAGGGTGAAACCCTGCGAGGGATAGCTCACCGTTTCTATGACCAGCCCCGCCTCGTCGGTGTGGATCGGCTCCGCCTCCGCCGAGAGGGCGGCGACGGCGTAGCCGCTGAAAAAGACGGCGGCAACGCCGCGTCGGGTGAGGTCGAGATCTTCCGGTGACGATCCCTCCGGACGGGTCAGTGTAACCATCGTCGCCTCCCGATGCCTGTGGACTGTTCGTCCCGGCTTTGGTCTTGAATGGCTCAGTCGCAGGCGGCCGCGCAAGCCGTAGCCGGGCGCGGAGCCGCCCTGCGCAGCGTCAGGTTGATGCGTCCCCCTCCGGGGATGAGGCGAGACGAGCCTTCCAGGACACGATCGATCCCGTGGAAGGCGAGGCGCGCCTCGCCGGACAACGCGCACACATCTCCGGACGCCAGACGGATCGAGGCTGTCGGCGAGCGCCGGTCGACGCCGCCGATCCGGAAGATGGCCGTATCCCCCAGCGAAACCGACAGAACCGGGAAAGCGAAATCGGCCTCGTCGCGATCCTGGTGCAGGCCCATGCGCGCGTCGCCGCGATAGAGGTTCACCAGGCAGGCGTCCGGCGGCATCGAACTGTCGGCGAGCTCCATCCAGAGGTCGAGCAGCGACTGAGGCATCGGCGGCCACGCCCGGCCGGTCCTGGGATGGACAGCCGAGTAGCGATAGCCGCGCTCGTCGGTGATCCAGCCAAGCTGGCCGAAGCTCGTCATCTCGACGCTCATTTGCCGCCCGCCTGGCGTCGTCTGACGCATGAACGGCGCCGCCTGGGCCAGGGCCAGGACCTCCTCGACGAGGTCCGTTTGAGCGCGCGGAGAAATGCGGCCAGGCCAGAGCCGAAATCCCTGGGGCGCAACAGTTCGGCGGGAAGGCGTTGCAGACATCTCCATCATGCGTCCATCGCGCGCGCCCGAGGCAATTCAGGCGCCCTTGCGACGTTCAGGCCCCATCCCATATCGGAGCCACGGTCGCTCGCCCCATGTGGAGGCGGGCGCCGACAAGAGCCAGTCGCGGCGTCGATAGCTTCGCGGACACGCGTCCGAAGGTTACGTCGCCATAGAGGGAGCGGCAGCAAACAGTGGCGCTTCATAACCCGAAGGCCAGCGCCGCCGCTTGCCAGATTTAGGAGCGGATTAGAGATTCATGAGCAAGATCATCGGCATCGACCTGGGGACGACAAACTCCTGTGTCGCTATCATGGACGGCAAGACGCCCAAGGTGATCGAGAATGCCGAGGGCGTCCGCACGACGCCGTCGGTGGTGGCCATCCTCGACGACGGCGAACGCCTCGTCGGCCAGCCGGCCAAGCGCCAGGCGGTCACAAACCCTGAAAACACATTCTTCGCGATCAAGCGCCTGATCGGGCGGTCCTTCAGCGATCCAATGGTCGAGAAGGACAAGGGCATGGTGCCTTATGAGATCGTGAAGGGCGCCAACGGCGACGCCTGGGTTCGCGCCCATGGCAAGGACTTTTCGCCCCAGCAGATCTCCGCCTTCATCCTTCAGAAAATGAAGGAAGCGGCCGAGGCCCACCTCGGCGAGAAGGTCGAGAAGGCGGTCATCACCGTCCCGGCCTATTTCAACGACGCCCAGCGTCAGGCCACCAAGGACGCAGGCCGCATCGCCGGTCTTGAAGTCCTGCGCATCATCAACGAGCCGACGGCGGCCGCGCTCGCCTATGGCCTCGAGAAGAACGAGGGCAAGAAGATCGCCGTCTACGACCTCGGCGGCGGCACCTTCGACGTCTCCATCCTCGAGATCGGCGACGGCGTTTTCGAAGTGAAGGCGACCAACGGCGACACCTTCCTAGGCGGTGAGGACTTCGACCTTCGCGTCGTCGACTACCTTGCCGACGAGTTCAAGAAGGAGCAGGGCGTCGACCTGCGCAAGGACAAGCTCGCCCTCCAGCGCCTCAAGGAAGAGGCCGAGAAGGCGAAGAAGGAACTGTCCTCGACAGCGCAGTACGAGATCAACCTGCCGTTCATCTCGATGAACGCCTCCGGTCCGCTGCACCTGAACATCAAGCTGACCCGCGCAAAGCTGGAAGCCCTCGTCGAGGACCTGGTCGCCAAGACGATCGGCCCCTGCGAACAGGCGCTGAAGGATGCGGGCCTCAAGAAGAGCGACATCGACGAGGTGATCCTGGTCGGCGGCATGACCCGCATGCCCAAGGTCATCGAGACGGTGAAGGACTTCTTTGGTCGTGAGCCCCACCGTGGCGTGAACCCCGACGAGGTCGTGGCGCTCGGCGCGGCGATCCAGGCCGGCGTGCTGCAGGGCGACGTCAAGGACGTGCTCCTGCTCGACGTCACGCCGCTGACGCTCGGCATCGAGACGCTGGGCGGCGTCTTCACTCCGCTCATCGAGCGCAACACGACGATCCCGACCAAGAAGAGCCAGGTGTTCTCCACCGCCGACGATAACCAGAGCGCGGTGACGATCCGGGTTTTCCAGGGCGAGCGGCCGATGGCGGCGCACAACAAGCTGCTGGGCCAGTTCGACTTGGTCGGCATCCCGCCCGCCCCGCGCGGCGTGCCTCAGGTCGAAGTCACCTTCGACATCGACGCCAACGGCATCGTGAATGTCTCGGCGCGCGACAAGGCGACCAGCAAGGAGCAGTCGATCCGCATCCAGGCCAATGGCGGCCTCTCGGAGAGCGACATCGAGGCGATGGTGCGCGAAGCCGAGGCCAATGCGGCCGAGGACAAGAAACGCAAGGACCTAGTCGAGGCGAAGAACCACGCCGACGCCCTGATCCACAGCACCGAAAAGGCCCTGGCCGAGCACGGCGACAAGATCGGCGCGACCGAAAAGGGCGCCATCGAGACCGCGGTGGCCGACCTCAAGAGCGCGCTGGAGGGCGAGAACGCCGAGGACATCCAGGCCAAGACCCAGACCCTGATGCAGGCTTCCATGAAGCTCGGCGAGGCCATGTATAAGGAGCAGGCCTCTGCGGGCGGAGCCGGCGGCGAAGCGGGATCTTCGGCTCAGGCCGATGACGGCGTCGTCGACGCGGAGTTCGAGGACGTCTCGGGCGACAAGAAGTAGCAACCCTCGTCCGCTCTCGGGACGCTCGCCGCCCCGGGAGCGGATGCTATGCAAGGATCGACGGGCGAAACGATCTCAACGGCATAAAGACATCTGATGATGCGAGACTATTACGAGGTTCTGGGGGTCGAGCGGGGTTGCAACGACGCCGCCCTGAAATCGGCGTTCCGCAAGCTCGCCATGGAACACCATCCCGACCGCAACGGGGGCTGCGAGGAGGCCGCCGGGCGGTTCAAGGAAATCAACGAGGCCTATTCGGTCTTGTCCGACCCGAACAAGCGCCAGATGTACGACCGGTTCGGCCATGCCGGCCTTGGCGGAATGAACGGGCAGGGCGGCGCCGGATTCGCCGACGTCCACGACATCTTCAACGACGTCTTTGGCGACGTCTTCGGCGACATGTTCGCCCGCGGACGCAGCCACGGGCCGGCCCGCGGCCAGGACCTGCGCTACGATCTCGAGATCACCCTGGAGCAGGCCTATTCGGGCGATCAGGTGCAGATCAAGGTTCCCGCCGCCATGACCTGCGAAGCCTGCGAGGGTTCGGGCGCCAAACCGGGCACTCATCCGACGACATGCGCCACCTGCAACGGCGTGGGACGCGTGCGCCGCAGTCAGGGATTCTTCGCGGTCGAATCCACGTGCCCCCGATGCGGCGGAGCCGGCCGGTTGATCCTTGATCCGTGCCAGACCTGCGCCGGTCACGGGATGGTCCGGCGTGAACGGGTTCTGGACGTGCGCATTCCCGGCGGCGTCGACGACGGCTCGCGTATCCGGCTTTCGGGCGAGGGCGACGCAGGCGTTCGCGGGGGCCCGCGCGGCGATCTCTACATCTTCGTCTCGGTGCGACCACACGAGCTGTTCGAGCGCGACGGGCTGGACCTGCTCTGCTCGGTGCCCGTGCCGATGACCACGGCCGCCCTGGGCGGCGAGATCGACGCCCCTTGCCTGCTCGGCGGCGAGAACTGCAGCGGCGAAAAGAAGATCAAGATCAAGATCCCCGAGGGCGCCCAGACGGGCCGCACCGTGCGCCTGCGCGGCAGGGGGATGCCGTCCCTTCGCTCGCGCGATCGCGGCGACCTCGTGGTCGAGCTCTTCATCGAGACCCCGACCCGCCTTTCGGCCAAGCAGAAGGCCCTGCTGCGCGAGCTGGAGGCCTGCTGCAGCGAGCAGCACAATCCCCGCTCCACTGGCTTCCTGAAGAAGGCCCGCCGCTTCTGGAACGAAGTCACCGGCACTGAGGCCCAGGCGTAACTCGTCTCCATCAGACTGCGGCCGTCCGCGAACGGTCGTGAATCGTCCTTGACGCCCACCCCCTCCCCGGCCGCAGAATGCCGGCCAAACAGACGTTTGAAAGGGAGGCGGTGATGGAGCGCGCCTACGATCTCGTCATTCGCGGCGGCGAGGTTTTGGACGGTCAGGGCGGCGCCGGCCGCGAGGCTGACGTTGCCGTCAAGGATGGACGCATCGTCGCCGTCGGCAAGATCACGGCGTCAGGGATTGAGGAGATCGACGCGCGCGGCCAGATCGTCACGCCCGGATTCGTCGACATCCACACGCACTACGACGGCCAGGCGACCTGGGATGGCCGGATGCAGCCTTCCTCCTGGCACGGCGTCACCACCGTCGTCATGGGCAACTGCGGCGTTGGCTTCGCTCCCTGCAAGACCGGCGACCACGAGAGGCTGATCAAGCTGATGGAGGGGGTCGAGGACATCCCCTTCCCGGTCCTCGTCGAAGGTCTTCCGTGGAACTGGGAAAGTTATCCCGACTATCTCGACGCCCTCTCGGCGAGGAGCTTCGACGTCGATATCGGCAGTCAGCTGCCGCACGCCGCGCTGCGCGTCTTCGTGATGGGGCAGAGAGGCGTCGACCGCGAACCAGCGACCGCCGCCGATATCGCGGCCATGGCCGCCCTGGCGGAAAAGGCCGCCAGCGCCGGCGCGCTCGGCTTTTCCACCTCACGCACCCTCAACCACCGCACCAGCGACGGCCATCCCACACCTACGCTCACGGCCGGGGAGGACGAGCTGACGGGCATCGCGCTCGGCCTTGCCGCCGCCGGCAAGGGCGTCGTCCAGGTGGTCTCCGACTTCGCCGATCCCAAGGCTGAATTCGCCATGCTCCGACGGATCGCCGAGCGGAGCGGACGGCCGCTCTCCTTCACCCTTGCCCAGGGCGGACATAACCCGAAGGGCTATCAGGTCCTTCTGCACGCGCTCGAGGACGCGGTCGCCGCGGGACTGCCGATGCGCGCACAGGTTGCCGCCCGGCCGGTCGGGGTGCTTCTCGGGCTCGAGTTGACGGTCAACCCGTTCAGCCGCTGGCCGGTCTATCGCGAGATCGCGGCCCAGCCGTTGGCCGAGCGCGTGGCGGCGCTGCGCGATCCCCATTTCCGTGAGCGCCTGTTCGCAGCGCCGCCGGAGGAGTCCGGCCGGCCGATGTTCAGCGCCTGGAATCGAATGCACCTCTTGGCGGCCGATCGGCCCGACTACGAGCCCGGGACGGAGAGCACCGTCGCGGCCGTAGCCAACGCGCGCGGGGCGCGGCCCGAGGCCGTCGCTCTCGACCACATGCTCAGCCACGAAGGGCGAGGCATGCTCTATGTGCCATTCCTCAACTATGTCGAAGGCTCTCTTGACGCCGTTCGCGAGATGATCGTCCACAAGGACAGCGTTCCGGGCCTCTCCGACGGGGGCGCCCATGTCGGCATGATTTGTGACGGCAGCTTCCCAACGACCATGCTGACCCATTGGACACGTGATCGAACACGCGGGCCACGGATTCCCCTGGCCGACGTTATCCGCATGCAGACCCGAGACACGGCTCGGACGGTGGGCCTCCACGACCGGGGGGTCCTCGGTCCCGGATACCGGGCGGACATCAATGTCATCGACTACGAGCGCCTCGCCCTGCACGCGCCCAAGGTGGCTTATGACCTGCCCGCGGGCGGGCGCCGGTTGATCCAGCGCGCGAGCGGCTATTCGGCGACGATCGTCGCCGGCCAGATCACCTATCGGGATGGCGACCCCACCGGAGCCTTGCCGGGACGTCTCCTCCGCGGCGGGACCCATGCGCCTGTCGCGATGGCGGCGGAATAACGGGGGAGCGGAATGGCCAGTATTCTCGAGCCGAACTGCGAGTGGCGGGCCGGCGACGTCGCCGATCCTGGAGCCTGGACCGAGGTGCTCTCGGCAACTGAGGTTGCGGAACTGGACGCCGCGATCGCGCACGCCCGCGACGTTTCGGAGGATTTCCTCGACATCGGCAAGGCGGACTTCCCTCTGCCCACGCTGGGCGCGCGCCTGCAGAAGATCGAGGGCGAATTGATGAACGGGCGGGGATTCGTCCTCCTCCGCGGCCTGCCTCGCGAACGCTGGTCGAACGACGAGATGTGCCTCGCCTACTGGGGGATTGGCGCCCACCTTGGAAAACCCTGGCCGCAGAACCACTACGGTCACCTGCTCGGCGACGTGACCGACCAGGGCAAGGCTCCGGGCGACCCGACCGCGCGCGGCAACGAACTGGGCCAGATCGGCCTGGAGTTCCACTGCGACGGCTCCGATCTCGTGGGCCTGATGTGCCTTGCCGGCGGCGCCAGCGGCGGCGCCTCGGCCGTCTGCAACTCGGTCGCCCTGCACAACGACCTGGTGCGCGAGCGTCCCGATCTCGCTGAAGAGCTCTACAAGCCGCAGCCCTATGACATGCGGGGAGAACAGGCTCCCGGCGCCAAGGGTTGGTACGAGGTCCCGGTCTTCACCGAATGCGGCGGCCGGCTGTTCGTCCGCCTGATCGGCGCCTACATCCGCGCCTCGCAACGTCACCCGGACGCGCCCAGGCTGACGGATAAGGCGATCGAGGCGCTAGACTGGATGCACGATCGGGCCGAGAGCGGGGCCTACAGCGTCTTCATGGATTTTCGGCCGGGCGACATGCAGTTCATCAACAACTACCACGTTCTGCATGGCCGTGCTCCGTATACGGATGATCGTGCGGCCGGCAGGGTACGTCATCTCAAGCGCTTGTGGCTGGAGACTGAGGTCCTCGAGGACCGCCCGCGCTATTTCCGCAACAACATCTCCAGCCACTGGGCGCGACAGAAGGTGATCAGCCGCCTCGACATGACTCAGTGAGGCGACCGGCGATCTGCTGGATTGTCTGAAGGCCTCGCTTCCGCGAGGCCAGCTGTCAGAGCGCGTTCCGCAAAAGTGGGAACTGGTTTTGCGATGATAACGCGCTCAAGCTCTTGAATCTAGAGCACGTTGATCCCGTTCATGTGACTCCGCCTGAACGGGGCGTGCTCTAGGAGCTTGGTCGCATGAGGGTGCGACGCGCAGCCGCCTTGGCCTCGCGGGCTGCCCGTTGCTCGGCCTTTGTCGTGGCCTTGCGCTGCTTGCGCTCGCCACGCTTCATCTCGAGGTCGGTGAGGCGCTTGGCCTCGGCCGCCTGCCTCGCCAGCTCCTTGGCCTCGGCCCGCGCCGCGCGCACGGTCTCGAGTTCCTTTTGCCGGATGTCTTCCCGGCTTTCGAACACCTCGGCCTGGACCGTGGGTTTCGGTTTGAATTTGGCAAGCATGGCCTTTTTCGCCTCAGCCTGCGCGGTCAGGCGATCGGCGAAGCCGGTCTTCAACGGATCTTTCATGGGTCCTTATCTAGGAAGCGGAGGGCTGCCCCCAAGGCGGGCCTCTCATACCGGAGCGGCTCTGTCTGGCAACCGGTCGCGGCGCCGCGGGAGCGGTTTTTCACCGTTCGAGCGGCGGTTTTCCCTCATGAGCCACCAGCAGGTCGTGCATGTCGTCGGCGTGTTCCTCCTCCACCGACAGGATCCACTCGAGCATCCGCCGGGTCGTGGGATCGTCGTCCCCGAAATAGCGGATCAGCTCCTGGTAGTGCTCGATGGCGATCCGTTCGGCGATCAGGTTCTCCCGGATCATCTCCACGAGGTTGCCCACGGTGCCGTATTGTGACGCCGATCGCGTCGCGAGGCCTTCGGGGTCGAAGTTCGGAACGCCGCCGAGCTGGGTGATCCGCTCGGCCACGGCCATCATATGCTCCTGCTCTTCCTTCGCGTGCTGGAGGAATTCCGCCTTCGGACCCTCGCTGGAGATGCCGGTCGCCGCGATCGAATGCATCGTATAGCGAAGGACGCAGACGATCTCCGTAGCCAGCACCGACTGCAGGATGTCCACGGCCTTCTTCGGATCGCCCCGATAGGCGCTCGTGACCGCCCCGTCCTCGAGGCTCTTGCGGGCCCGCTCCCGCAGGCTGATCACGTCGCTCAGGAACGGCTTGTCGCTCGTCCCGGCATTGCCGGCGGCTTGCGTCATCGCGGTATCTCCGGATCTCAGGGTTCGCCCGAGGCTCGAATGTCCCGTTCCCTGCAAAGGTTCCCCGCGACCAAAAACGCCGCCGGCGCGTTGGGTGACAGGACCCGGACCGGACGGCGCCGCACCCTTGCCGTAAGACCGGCCGGAGGATATATAAATTCGCGACTGGTGCTTGATGATTGGTAGAAATTCTACTGTTCGCGCCGTCCGGATTGAGCAGCAAGGACGATCCGAGCATGCGGCAGACCGTCATCGGTGAAACCCGTACAGCTCAGATTGAGCTGGATCCGCAAGTCTTGAAACAAGTGCTCGAAACACGACACTCGATCGCCGGACAATCTGCGCTTGTCTGGGGCGAACACTGCACAGAGTGCGTGATGCCCTCCTGTTACTCGACTTGCGCCTTCTACACCCCGCGACGCGATCTGAAGTGTCGGCGGTTCGACCGCGGGCTCGAAGCGGTCAGGACGAACGGCGCATCCGACGTGCGCGGATTACGCGTCGCCTTCCGCCAGTGGGGCAAGCTCGAGGCCTCCGGTCGCGCCAGGGCCCTGCCAGTCGGCCGCGCGCGCACCCTCGCCGCTGCGGACGACGCTGTCGCTGGGCTGATCGGGGCGATCGCCGGGCCGCACAGGGCGCGGGATGTCGCCGCGATCGGCTGGAACCGCGTCAAGACCCACATAGCCGACCGTGTCGGGTCAACAGCCCTCGACGCCTTCCTGATGGAGTGTGTCAGCGGCGCGCCGCAGGAGACGGTCTTCACGCTCACCGTGAAGCCCGAGGTGTCCACAGGGCGGTATTTCCAGCGGCACGTGACGGTCCAGCCCGGCTACAACCGTCTCTCTGTCGACGCAGCGGAGATTGCGGCCCTGGTCGATCTCCAAGGTCCCCTGCTGTTCCAGGTCGAACCTGTGTCACCGCCGGCTGAGAGCGAGTTCGTCTTCACCCAGCTCCAGTTCGTGCGCTGGTCTGACCAGGCGACGGCGGGATCGCGCCCGGCAGCGACGCCTTCCAGCGAGCCGGCCGCGGCCGCCAAGCCGGCGAAGAAGGTCAAGTGCGTCGTCTGGGACCTCGACAACACGCTCTGGCGCGGCACGCTCATCGAGGACGGGCTAGAGAAGCTCGAACTGAACCCGGTGGCGGTCGCCGCGATTAAGGCGCTCGATAGCCGCGGCATCCTTCATTCGATCGCCAGCAAGAACAACGCCGACGACGCCATGGCGGCGCTGGCCCACTTTGGCCTCGACGAGTATTTCCTCGCGCCCCAGATCGCCTGGAGGCCAAAGAGCGAGGCCATCGACCGTATCGCCGCGCGGCTCAACATCCACAAGAACAGTTTCCTGTTCATCGACGACCAACCGTTCGAGCGTGCGGAAGTCCAATCGGTCCACGAAGACGTGCGCGTGGTCTCCGACGACGTCATCGGCGATCTGCTGGGACTGCCCGAACTGGACGCGCCCGTGACGGACGAGGCCCGAAACCGGCGCTCGATGTACAAGGTCGAGGAAGTGCGGGAATCCGCGCTCGAACAGTCCGGGGGCGATTTCATCGAATTCCTGAAGTCGTGCCAGCTGGTCCTGACGATCGACAAGATCACCGACGCCAACATTGCTCGGGTATTCGAACTCTCGCAGAGGACGAACCAGCTCAACTACGCCGGCCGCTCGTCTTCCCGGGAGGATGTGGAGGCCCTGGCCTCCGGAAAGGCGGAGGACGTGGGTCTCGTGCTCTCCTGCTCGGACCGGTTCGGTGATTACGGCGTGATCGGCTTCGCCGTGGTCAATCCCAAGACCTTTCACGTCGGCAACTTCTTCATGAGCTGCCGGGTCCAGCACAAGAAGGTGGACCACGCCTTCTTCGGCTGGCTGATCGAACAGGCGGCGCGATCGGGCAGGTCGCACGTCACGGTCAGCTATCGCTTCTCGGGGCGTAACCAGTCCGCCCGGCAGGTCCTCGACGAGATGCGCTTCTCCCCCTCGGGTGAAGCGGAGGTTCTCCAGTCGCCTGGCCTTTCCGACCTGCCCGACCATGACGTCGTCGCCATCGTCGACAAGGCGTTCCCAGCGACACCCGCGGTCGTGGCCGTCGCCTGACCTTCATGGCCGCCCTTCAGACGAGACTGCGCAACCTTGCCCGGCGTGTCTCGGCCTCGGCCGTGAGCACACGAACTGTCCGGATGGTCAATCAGCGGCCGATCGCCAGCTTCTCCTTCGACGACTTCCCCAAGTCTGCCGCCACTTCGGGCGCGGCGATCCTCGAGCGGCGCGGCTTTCGGGGTTCCTACTACCTGAGCGCCAGGTTCCAGGGCCTCACCGAGGACGGCATCGACTACTACGACAGTGACGACGTCGTGCGCCTGGCCGACTACGGCCACGAGATCGGCTGTCACACCGCCTCGCACGTGCACGCTCCCGACCTTGGCCGAGCGCGGCTCGAGTCAGAGCTGGAGTCCAACGCCGCCTTCCTCCGAGAAGCGCTCGGGGATGTGCGCATGACGACCTTCGCCTTCCCCTTCGGCGATATCGACCTGCGCACCAAGCTGTTCATGCAGGATCGCTTCGCAGCCTGCCGGACCACCTCCGCCGGGATCAACCGCGATATCGCCGACCTGGGCGCCCTGCGCGCCCTCAGCATCTATTCGGGAACCACCGACGCCGAGCGGCTGAGGGCGGTCGTGCGGGAATCGGCGACGCCGCGTTCCTGGCTGATCTTCTACACGCATGACGTGAGCGCGACACCCAGCCCGTTCGGCTGCACGCCTGAACTCCTTCAGGCGGCGGTGGACGCCGTGGCCGAGGCCGGCTTCGACGTCTTTCCCGTGCGCAACGCACTTGGGCCCATCCGCTTCAGGACCTGAGCCGGCCGGCTACCCTATTCGCCGAAGCCGGCGCCCGGGGTCACGGGCGCCAAGCGGATCAGCCGGCTGTCCGCCACGCCGGCGGTGCGGTGCTTGACGTGCTCGCGGTACTCCGGATCGGTGACCATCGCCAGGAAGGCGCCGGCGCTGGGGTACTCGGCGATGAAGGCAAGGTCCCAACGTTCCTCCGGCGGTCCGGTGACAATGGTTTCCGGCCGTCCGGCCCAGACCTGCCGGCCCCCGACCCGGGCGAAGACTTCGGCGCTGGTCCGGCCATATTCGCGGTAGGCCTCCAGCCCGCTCATGCCCCGCCCGTGATTGGTATGACCCTCCGGGTAATCGGCCAGCGGCTTGAGGCGGATCAGATTGAGCATGTGGATCGGCGTATCGCGTGGAAGCGCCTTGAAGGCGTCAAACTGGGCGCGGGTGGGATCGATGGCCCCTGCAGCGTCGCTCATTCTCATCTCCGTCAGTGTTTGGGCGGCTCCGGCCGTTCCTCCCCGACCCCGCTGTCGAAGATCGAGCGGCCGGTTTCTTTCGGGCCCGCAACAAGCCCCAGCAGCCTTGGTTGCGAGCCCCAGGTTCACATGGTATCAGGCCCGCGGCCTTCGGCGAGGGGACCGCCGAGACGCTCCGAACGCCCCGATTTTTCGAGCGCGATCAAGGCCTTCCCGCCTGACTGGGTTTCCTGGGACGGGCGCTGCAAATGACACCGGACGGAACTTAACGTGGCTGACGACTCCAGGGCGACGGATGTGGGCGCGCGATACGCGCAGGCGCTCTTCGATCTTGCGGTCGAGAACCATGCGCTGGAGTCCGTCGAGGCGGACCTGAAGGGGCTCTCCGAGCTCCTGCGCCAGAGCCCTGATCTGCGACGGCTTTTGCTCTCCCCCCGGTTCTCCTCCGAGGAAAAGGGCAAGGGACTCGCGGCGGTCGCCGAGCGCGCGAAGGTCCAGCCGCTCACCGCCAAGTTCCTTGGCCTTCTGGCGGCCAATCGCCGCACGAGCGCCCTGGCCGAAATCGTCGCCGCCTTCCAGCGCCTCGCCGCCGAGCGCCGCGGCCTGGTGTCGGCTCACGTCACCACCGCCATTCCGCTCACCGACGCCCAGACCGCCGCCCTCAAGTCCGCCCTTCGCCAGGCCATCGGCAAGGACCCGGAAATCGAGGCGCGGGTCGACCCCGCCATCCTCGGCGGCGTGAAGGTCCGCGTCGGTTCGCGCCTCTATGACGCCTCGCTCAAGTCGAGGCTCGATTCCCTGAAATACGCCCTGAAGAGAGCCTAAGAAGACACCCTGATGGACATCCGCGCCGCCGAAATCTCCGATATCCTCAAGTCCCAGATCGCCAACTTCGGCGTCGAGGCGGACGTCTCCGACGTCGGCCAGGTGCTGTCGGTGGGCGACGGCATCGCCCGCGTCTTCGGCCTCGATCAGGTCCAGGCCGGCGAGCTGGTTGAATTCCCCTCCGCCGGCGTGAAGGGCATGGCCCTGAACCTGGAGCGCGACAACGTCGGCGTCGTGATCTTCGGCTCGGACGCCGACATCTCCGAAGGCGACGAAGTGCGCCGCCTCAGCGAGATCGTGGACGTGCCGGTCGGCAAGGGTCTGCTTGGCCGCGTCGTCAACCCGCTAGGCGAGCCGATCGATGGCAAGGGCCCGATCACCAACATCGCCGAGCGCCGCCGTGTGGACGTCAAGGCTCCGGGCATCATCCCGCGCAGGTCCGTGCACGAGCCTGTGCAGACGGGCCTGAAGATCGTCGACTCGCTGGTGCCGATCGGCCGCGGCCAGCGCGAGCTGATCATCGGCGACCGCCAGACCGGCAAGACCGCCCTGGCCGTCGACGCCATCCTCAATCAGAAGCAGGTCAACGCCGCCGGCGACGAGAGCAAGAAGCTCTACTGCATCTACGTCGCCATCGGTCAGAAGCGCTCCACTGTCGCCCAGATCGTGAAGAACCTCGAAGAGCGCGGCGCCCTCGACTACACCATCGTCGTCAGCGCCACGGCCTCCGAGCCCGCCCCGCTGCAGTTCCTCGCGCCCTTCGCCGGCTGCGCCATGGGCGAGTGGTTCCGCGACAACGGCATGCACGCGCTCATCATCTACGACGACCTCTCAAAGCAGGCCGTCGCCTACCGTCAGATGAGCCTTCTGCTGCGCCGTCCGCCGGGCCGCGAAGCTTATCCGGGTGACGTCTTCTACCTGCACTCGCGCCTGCTCGAGCGCGCCGCGAAGCTCAACGACGACTTCGGGGCCGGTTCGCTGACCGCCCTGCCGATCATCGAGACCCAGGCCAACGACGTGTCAGCGTACATCCCGACCAACGTGATCTCGATCACGGACGGCCAGATCTTCCTCGAGACGGACCTGTTCTATCAGGGCATCCGCCCGGCGATGAACGTCGGTATCTCGGTCTCGCGTGTGGGCTCGTCGGCCCAGATCAAGGCGATGAAGACCGCCGTCGGCCCGCTCAAGGGCGATCTCGCCCAGTACCGCGAGCTCGCGGCCTTCTCGAAATTCGGCTCCGACCTGGACATCTCGACCCAGCGCCTGCTGGCCCGTGGCGAGCGCCTCACCGAGCTGCTCAAGCAGCCCCAGTATGCGCCCCTCCAGGCGGAAGAGCAGGTCGCCGTCCTCTACGCCGGCACGCGCGGCTACCTGGACCGGGTGCCGGTGAACCAGGTGCAGGCGTTCCAGAACGAGCTGCTGGGCCGGCTGCGAGGCGGCGCGGGGAATATCCTCGAGTCGATCCGCACCAGCCAGGCGCTTTCGTCCGAGGCCGAGGAAGAGCTGAAGAAGGTCGCCGAGGCGGTCGCCTCGAGCTTCGCCTGACGCTCGCCCGAAGGAAAGCCACCAGCCGGTCATGGCCAGCCTGAAGGAAATCCGTAGCCGCATCGCCAGCGTGCAGGCGACGCAGAAGATCACCAAGGCGCTGCAGATGGTGGCGGCCTCGAAGCTGCGCCGCGCCCGCGACGCGGCGGAGAACGCCCGGCCCTACGCCGAGCGCATGGCCGCGGTGATCGCCAACCTCGCCGCCGGAGTTTCCGGCGCGGGGGCGCCGCCGCTGCTCGCCGGAACGGGCTCGTCCCGCCGCGAACTCGTCGTCGTCGCGACGGCCGACCGCGGCCTGGCCGGCGGCTTCAACTCCTCGATCGTCCGCATGGCGCGAGACCACATCGCCGCTCGCACGTCCGAAGGCCGCGAAGTGAAGGTGATCACGGTCGGCCGCAAGGCGCGCGACCAGCTGCGCCGGATCGTGGGCGAACGCATGGTCGCCTCGCTCGAGGCGGGCGCCTCACCGACCTTCGAGAAGGCGCAGGAGGTTGCGAACCTTGTGATCAAGCGCTTCGAGGCCGGGGAAGTCGACGTCGTCACCCTGGTCTACAACCGCTTCGCCTCCACGGTGAGCCAGGTGCCTACGCTCAAGCAGCTGGTCCCGGCGCAGGTCGAAGGCGCAGGTCCCAGCCTCGATCTCAAGGGCGCCGCCTACGAGTACGAGCCCGAGGAGTCGGCGATCCTCGAGACCCTTCTCCCGCGCAACATCACTACCCAAATCCTGGCGGCCCTCATGGAGAACCAGGCCGGCTTCTTCGCGGCCCAGATGGCCGCCATGGACAACGCCACCCGCAATGCTGGCGAACTCATCGCCAAGCTCACCCTGATCAAGAACCGCACGCGTCAGGCGCAGATCACCAAGGAGCTGATCGAGATCATCTCCGGCGCCGAGGCGCTCTGACAGTCGCAGGAAGACCACATGACCATGACCGAAACCGCTCCCCGTCCCGCCCCCACCGCCAAGGTTGACCCGACTCTGCCCGCCGGGGCCGCGACCGGCCGCATCGTCCAGGTGATCGGCGCTGTCGTCGACGTCGAGTTCGACGCGCACCTGCCGCACATCCTCAATGCGCTCGAGACGACGAACACCGATCAGCGCACTGGTGCGGAGCTCCGCCTCGTCCTCGAGGTGGCCCAGCACCTGGGCGAGAACACCGTCCGCACCATCGCCATGGACACCACCGAGGGCCTCACCCGTGGTCACCCCGTGGTCGACACCGGCGGTCCGATCACCGTTCCGGTCGGCCCTGGCTGCCTCGGCCGGATCATGAACGTCATCGGCGAGCCGGTCGATGAAGCCGGCCCGATCCCCTACAATCGCAAGGCTTCGATCCACCGCGAAGCGCCGCCCTTCGCCGACCAGACCACGGCCGCCGAAGTGCTCGTCACCGGCATCAAGGTCGTCGACCTGCTCTGCCCCTACACCAAAGGCGGCAAGATCGGCCTCTTCGGCGGCGCCGGCGTCGGCAAGACCGTGACCATGCAGGAGCTGATCAACAACATCGCCAAGGCCTACGGCGGCTATTCGGTGCTGGCGGGCGTTGGCGAGCGGACCCGTGAGGGCAACGACCTCTATCACGAGATGATCGAGTCAAAGGTCAACGTGGACCCGAAGCACAACAACGGCTCGACCGAAGGCTCGCGCTGCGCCCTGGTCTACGGGCAGATGAACGAGCCGCCGGGCGCCCGCGCCCGCGTCGCTCTGACCGGCCTCGCCCAGGCGGAGTACTTCCGCGACGAAGAGGGCAAGGACGTGCTCCTCTTCATCGACAACATCTTCCGCTTCACCCAGGCCGGCTCGGAAGTGTCCGCTCTGCTGGGCCGCATCCCCTCGGCCGTGGGCTATCAGCCCACCCTGGCCACGGAGATGGGCGGCCTGCAGGAGCGCATCACCTCCACCACCAAGGGCTCGATCACCTCGGTTCAGGCGATCTACGTGCCCGCCGACGACCCGACCGACCCCGCGCCGGCGACCTCGTTCGCCCACCTGGACGCGACAACCATGCTCAGCCGCGACATCGCGGCCCAGGGCATCTTCCCGGCCGTGGACCCGCTCGACTCGACCTCGCGGATCCTCGACCCGCTGGTGATCGGCGAGGAGCACTACACCGTCGCCCGCCGCGTCCAGGCGATCCTGCAGCAGTACAAGGCGCTGAAGGACATCATCGCCATCCTTGGCATGGACGAGCTGTCGGAAGAGGACAAGCTGGTGGTCGCACGCGCGCGCAAGATCAGCCAGTTCCTGTCCCAGCCGCTGCACGTGGCCGAGGCCTTCACCAACCAGCCCGGCGTCTTCGTGCCCCTGGAAGAGACGATCCGCTCCTTCAAGGCGGTCTGCGACGGCGAATACGACCACCTTCCAGAGAGCGCCTTCCGCATGGTCGGCGGCATCGACGAAGCGGTCGCCAAGGCCGAGCGGATGGCGGCGGAGGCTTGATGGCCGAGAAGCTCCACTTCGCCCTCGTCTCACCGGAGAAGGAACTCTTCGCCGGCGAGGTCGACCGGGTGGACGCTCCGGGCGCGGAAGGCGACTTCGGCGTCCTGGCCGGCCATGCGCCGTTCATGACCACCCTCAAGGAGGGGCGGGTCCACGTGCACAACAATGGAGGCCAGCGGGTCTTCGAAGTGCATGGCGGATTCGCCGATGTGACGCCCCAGGGCCTGACGATTCTCGCCGAAAAGGCCGACGAGGTCGTTCTCTGACGCCATTTGCCCTCGGCGGCGGATGAGCTAGACAACACAGCCGCGGTCCTCCGCACCGGCGGGGGCCGCGATGGCCAGACTTATTAGGGAAGACTTCGGAAGATGCGCCTCGCCTTCGCCAGCCTGATGGCCGCCGCCAGCCTGGCTCCTCTAGCCATGGCGCAGACGCAGCCGGAAACTCCGGCCGCCCCCGCTCCAGCCGCCCCCGCCGCCGCTGCGCCCCAGCCAGCCCAGCCCGCGCCGGCGACGCCGCAGACTGCTCCCACGACGCCGCAGGCTGCTCCGACAACGCCTTCGACGGCCGCACCCGCCGCCGCGCCGCCGCCTCCAACCGTTCCCGGGAACCAGCCCCCCGGCGCGACGCCTCCGGCGCCACCCGCACCCGCTGAGGCTGCGCCTGCCGCGCCACCGGCGCCGCCGACCGATCCGGCGGCAATCGCCGCGCTGAAGGTCCTCGAGGACGTCTGCATCCCCGCAGCGACCGCCGGGGACAAGGACCTCGGCAAGTACGCGCGCAACGACAAGTTCAAGAAGTCGGGCGACAACTGGGTCCTCAAGGGCCCGAACTTCCAGTTCACCCTGCTTCCGCCCGGCTCCAACCCCAACGACTGCCAAGTCCAGATTGTGCACGCAGTGAATATCGACGAGCCGGCGAAGGATCTGGTGACGGCCCTGCACAACTGGGCCGTGTTTAGCCACGATTGGACCTTGGCGAGCAATTACAAGCACACCGAGGACGGCAGCGAGTACATCGTCCGCTCCTGGGAGCACTCCGCCAACGGCCGCAACGAGGCGATGGTGCTGACGACGACGCGCAAGGCGGACAACTCGCCCGAGACCCGCTCCGGCGACACCTCGACGCTCATCTACTCGAACCACCCGGCGAGCTGAGACGCGACGCTCGGGGTGAGCGCGTGGGACCTGTGCGGCCTGGTCGGCGTGAGCCTGATCCTGGTCGCCTACGCCGGCGCGCAGCTTCGCCGCCTGGACCCCACGCGGGCTCCCTCGCTGGTGATGAATCTGGCCGGGTCGGGGCTGATCATCGTTTCGCTCTTGCGGGCTTTCAATCTCTCGGCCTTGCTGGTGGAGGCCGCCTGGGCGGCGATCGCGGCCTTCGGGCTGGTTCGCCTTGCGCTACAACGGCGGCGCTGAACTGGCAGGGAACGCCTGATGGCCATCCGCGGCATCGACCACATCAACATCGGAACGCCACGCCTTGAGGAGACCAAGCGGTTCTTCCTCGACGTGCTGGGACTGACGGAAGGATGGCGTCCGCCTTTCGCCTTCGGCGGCGCGTGGCTCTATGCCGGCGACACCGCAGTGGTCCACCTGGTCGAGCTTGCCGAGGCCAAAGGGCCGTCCTCGGACGCAGCCCTCGACCACTTCGCCTTCCGCATCGACGATCTCGAGGGAGTCGTCCGCCGCCTGGACGAGGCGGGGATCGCCTATCGCCTCACCGATGTCCCAGGATCACAGGCGCGCCAGGTGTTCGTGCGCGACCTCAACGGGGTGAACATCGAGCTCAACTGGCGGCCCTGAGACTCAGGCCGCCGCGCGGGTCTCCAGGCCCTCGATCCAGTCGAGGCATTCTTCCGCCACCTCCTGCCAGCCGGGCTCGCCTGGGAGCCAGTGGCTGGCGCCCTTGGCGACGCTCAGGTTGCCGCCAAGGCGGCTCACCGTGGCCCGCACGGTCGCCACCGGATGGATGGCGTCGGAGCCGCCGGCGATCCCCAGCACGGGCGCGCCGACGCTGTGGGGCGGGACAAGGGTGGAGGCGAACGGGTCCAGCCACCAGTTGAGCGTCTCGAAGAGGGCCCGGCCGCTCTCGGGTCGCAACCGCTCGTAGACCCACTTTCGGCCTTCCCGCGGCAGGCGATCGACGAGGTATCGCCGCGCCAAGTCCTTGGAAGGATCCACCGCGCTCATCGCCCATAGGGGGCCCAGAGCGTAGAGGCCGACGGCGGAGGCCGCCTCCTCCGGGCTCGAGCCAGTGACGCCCCAGGGCGCCGATGGCGCGAGAAGGATGAGGCCAGCGACACGGGCGCGCGCCGCGGCGAGCTGGGCCACCAGACCCCCGAGCGAGTGGCCGATAAGCACAGGCGGGCTTTCCTGGGCGTCGATGACCTTGGCGATCGCCGCGGCGTAGTCGGTCATGGAAAGTCCGGCGACGGGCCGGCGATGAGGGAAGTCCTCGTGCCCCGGCAGGTCTGGCGCGCTCACGTCGTAGCCTGCGGCCTCGAAGGGTCGTCGAAAGCGGTTGAAAGCCCACCCTCCACAGAACGCTCCGTGGACCATGACGATCGATCGTTTCACTCGGACCCAAACCCTCCTGGCCCCGGTGACGTTTCAGGGCGAGTCGCAGAGCTACACCGATGTGGCCGCCGCGGCACACATGCAACGCTGCGCCGCGTCAATCGGCGTCAGGCAGGGGAAGGCGTAATCAGCGGGCGGAAAGCCTCGAGCACCCGCTCGTAGGTCGCCTGCTTGAACTCGACCACGTAGGGAAGCACGTCTTCCGGCCCAACCCAGCGCCACGCGTCGAATTCCGGCGGGTCGTGCGCCGCGAGGTCGAACTCGGTGTCTTCGCCGGTGAACCGGAGCGCGAACCAGATCTGCTTCTGGCCGATCCAGCGACCGGAACCGCGGCTGCGGCGGTGGGAGGGCGGGAAAGCGTAGGCCATCCACTCGCTGGTCCGCCCGATCAGAGCTGCCGAGCTCGCGCCGGTCTCCTCGTGCAGCTCGCGCAGCGCGGCGGCGAGCAGGTCCTCGCCCTTGTCCACTCCGCCCTGCGGGAACTGCCAGTTGCGGGGTCCGGGCGAGTCGCTCCGGCGTCCCAACCAGAGCTTGCCATGGCCATTGATCAGAACGACGCCGACGTTCGGACGGTAGCGCGCGAGCGCTTCCGGGTAGGGAGGGTCGAAATCCTCGCCGCCCATCCCGGCCTTGTCCCTCGCCAAGTCAGTTCGGCTTTTCGGCCGGACTCGGCGCGGTCGCGCCAGGCTTCACGACCTGGCCCTTGCCCGCGTGCAGGGCGACCGCCGCGGCGAGCGTCGCCTTGGGCTTCTCCATCTTCGGCGTGTTGGCGACGGAGCCATACTTGAGAACGTCGAGGGCACGGACGAGCTGGAAGTCGCCCTTCTTCTCGTCGAAGGCGGCCGGCGGCTCCTCGGCGGGCTCGTGCGGGCCGACCCGCGCCTTGCCCTCGTCGCTGGAGAGGGCGTTCTTGAAGCTGGCCTCGCTGAACTGGAACGCCTCGTCGGCGACTTCCTGCGCCTGCTCGCGCGTCGCGGCCACCTCCAGGTCGGGTTGGATGCCCGTGCGCTGAATCGAGCGGCCGGAAGGCGTGTAGTAGCGTGCCGTGGTGATCTTGACCGCCCCGTCCAGCCCGCCGCGGATCGGGATCACGGTCTGCACCGATCCCTTGCCGAAGCTGGTGAGGCCGACGATCTCGGCGCGGTGACGATCCTGCAGAGCTCCGGCGACGATCTCGGCCGCCGAGGCCGTGCCGCTGTTGATCAGCACCACGACCGGCACGCCGCTCAGCTTCACGCCGGGCTTGGCGTTGTAGCGTTCGATGTCGTGGGGATCGCGTCCGCGCTGGGAGACGATCTCGCCCCCGTCGAGGAAGAGGCCCGCCACGCCGACCGCCTGGTCGAGCAGGCCGCCCGGGTTGTTGCGCAGGTCGAAGACCAGGCCCTTCATGTGCGGGTTCTTGGCCTTAAGGGACTCGATCGCCGCCTTGGTGTCGTCGGTCGCGCGCTCGGTGAAGCTCGAGAGCCGGACGTAGCCGTAGTCGCCCTCCATCCGGGAGGTGACCGACTTGGGCACGATCTCCTCGCGCACCAGCTTGACGTCGAAGGGGTCGGTCTTGTCGCGGGCGATGGTCAGGGTCACCGGCTCGCCGATCTTGCCGCGCATCTGCTTGACCGCGTCGTTGACCGACAGGCCAAGGATGCTCTGGCCGTTGACCGCGGTGATGTAGTCGCCGGGCTTGATGCCTGCGCGCGATGCGGGCGTGCCATCGATCGGCGAGATCACCTTGACCACGCCGTCCTCGCTGGAGATTTCGATGCCCAGGCCGCCGTATTCGCCCCGGGTCTGGTCCTGCATCTCCTGATAGTCTTCCGGAGTCAGGTAGTCGGAGTGCGGATCGAGAGACGTCAGCATGCCCTTGAGCGATGCGACGATCAGTTTTTTGTTATCGACTGGCGCGACATAGTCACGGTCGACGATCGACTCCAGAACGTCGCCGTAAAGCCGGAGCATGTGGTAGTCGGTGGACGCCGATTCAGACTGGGCCGCAGCCTGCTGACTGACGTAGGCCATGGTTCCGGCGCCGAGGACGAATGCCGACACGCCGATCAGCATGTATTTCTTCATGACCAACGCCATGCCCGAACGGGGCGCCGGGAATGTGGCGCGCCTACCGCCTAAGCATCCTATACCTGCGGCCACTTGAACAGGGCTGCGGGCCTTTAGTCGCGGTGATAGGGCGAACCCCCGAGAATGCTGACAGCGCGGTAGACCTGCTCGGCGAGCATGGCTCGCACGAGGGCGTGCGGCCAGGTCTGCGGCCCGAACGCGAGCCGCTCGCGCGCCCGCCCGAGGACTTCGGGGTCGAGGCCGTCGGCCCCGCCGATGACGAAGGTCGCGCGGCGGATCCCCTCGTCCCTCAGACGCGCCAGGCTGGCGGCGAAAGCGCGGGACGCCAGCGCGCGGCCGTGCTCGTCGCAGGCGATCAGGGTGTCTTCGGATCCAAGGCGGGCGAGCAGCGCCTCGGCCTCGGCCGACTTGCCGGGTTTGCGGGACTCGACCTCGACGATCTCGACGGGTCCAAGCCCTATCGCGCGGCCGGCAGCGGTGGCGCGCGAGGCCCAGTCGACCGCGAGTTTCGCCTCGGGCGCTCCGCCGAGCCGCCCGACGCAGAGCAGGACGATCTGGAGGCTCAGTTCGCCGCCACGCGGTGGCCGGAATCCACCGACCAGATCTTCTCGATATTGTAGAAGCTGCGCACTTCGGGGCGGAACAGGTGGACGATCACGTCGCCCACGTCGATCAGCACCCAGTCGCACGAGGGCAGGCCCTCGATCCTGGCCTTGCCGTATCCGGCGTCTTTCAGCGCGCGCAGCAGGTGATCGGCCATGGCGCCCACGTGCCGGTGCGAACGGCCGGAGGCGATGATCAGCCCGTCGGCGATCGAGCTCTGGCCGGCCATGTCGATGAGGATGATGTCCTGGGCCTTTTCGTCGTCGAGCCTGTCGAGGATCAGTTTTTCGAGAGGCTTGGCGTCCGTGGCTTCAGAAGCGGGGCGGACGGAAATCGAAGAGGTCACAGGTTCGGAAGCCAGAGTAGAAATCCTTTTGCAGGGCGGTAATCGCCTCGCCTCATATAGCACGCGCCGGCCCGCTTTTCAGGCGCGATTTGCGGAGCGCGGTCGAAGAAACGAAGCGGAACGGCGCGGGGATGTACACCCAGGCGGGCGGCGCCGTATCCGGCAGCAGGGCGGCCGCCTCGAGCGGCAGTCTGACCGGGGCGAAGCGCCGGGCTGCCGGGGCGAAGCGGCTGCGCAGGGCCATTTCCGGCCGCGAGACCACCGCCACGGGGACCTCGCGCATCAGGTCGACCCAGCCTTTCCAGCGGTGGAAGCCGGCGAGGTTGTCAGCCCCCATGATCCAGACGAACCGCACGCCGGGATAGCGCGCCTTGAGCCAGCGGACGGTGTCGACGGTATAGCGGGAGCCGACATGCCGCTCGAGATCGGTGACCACGCTGTCGCGCGAGCCCGCAAGGGCGCGGACGTCCGCGAGGCGCTGCTCCAGGGGCTCCAGCTCCCCCTCGTCCTTCAGCGGGTTGCCCGGTGTGACCAGCCAGAGGATCCGGTCGAGATGCAGCCGGCGGCGGGCGTAGTCGGCGACGTGGGCGTGACCCAGGTGCGGCGGGTTGAACGAGCCGCCATAGAGGCCCACGCGCAGCCCCGGCCCCAGGCGAAGAGGTGTGCGCGAGGCCGCGGGCCGGCCAGCCGGGGACCGGCGTGGGGCGATGGCGCGATGCATGGCCCGGTCGCTCAGGCCGGTTCCACCGGCGAGGGCGCCAGGGCGAGGTCATCGGCGTGGACCAGGGGACCGCCCCAGTAGCCGAGGGCGGCCTCCGCCTCGTTCGAGCGCAGGCCCACGATCCGCCGGGCGTCGCCGGCGTCGTAGCGAGCGAGCCCGCGGCCGAGGTCGCGGCCCTCCTGGTCGCGGATCACCACGGCGTCGCCCTTGCCGAAGCGGCCCTCCACCGCCTTTACGCCCGCAGGCAGCAGGCTCTTGCCCTCGCGCAGGGCCGCGGCGGCGCCCGGGTCGGCGACCAGCACGCCCCGTGGGGTCAGGGAGCCGGCGATCCAGGCCTTGTAGGCCGCTGCGGGCGAGGCCCAGGCTTCGAACAGGGTGTGGCGCGCGCCGGCCTCGATCGCCGCCAGGGGCGAGGCACGGCGGCCGAGGCCGATGAGCGTGCGGCAACCTGCGCCGGCGGCGATCTGGGCGGCGGCGATCTTGGTGGCCATGCCGCCAGTCCCCACGCCCACGTGGGCGTTGGCGCCGCCCGCCATCGCCACCACCGCCGCATCGATCCGCTCCACCCGGGCGATGTGCGGCGCGTCCGGATCGCTGCGCGGGTCGGCGGCGTAGAGGCCGTCCACGTCGGAGAGCAGGACCAGCAGGTCCGCGCCGATCATCTGGGCCACGCGGGCGGCGAGGCGGTCGTTGTCGCCGTAGCGCAGCTCCTGCGTCGCCACGGTGTCGTTCTCGTTGACCACCGCCACCGCCCCGCAGGCGAGCAGGGTCTCCAGAGTGGCGCGGGCGTTAAGGAAGCGTCGGCGCACCTCGGTGTCGTCGGGGGTCAGTAGGACCTGGGCGGCGCGCAGGCCGTGCGGATCCAGGGCCTCCTCCCAGGCGTGCATGAGCAGGGACTGGCCTGCCGCCGCGGCGGCCTGTTTCTCGGCCAGGCCCAGCTTGCGGTGCGGCAGGTCAAGCCGCTTGCGCCCCAGCGCCACGGCCCCGGACGAGACCACCACCACCTGCTTGCCCCGCTCGCGTAGGGCGGCCAGGTCGGCGGCGAGACTGGCCAGCCAGGCCTTGTCGGCCAGGCCGCTCGCCTCGTCGACGACGAGGGCGGAGCCGACCTTGACGACGGCCAGCTTCGCTTCGGCGAGTGCGCTCATGGTTGCCAGGGCTCCGCCTGGGCGCTGTCCGCCTCGGAGTCTTCCGAAGCCTCGCGCCCGACGCGGGCGAAGGCTGCGCGCAGAAGCTCGCGCACGCCCTCCCCCGAGACGCCGGACACCAGGTAGGGCCGCTCGCCGCTGACCGCCTCCACGGCGGCCGCAGCGGCTTGGCGGGCCTCTTCGTCGAGGGCGTCCACCTTGTTGAGGGCGACGAGCTCCGGCTTCGACTCCAGCCCCGCGCCATAGGTCTCCAGCTCGCCGCGGATCACCCGCCAAGCTTCGGCCGGATCCTCAGCCGTCGCGTCGATCAGGTGGATCAGGACCGAAGTGCGCTCCAGGTGGCCGAGGAACCGCGTGCCGAGGCCCGCCCCTTCCGAGGCCCCCTCGATCAGGCCGGGCACGTCGGCCAGGACGAAGCGCTCGTTGGGCGAGAGGTCGACCACGCCGAGATTGGGCGAGAGGGTGGTGAAGGGATAGTCGGCGATCTTCGGGGTCGCCGCCGAGACCGCGGCGAGGAAGGTCGACTTGCCGGCGTTGGGCAGGCCCACGAGCCCCACGTCGGCGATCAGCTTCAGGCGCAGCCAGATCCACGCCTCCTGGCCGGGCAGGCCCGGATTAGCGTGGCGCGGGGCCTGGTTGATCGGGCCCTTGAAGCGGCTGTTGCCGAAACCGCCGTTGCCACCGGCGGCGAGCCGCAGCCGCGCGCCCGGCTGGTCGAGGTCGGCGATCAGGGTTTCGCGGTCCTCCTCGAGCACCTCGGTCCCCACCGGGACCTTCAGCACCACGTCCGCGCCCCCTGCCCCATGGCGGTTCTTGCCCATGCCGTGGCCGCCGGTGCCGGCCTTGAAGTGCTGCTGGTAGCGGTAGTCGATCAGGGTGTTGAGCCCGTCCACCGCCTCGATCCACACATCGCCGCCGCGCCCGCCGTCGCCCCCGTCCGGGCCGCCGAAGGGGATGAACTTCTCCCGCCGGAACGAGACCGCGCCGCCGCCGCCGTCGCCGGAGCGGATGTAGATCTTGCACTGGTCCAGGAACTTCATGACGGGGCTGTTGTGACCGAGATGGACCGACAAATCGAGCCGTGAGCGGAAGGGCTCAAGGTTTCCGGAAGTCGGCGAGGCGCTCGAAGTCGAGGAAGATGGGGGCGCAGTCGCCCAGGCGCTTGGACTCGTAGCGCGTGGTGACGTGGTCGGCCGGGGGCGCGCCCCAATCGTCGGCGCGCTCCGCCAGCCACGCCAGCCGCGGCTCGGCGATAAGCACCCGAAGAGCGTGATCGGCGTAGTCCGCCCAGTCGGTGGCGAAGCGCAGTCGCGCCCCCGGCGCCATGGCCCGCGCCAGTTCAGCGGCGAAGTCGGCGTTCATCAGCCGGCGCTTGTGGTGGCGGGCCTTGGGCCAGGGATCGGGGAAGAGGATGAAGACCCGCGTCAGGCTCGCCGCCGGCAGGGCCGCCAGCAGCTCGCGGGCGTCGCCGGCGTGGAGGCGGACGTTCTGGAGCGCCGCCTCCTCGATGTGACGCACTGCGCTGGCGACGCCGTTGAGGAAGGGCTCTGCGCCGAGCAGGAGGACGCCGGGGTGTTTCGCCGCCTGGGCGGCAAGATGCTCACCGCCGCCAAAGCCGATCTCAAGCCAGACCTCGCGGCCGCCCGGCGCCAGGATGGCGGGATCCAGCGGCCCTGGAGGGATCGCGAGCCGGGGCAGCAGGCTCTCCATCAGGGAGGCCTGGCGCGGCTTGATCGGCCGGCCGCGGATGCGGCCGAACGAGCGCAGGGGCCGCGCGGCGATGTCGCCCTTCTCGCTCAGGCTGCGATCCTGGGCAGGCGCAGGCGCCGCCAGCGCGCGCCGACGAGGGAAAGCGCGAGCAGGACGAAGAAGCCCCAGTCGCCGATCTCGGCGTAGAGAGTGGGCGGGAGGGCCGGCGGCAGGCGCACGTCGAGATCGCCCACCGCATGCTCGCCGAGGCTCTCGCCGGGGCGGATGCGGCCGAAGGCGTCGATCATCGCCGAGATCCCCGTGGGCGTGGCGCGGGCGATCGGCAGGCCCTCCTCGATCGCGCGGTAGGCGGCCATGTTGATATGCTGGCGCGGCCCGCTGGCGGTCCCGAACCAGGCGTCGTTGGAGATGTTGATGATCCAGGCCGGGCGATAGCCCACGGTCCGGGCGCCGTCGCTGGTGAAGCCCGGGAAGAGGTCCTCGTAACAGATCAGCGGCTGAGCCGCGGGAAGTCCCGGCAGGCGTCGCGGCGTCGGCGGCGGGCCCGGCGAGAAGCCGTCGCCCACGTGCACCATCTGCTTGACTCCCAGCCGGCTCATCAGGCTGTCCAGCGGCATGAACTCGCCGAACGGCACCAGGCGGAACTTGTCGTAGAGCGCCTCCAGCTGCAGGCCGCCAGGGCCATCGCGGAAGGCGGCGAGGCTGTTGAACGTCTGTGGCGCGCCGGTCGGCGAGGCGCCGAAGCGGTAGCCGCCGAGGATCAGGGTCTCGCCGGGCGCGAGCGCGCCCTCGATCGCTCCGCGCGGCCAGGCGCCGGGGGCGAGATAGTCCTCCATCGCCGCCGGGATCGCGCCTTCGGGCCAGACCACCACGATGGGCCGCACGGCCGAGGGCTTGGCGGTCAGGGAGACGTAGCGCTGGACGATGTTGGCGAACATGTCCGCGTCGTACTTGCTCTCCTGGCGCACGTCGGGCTGGACGATCCGCACCAGGGGCGCAGTGGAGCTCGTCGCGGGGGCGTGA
>JAFANN010000247.1 GCA_019232665.1 Caulobacteraceae bacterium | reverse complement strand
TTCTGGGTCGGCGACAACAAGGTCGTCTACCGGGTGGGAAGCGTTCCCCAGCGGATCAGTTCGAGTTCGATCGAGGACAAGATCCGTCAGTGCGCCAATCCCGGCGCTCTAAGCGCGATCGTGGCGACCTTCGAGGGTCACGAGTTCTATGTACTGAACATTCCCGGTGTCGGGTCGTTCGCCTACGACATCAGTCGGGTGGGGACCCAAGCCCAGGCCTATGGCGACAGCTACTCGCGGGGCGAGTGGCAGGAGTGGAAAAGCTACGGTCGTGCGCAATTCCGCGGCCAGGTCGCCTGCATGCTGAACGGCGTCGTCTACGTCGGCGACGATACCACCAACGATCTTTGGGTGATGGAGGTCGGAGCCTGGTCCGACGCCGATGGCCCGCTCACGCGCCAGGCGAGCGCTTTTATCAAGGTCGAGGAAGGCGCGCCTCGCTGTCTCAACATCGTCCTGCACGCGGTCATGGGCCAGGGGACGGATTCCGGGGTTGGGTCCTCGCCCGTCGTCGAGATGAGGTACTCGGACGATCAGGGTGAGACCTTCGGGCCGTGGCGCTCGGCGCTGTTGGGGGCGCGGGGACGTTATCGCAATCGCGCGCTCTGGCAGAGGTTGGGTCTGATGCGCGCACCCGGCCGATTGGTCCAGGTGCGGTGCTCAGATCCGGTCGACGTGGCCTTCAGCCACCTCGAGCTCAACGCGACAAGGCCAGCGAGGTAGGCCCATGCCTTCGATAACAGTGTCCGCGCCGCCGTTCAGCGTCCCGCTGACCGACGCCCAGGGCTATGTCTCGCGCGCATGGCAGCCGGTGATCCAGACCCTGTACGCGCGCACGGGAGGCGCATTCGACAAGGTTCACGCCGGCTATGCCCTCGCGCGAGCGGCGGCGCCGGCGTCCGCGGAGGTCGTCGCGGGCGCCGGCCTGCAAGGCGGCGGCCAGATTGGCCCAAATGCGCCTGTCGCGCTGTATGCGGCGATGACCAGCGTAGCCAATCTTCCGTCCTCGGCGGCGGTGGGGGACTGGGCGTACGCCATAGACGGGCGGAAGCTGGGCGAGGCGGCAGGCGCCGGCACCGGCGTCCCGTGCTGGTGGTCGAACGGCGCCTGGTTCGCCGTGGACAGCGGCGCAGCCGTGAGTTCCTGAACTTCAAGGATCTAAGATGAGCGGACTTCTTCTCGCCCAGCCCGTCTTCCGGGCTGTGGACGCCACGGGTGCGCCAATGCCGGGAGCTCAACTGCAGTTCTATTTGACCGGCACGACCACGCCGACCCCGGTCTATTCGTCGGCCGCGCTCTCCACGCCGCTCAGCAACCCCGTCGTCGCAGATTCCGGCGGCCTTTTCCCGTCGATGTGGCTGGATCCCACGGTCACGTACAGGGTGCAGCTGCTAACGTCCGTGGGCGCGCTCGTTCAGGACATCGATCCGGTGTCCGAGAGCGTGGTCGAGGCGACGCAGGCGCAGGTGAACGCGGGGACGGCGACCGGCGTCTTCGTCAGCCCGGCCAAATTGGCGGCCTGGACCGGGATCGCGGCGGCCCTCGGGTTCACCCCACTCAACAAGGCAGGCGACACCGCCACGAACCTGCAGCTCGCCTTCAGCGCCTTCGCGGTGAACAGCGCCGGGTACCTCGGCGCGCCGATCAACGAGCAGGACGGCTCGTATACGCTCCAGTGCTCGGATGCGGGGAAGATGGTGCGGGCGATGATCTCGGGCGCCGCGACCTACACTGTGCCGCCCAACTTCGCGCAGCTGGGCCAGGTGATCCTTGTCCGCAACGCCGCGAACTCCACCGCGAGCCTCACCGTCGCGCGAGGCTCGGGAGTGACGCTTTACGGCGCTGGAGGCACGACCTCGAAGGATTGGACGCTCGCGCCCGGCGCCCTGGCCTCAATCGGAGGCGAGGCGAACAACACCTGGTGGATTAGCGGGGCGGGCGTGAGCTGATGACCGGCGCGGTCCTGGCCCTGACGGGCGGCGTCGCCGGGACGACCGGCGGCTATTCCGGATCTCCGGGGGCCGTTTCCTGGGGAAACATCAACGCCTTCGACGGCGGGACGAACAACAATCAGACACTCACGGGCGTCACCGGCTCGATGCTGGTCAGCGCCTCGATCACCGGGGCGGGCGGACTGTTCTACGTCCTGAACGGGGGCGCCGGGCAGTTCTACACCGGACCGTTCCTATGGCCGGAGGGCCAGACGCTCTGCTGGGGCGTGAACACATCCGGCGGAAACGTCGCTGGGACCGTCACGGTGGAGAACGACACCGCCGGCACGACGCTCGCCAGCTTCACGTACAGCGTGAAAGTCTCGAGGACGGGCGGCCTGTGATCCGGATCGAGCGCGACCCGGCCTTCTGGTCGACCGTCGCCGGATATCCCGCTTGCGCCCAGGCGCTGATGGGAGCGAAGCCCGATGGCGTAGGAATGCTGGCGCAACAGGATGATGTCCTACCAATCGCCGCCGTGCACGGAGGTTTCCTTCTCAGACGCCTCGACCCGCTTGGCATGATCGCCGAACTGCACACGCTCTTCACCCCCGAAGGATGGGGTCGTGAGGTCGTTCTGGCGGGGATCGCAGCGATCGGAGTGGTGTGGGCGTGCGGCTTCCAGACCATCGTCACGTTGGAGATGAGGTCGAACCCGCGCAGCCGGCCGGCGCGCACCTTCGGTTTCCAGCGGTGCGGGGACTGGAAATCGACGCCTTGGGGCGACGCCCGGCACTGGCTGGTCACGCGCGAGAGCTGGAACACTTCGCCTGCAGCGCACCGGCGGGTGCAAACCCTGAACTGACGGAGGAAAACATGCCTGTCGCCATCCCCCTGGCCATCGTTGGCGCAGCTGGACTGGGCGCCGGCGCGAGCCTGATCGGCTCGGGCGAGGCGGCCGGCGCCGCCAAGAGCGCAGCCAACCAGAGCAATGCGCTAGAGAGCCAGATCTATGGCCAAAACAGCGCCAATGCTCAGCCGTACATCCAGGCCGGAGACGCAGCGAACTCAGCCTTACAAGGCTTCCTCGGCATCGGCGGCGACCCCGCGGCGAGCCACAAGGCCCTCTCCAACTATTTGAACTCGACGGGCTATCAGTTCGACCTGAACCAGGGCCTGGATGCGGTGGAGACAAGCAAGGCCGCAAAGGGATTGCTCGGCTCCGGCTCGACTCTGCAGGCGCTGGACAGTTTCGCCACTGGCAAGGCCAATCAATACGGCCAGCAGTATGAGCAGAACCTTCAGAATGTCGCCGGCACGGGACAGGCCGCGGCCAGCGCCCTGGCAGGGCAGGGACAGAGTTACGCCAACGCCGTCTCAAGCAACAACAACAACGCCGCGAACGCCGCCGGCAACGCATTCCTGAGCGGCGCCAACACCTTCAACGGCCTGCTCGGCAACGCCATGAACGCTTTCAACTACGCCAAAGGCGGATCGAGCTTCGGCGGTGGTGCTGGCGGCGGCTACGCTTCGGGCATCGGCAACATGATCGGCGGCTAGAGCGCGAACAGCGCTTCGAACCGGGTGCTGAGCCCCGGAAAACCATCGCGGAGACGAACAAATGACCGACGTGCAGGCGATTCCCGCCGGCATGGGCGAAGCTGCGCGTGCGGCGCCAGCCCCCAATGCCCCCTATCCGGGGGCTGGCCTCGGCGGACCTGGCCTCGACGCCGCCCCGCATGCGGACGATCCGGCGCAGGTCCACGCCTCGATCGCTGCTGCGCCTCCTGAGCAGCAAGCGGTCATCCTGCAGCGGTTACGACTGATCGATCAGATCGCCCAGGCCATCCGAGGCCAGACGAATGAGCCGCTCGAGCGAGCGCGCATGGCGCAGCACATCGCTCAGACGCATCCGGAAATGGGGATCGATCCCGGCATGCTGACGCCGCAGGCGATGAGCGACGAGAACATCGCGGCACTGCATCATCTCATGATTGAAGCAGCCGTGAAGGTCGCCCTCGCCAATCTTCCGGCAAAGGCGGCGACTGGGGTCACCGGGGTGAGCAGTCAGTCCGTCAGGCCTGGCGTCCCAGTCGGGACGGACAAGGGTTCAGCCGTTCGGACCTTCGCTCCGCCAGCAAGCAGGACCAGCCACGCCGCCCAAGGCTTCACGATCCTAGGAGTCGAGCGATAATGCCCACTTACACGATCCGCACGCCTGACGGTCGTCCGATCCGTATCGAGGCGCAGGACGTCCTCAAGGCGCTGAAGATGTCCGCGGATGGGGCGACGGACTATCTGACCACAGCGGCGAGGGCGGTTCCCTTCCTTACGGAAGCGGGCGCGGGCTGGAGCGCCGGTGTGCGATCTCTCGACGACCTGCTTGCTGGCCGGGCGCCCGATCCTGCCGCTAACTGGACCCGCGCGAGGGCTGAGCAACAGGCGATCGTAGACTCCTTCCGCGGCGGACACCCAATCCTTGCGAACACCGCCTCTGCGCTCGGCGCCGCGGCCCCGATAGCCGTCGCAGGGCTGGGCATCGATCGAGCGGCGCGGGCAGCGGGGCTGCGACTTCCGGCCGCATCCGGCGCTGAGGCTGCGGCTAGTGGCTCAGCCACAAGGAAGCTGATGAGGAGCACAGTTCGGAACGCATTCGGCGGCGCGGTTGTCGGCGGAGCCTATGGAGCAGCTGAGCCCGGTACGTTTCGGCAGAGGATGCAGAACGCGACGGACGCATTGGCGCCTAGCGCCGCGTGGGGCGCGGGCCTCCCGCTTGGGGCGCGGGCCGCCACAGCCTTCGCTAGACATGTAGGCGAAATGGCGCCCAGGACTGGCGCCGTCGGGTCGGAATTGATCGACTCGCTTCACCGCGCCGCCTTCGGACTTACTCCGTCCGATCAGCCGCAAAAGATCCCCGCCCTTGCAGATTCGCGCGGTGAGATGGATGCCGTTCGCCTGTTGCGCCAGATGGGCGTGACGCCTGAGGCGCTTGAGCAGGTCCAGGGCGCCGCCGCCGGCAAGCCTATTACTACGGCCGAAGCGATTGGACCTGACGGGATGGAGCTTGCCCAAGGGTTGAGGGGCCGGGCGGGGACGACCAACGCGATTGCCAGTGCAGCACTGGACCAAAGGGCGGGTTTACGCCCCGATCGCGTTCTGATGGATGCCAGCCAAGTCGCCGAGGCACATCCGTCAGCGGTCATGGGCGACCCCTACGAATTATTCAAGGCTTCTCGCGAGAGAGGTGCGCCATACATGGAGGAAGCAAGACGATTGCCCCCGCCTCTCGACTTTCCTCTTGCTAACCTATATTATTCGCCGGAGTTGAACGGCCAGGAATTAGATGTGCGCCGGGACGTGAAGTCTAGAGGCTTAAAGTATATGGAACGCTCTCCCGCACAATATTACAACGACCGTTCGACGGCCATCCTTAGGGGTGAATTGCCAAATAAGAAAATGTCGCATGCGTGGACCCCTCAACCCAACAAAGTTATGTTGAGCATAGATTCTTACGACGCGCTCAAAAACCGTCTTCAAGGTCTCATCGAAGGAGAGCCTGAGCCACTGAACAAAGAGCAGAGAACGATGAAAAGGATTGCTGACGAACTGCACACGAAACTGATCAATTCTTTTCCGACCGGCGAGGCTTACGCCAAGGCACATGAATATCAAGGTGACTATGCGTCGAACGCATCAGCTTGGCGGAATGCGCAGGGCCGGCTCCTCGATCCTTCAGTCGACCCTCTGAGCTTTGATAGTCAATTCTCGGCACTCATGCCGTTCGAAAGAAACGCGGCTGCTGCAGCGGGAGCCGGCGACATCGCAAATCTCGCCTACAAGCATCCTTTCGATGCTGGAATCGTCTCGGACCCGGCTGTTTTCGAGAAGATGGGAGTGTTGTTCGGGAAGACTGGCGCACAACGCCTAGCCGATGCCTTGACAACGGAGGGGACTATGGCCGATTTCGAAAAGCCACCCCCAACAGGGCGGGATGGTCTCTACCAGCGCCTCCGCGCAGCGGGTCAAGCGCCGCTGAATATGGCGGGCCGGAACTCTCTCGGCGGTCTGCTTTACCAGGACCCGGCGACGACCGCTCAGATAATGCGGAGCTACAAGCCCAACGCATTAGACACTACGCGGGTGCGCCTTCCGCCCTTCCTCCAATATGGAGCACCGGCAGTGGTTGGCGAGTTCCAAGGTCTAGGCAATGGCCCAATCCCTTCGCAGCCGTGATGCCGAACGCGGCGCGCCGGTCTCGTCTGCTACCTCGGCCCGGCGCGCATTTCTCACGCGGGGGCGGGAAGCCACGGGATCCAACGCACTTCGATGCAACCTGCGCTACGAAAGGCGTCATGTTCTAGTGGCAGCGTTTCCCAACCGAGGCCCGAAAGCCTCGTCCTGCCGTGGGCCGTTTTGTCAGCCAAACAGTAGGCCTCCGACGGCGGTGCAGGCGTCGCTATTCGGGGCGGTCGCGAGCCGTCAGCCGCACGGCAGAGCAAAGGCCGAGTATAGCGGGCGCCACGAAGGCTCCGAACAGCCAGGGCTCACCCCCATGTGCTACGCTAGGCGCGAACGCGTGCGCCAGACCCAGCAGGTTAGCGAGCGCCCCGGCGGCGGCGGCGCCGACGGCGCCACCGATGATCTGCGAGGTGGGCACGGCCGATGAGCCGATGGCGAGGTCGTCCACCGGGAGCGCCCGAAGGATTTGCGCGGTGATCAATGACCAGCACAGGCCAAAGCCGGTCCCCTGGACCAGCACAGCGCCAACGGTGACGGGCAGCGGCGCCCGGCCCATGCATATGGCGATCAGAGCGACTCCGGTGACGACGAGGCCGGCGCCTGCACGGATCAGAAGGCGGTAGCGGACTAGCGAAACGCCCGACACGAGGATCGCCGCAACCGTCCAGCCCATCGCCTCGGCTGCAATCACGTAGCCCGCCGTCAACGGTGAGAGGCCATAGAAGGCCTGAAGCATGGCCGCGCCATACACGGTCAGGACGGCTCCGGCCGCTGAGAGGCTGAAAGTCGAGGCGTAGCCCGCGCCGGCGACCGTCCCTATCTGGGTCGCCTCTGCCGGCAGCAGGCGTTCATGAGACGCAGCATTGACGCGGGCCGCGACGATCAGCATCGCGAGACCGGCCAAGGCCGCCATCGCCGCCACGCTGGCGTGACTCAGAACGCCTGCCGCGGCAATGGCCGAGACGGAGAGCGTGAGCACGCCGAGTGTCTTCCAGGGCGTATGAGGCGACGACGCCTCGCGCACAACGTGTTGCGGCACCAAGGCTATTGCCGCAGCGGCGAAGATGAGCCCCTGAGCGAGGAACATCCAGAAGGCCCCGCGCCAGAGGCCCAAAGAGGCGAACACACCGCCGACCAGCGGCCCCAGCAGGCTGGCGACGCCCCATACGCCGGACATAAGTCCGAACATCCGCGGCCACAGCCGCTCCGGGAAGACCTGACCGATCGCGACATAACAGAAGCCGACGATCCAGCCCGCTCCCACGCCCTGCACGATCCGGCCGCCAACGAAGAGGTCCAGACCGCCCGCAATGGCGCTCATCAGGCATCCGACCGAATAGGTCACGCCCGCAAGCACCATCGCTGGCTTCAGGCCCGTACGCTCCGACAGGCGACCTGCGCTCGCCCCCGCGACTATGGCGCCGGTCAGATACCCGGCGACGGCAAGACCAAAGCCGGCGAAAGCATGAATGCTTCGCGCGACGCTCGGCATCAGCGTCGCGGTGACGAGGGTGTCCGCCGCGTTCAGCCACACGCCTAGAAGCACCAGCATGGCGCGCGCCAGGAAGGCCGGCGAGAGCACCTCGCCCCAGCCGACCCGTGTGTCCGCAGGGGTCATCGCGAGAGACTCGAGGCTGGCGCCACCGCAGTCGGCGGCCGCGCCATGCGCCTTAGATGGTCGCGCCGCCGTCGACGACCACAGCCTGGCCGGTCATCCACGACCCCGCCTTTGAAGCCAGGAATACGGCGGCGCCTGCGATGTCGTCAGGCTCGCCAAGGCGACGCAGCGGCGTGGTCGAGCTCGAGCGGCGTTCGGCCTCCGGCGTGTCCCACAAGGCGCGAGCAAAATCGGTCTTCACGAGGCCCGGGGCGATGCAGTTGACGCGGATGTTGTGAGGCGAAAGCTCGTGAGCGAGGTTGCGCGCGAGTTGGAAATCCGCGGCTTTCGAGATGTTGTAGGCCCCGATCACCGCGTTGCCGCGCAGACCCCCCACCGAAGAGACGATGATGACCGCGCCATCGCGGCGCTCCTTCATCTCCGGAGCGACCATCTGGATCAGCCAGTGATTGGAGATGATGTTGTTGTCGAGGATCTTGCGGAAGGCGTCGTCGGTTATGCCGCTCATCGGCCCATAGTAGGGGTTGGACGCCGCGTTGCAGACCAGGACGTCGATCTTTCCGAACGCCTTGCGTGTCTCGTCGACGAGCCGCTGCAAGTCGTCCTTGGATGAGATGTTCGCAGGCACGGCGATCGCGGCGCCCGGGTGCTTCTCGTTGATTTCCTTGGCGACCTCTTCGCAGGGACCGGGTTTGCGCGACGAGATGACGACCTTGGCGCCGTGGTCGGCCATCCGCTCCGCCATCGCCCTTCCGATCCCTCGCGAGGATCCGGTGATGACAGCGACCTTTCCCGTGAGGTCGAACAATTCCATGGGCCTCTCCACTTCTTGCGCTCTTTGAACCTGCCGCGTGAAATTGCGCGCACCATCGTGGGCGACCGGCGCCAGGTCAAGGCGAAGGCGAGGGGCTTGCGGGGAGAGGATCGTGCCTCTTTAAGCGGACCATGGCGCGAGACACCGAGCGGGACGAGCCAAGTTTCGGCAGGGGCTTCCTGACCGACGCCTGGTACTTTGCAGCCATGTCCCGCGACGTCCGGCGCGATCGTTTGCAGCGCCTGGAAATGCTTGGCGAGCCGGTGTTGCTGGGCCGGTCCCCAGACGGTTCGCTCTTTGCTCTTCGCGATGTCTGCCCGCATCGCGCAGCGCCCCTCTCCCGTGGCCGGTTCGCGCGTGAGCCGGATGGGCAGCCGACCGTGGAGTGCCCGTATCACGGCTGGCGCTTCCGGGCCGATGGGAGTTGCGCGGCCATACCCTCGATCGTGGCCGGCCAGGATCTGGAGGTCGCGCGAATACGTGTGCGGTCCTACCCTGTGGCCGAGAGCCAGCGGATGATCTTCGTATTCATCGCTAGTGATCGGCGAAGCGAGATCGAACCTCCGCCGCCGCCCCGCTTTCCGGATATTGCGCTCGCAGCTCCGCGAATCGTGGAGCGTCGCACGTTCGCCGCCCACATCGACCACGCCATCGTGGGTCTCATGGATCCGGCGCACGGGCCGTACGTGCATCAGCAATGGTGGTGGCGCTCACGCCGTTCGGCGCATGAGAAGTCGAAATCCTTCGCGCCATCGCCCGAGGGTTTCGTGATGCTTCGACATCCGCCTTCATCGAACTCCCGCGCCTATGCGGCTCTCGGCGGCTCCCCCGAGACGGAAATCACCTTTCGACTCCCGTCCCTGCGCTGGGAGCATGTCATCGTCGGCGCGAACCAGGTCCTCGCGCTGACCTGTCTCACGCCAACGAATGATCGCGCGACGCGGATCACGCAGATCATCTGGTCGGACCACCCCGTCTTCTGGCTGGCCGGACCTCTCGTCCGCCTCGCAGCCCGGCGATTCCTCGAGCAGGATGGGCGCATGGTGGACCTCCAGAACGAGGGCCTCCGGTACGATCCTTCCCTGATCTGGATCGACGACGCCGACAGGCAGGCGCGTTGGTATCAGGCTTTGAAACGGGAATGGCTCGCGAGCCGTCGCGAAGGCCGGCCGTTCGTCAATCCGGTGCAGCCAACGACGCTGCGCTGGACGAGTTGAGACCTTCGGAGCGATCCTGCCACGACGCTCCTATTTCCGGACCGTTCGCCCATGTTGCGCAATGAATTCCAAGCCGCCCGATCGACTGCGCTCGTGACCCTTCTGGCGCTGGCGGCCTGTTCTCCGCCGGCCGCCAAGAAGGGCGGCTCGCTGGCGGAGGATAGTGGCCATCATCTGCCGTCGGCGGCGCTCGATCAGGGAATTGGGACGGGTATTGGCGATCCGACCACTTGCGTCCTGATCGCCGACAAGACGACCGGCAAGGTCGTCTACCAGTACGGCGAGCTCTTCAATTGCGTGAGGGGATTGCCCGCATGCGACCGGCCTGGCGTTCTCTCCGGCAGACAGGCGCTGGCGTTCGCCAACCAGCCTCAAGGCCGCGAAACGAGCTGCAACTCTGTTCCCGATGGGTCCCGAACAGTGGGATGGGCGGAAGGTCTCGTCGGGTCCAGGTCGCCCAACCTTGAATATTCTGCGGTGATGGAAGGCCAGAAGGCGCTCCCGGGGCATGAGATGGCGGCGCGGCTCGCCGACGCGTTCCAGAACGCCGGGCTCTAACCGACGGCTTTCCGCCGGCCAGCGCCGCGTGTTACCCCCCACACTCCCCGCGGGGGCCCGTAGCTCAATGGTTAGAGCCGGCCGCTCATAACGGTCTGGTTGCAGGTTCGAGTCCTGCCGGGCCTACCGCGGAGGGGTTATTCCTCCATCGCCGCCATGGAATCCCGCCAAACGAGACCATCAGCGTTGCAAACCCATCGACCCAGCCGGCGATAGTCTTTGCCGTCTATGAGGGTGCCGAACGGCAGCAGCTCCGTGACCGCACCCTCCACGTACTGGTAGTCGTCCCCCCGCGCGCGCCGTGCGAAGTCGAGCAGTTCGGCCTGCGCCCAGTCTATGGCGGCGCTGTCATCCGCGAGACGGTTCTTCAGAGGCTCCAGTCGGTTCCCTGGCGTGGCGTTCAGGCGACGCTTGGATGAGGCATGGCGGAGATCGAGGTTGTAGGTCTTCATGGTCGCAGTCTGACAAAGAGTGTGGTTCAGCTCTTGGCGAGGCGGCGCTGTTTTTGCCTCAGCAGGCCGCCGGTATGGTCCGCCAATAAATGCTGCGCTGCAGCATGGCATTCAAGCCGCGCTGTCGCCGCAGCGGATATTTTTCTTGAGCCGCGGGCAGTCCGCACTATGTGGCGGTCTATGGCCGAAACATTCTCCGCCGCTCGACTGTCGCCTGAAAAGGCCGCCCGGTATGCCGAATTGGCGGAAGAGATCCGCGCGGTCCTGGAGGGGGAGCCTGATCCAATCGCGCGGATGGCCACGGTCTCCTCGATGCTCGCGGCTGCGTTCCCGCAATTCCTTTGGACGGGTTTCTATCGCGTCGATCCACGACGTTCGGACGAACTCGTCATTGGGCCGTACCAGGGGCAGCTGGGTTGCCTTCGAATCGCATTCGGCCGAGGCGTTTGCGGCACGTCAGCGGCAGACCGGCGCGTGTTGATTGTGCCCGACGTGGACGCCTTCGAAGGCCACATTGCTTGCGATTCCCGTTCGAGGAGCGAGATCGTTCTCCCCGTGCTGGATGCGGCGGGCGAGTTGCTCGGCGTGCTTGACGTCGACAGCGCGGACCTTGCGACCTTCGATGAGACGGACGCCAGTGGCCTGCAGTCGATCCTCTCCACTACGTTCGGAACTTCAACGGCCTGACGTCGACATCATCTGCGTCCGTGCTGAGTCATTCCGTTGACGGAGAGCTTCGCAGGGCTCTGATGATCTGTGCAGCCATCTGGCGTCGCCGAAGCATTCTGCGGCGTTGGATTGTTCCGCATAACGTTACGTAGGAAGACATCTAAAATAACCAGGACGTTTGGGGGGCGCTTGTTGGCGTCCGGTCATAAAAAATTCAACCAATCAGCTTAGCGGAGGCCCATCACGCGAGGGTCTGCCTGTGAACGACATATCGCGCTCCGTTCATCTGAGGTCTGTCTTCATCTCGGACGTCCACCTTGGCGCCAGGGCTTGTCAGGCTGAGAAGCTTGTCGATTTCCTCCGTCATCTGAGTTGCGATCGCCTTTATCTGGTGGGCGACATCGTCGATGGCTGGAAGATGAAGGGTGGCTGGAGCTGGCCGTCATCGCACCACGAGGTGCTGCACCAACTCTTGCGGCTTGTCCGCCACGGGGCCGTCCTCACGTACATCCCCGGCAATCACGACGACCGCGTGCGCGATTTCTGCGGCATCCATATCGCCGGTGTCCGCGTGGCGCGGGACGCCGTGCACGAGACGCTCGACGGCCGCCGTTTCCTCGTCACCCACGGCGACGAGTTCGACTCTTCGGCCGCGCGACCGGGGTGGCAGGCGGTGGCGGGCGACCTGGGCTACAAGGCGCTGCTCGGGCTCAACACGGCAATCCTTCGGTTTCGGGAACGACTGGGGCTTCCCTATTGGAGCCTCTCGAGCCAGCTGAAGTCCAAGCTTCGGAGCGTTCGCAGGATCGTCGAGGCGTTCGAGGAAGCCGCCGCCGAAGGCGCACGCCGCCGGGGCTTCGATGGCGTGATCTGCGGACATATACATCAATCGGCCATGCGCCAGATCGGAACGGTGCTCTACGCCAATGATGGCGACTGGGTTGAGAGCTGCACGGTTCTGGTGGAGCATGGCGACGGCCGCCTGGAAATCGTCGATTGGGCGGCGCGCGCGTCTTCGTCCATGATACAGCAAGGCGGTCGCGCAAAGCGCGCGGCCAAACCCCTACTGGAACCTGCCCCCGCCTGATGAGAGTCCTTCTCGCCACCGACGCCTGGGAGCCCCAAGTCAACGGCGTCGTGCGAACGCTCACTCGGGTCGTGGCCGAACTGAGGGAGATGAGCGAGGACGTCGAGGTCATCACCCCCGACCAGTTTCCGACCTTTCCGATGCCGACCTACCCGGAGATCAAACTCGCGGTCGGCGCCTATGAGCGGGTGCAGGAGCGGTTCAAGGCGTTCGAGCCGGAGGCCATCCACATCGCCACGGAGGGGCCAATCGGCCTGGCGGCGCGCCGCATCTGTCTGGAGTGGAAGCTCCCTTTTACGACGAGCTACCACACAAGATTTCCCGAATACGTGTCCGCACGCCTCCCGGTCCCCCTGGCCGCCGGCTATGCTTACATGCGGTGGTTTCATCGACCGTCCGGTCGGCTGATGGTCGCTACGCCGACGATGCGCGATGAGCTGGAGGCCCATGGTTTCCGCAATATCTCTTTGTGGGCGAAGGGCCTCGATACGGAGCTGTTCCGGCCGCGTGGCGCGGGCGAGCCGGACGTGTTCGCGGGATTCGCTCGACCTATCTGGCTGAACGTCGGCCGTGTCGCCGTCGAGAAGAACATCGAAGCGTTTGTCGGGCTGGATCTCCCGGGCACAAAGGTCGTGGTGGGCGACGGGCCGCAGCGTGAGGAACTGCAGGCGAAGTTTCCTGACGTGAGGTTCGTCGGGGCGAAATTTGGCGCTGAACTTGCCGCCCATTACGCTTGCGCCGACGTGTTCGTCTTCCCTTCACTTACCGACACGTTTGGCCTGGTGATCCTCGAGGCATGGGGAGCGGGAACGCCTGTCGCCGCTTTCCCGGCGCCTGGACCAATCGATATCATCCCGGGCACCGGCGCAGGGGTCCTCGCCGCGGCTCGGGACGGCGGGCTAGAAGAAGCCTGCCTGGCCGCCCTCAAGATAGATCGGGCCGAGGTGCGGCGGGTGGCCCTGCAATACTCTTGGAGAGCCTGCGCGGAGGAATTCCTCAGGCTGCTTCAGCCGTATCCGGAACCGGAAAAGAGCCGGTTCTGGCGCAGGTTGCGTCGCCTGGGACGACTGCGCCGAAGGGCGCCGACGGCGAACCGCGCATCGGCGGCCTAATCCCCACGCAGGCGCCGTCGCCGCGCCCGGCGTACGCCATGCGATCGCCCGATAACCCGGTAACGAAACGACCCGCCATCGCCGATTTGAGCTTTACATGTGGGCGCAGCGTCCTTATGTGGCGCGCTCCGGCGGACCCGACGTCCTTCAGACACCGCTGCTAACGCCGGTCTGGGTTAACAATCTGCAGGGGGTTACGTGAGTTGCACACGTACCATTCGCCCCTGGACCTGGTCCGTGAGCGGTCGCCGGAACGTCCTGTCGCACTCGTGCGACCGGGCGCCGTCGAGCTAGCGGCACGCTGGTTCAGCCAAAACTTCAAGGGTGACGTCTTTTATGCGGTGAAGGCGAACCCTTCGCCGTGGGTCATCCGTGAGCTCCAGCGCGGCGGCGTGCGTCGTTTCGACGTGGCCTCCATTCCGGAAATCGAGCTCGTGCGTGCGCACGCGCCCGACGCGCGCATGGCCTTCATGCACCCCGTCAAGAGCAGGCAGGCGATCGCCTCCGCCTATTCCGACTACGGTGTCCGGACGTTCGCCATCGACAGCGAAGCCGAGCTGGCGAAGATCCTCGACGTCACTGGCGGCGCCAGCGATCTCGAACTCATCGTCCGCCTGGCTGTCGAGGCGCCCGGGGCGGCTTACGCTCTGGCGGGAAAGTTCGGCGTTTCGACCGCCGACGCGCCCGACCTTCTTTTGGCGGCCCGTCGCTCGACCCAGGAAATCATGGGCGTGAGCTTTCACGTCGGCAGCCAGTGCATGCGCCCCTCCGCCTTCCAGGCGGCGATGGCGCAGGCCTCGCGGGCGCTGGTGCGCGCCGGCGTGCTCGCGGACGTCGTTGACGTCGGCGGAGGCTTCCCGTCGGTCTACCCGGGCATGGCCCCACCGGACCTGGATGAATACCTCGCGGCTATCGATCGCGGGTTCTCCGACATGATGGTGCACGAAACCACCGAGCTCTGGTGCGAGCCTGGTCGTGCGCTCGTGGCGGAGGGCACGTCGCTCCTGACCCGTGTGGAACTCCGTAAGGGCGACGCCCTCTATCTGAATGACGGGGCCTACGGCTCGCTGTTCGACGCCGCCCACGCCAAGTGGCCCTTTCCTGCCAAGCTGATCCGCCCCGGAGAGCCATCGAGCGCTCCGCTGCGCGGTTTTCAGTTCTACGGACCCACCTGCGACTCCCTGGATCATATGCCTGGTCCTTTCCGTCTTCCGGAGGACGTCCAGGAGGGCGACTTCATCGAGATCGGCATGCTCGGCGCCTACGGCGTCGCAATGACCACGCGCTTCAATGGGTTTGGAGATCTCGAAACCGTGGAGGTTGGGGATGCGCCGATGGGCTCCATGTACGGCCTGGCGCCCCGCTCGATTCCGACTGTGAAGCCCGAGGCGGACTCCGTCGTCAGGTTGCCGCGGTCGAAGGGCCGCCGCCGCCGTCGCCGCTGAGCTTCGGGCGTTCCTTCGGGAACGCCCGCGGTATTTTCGATATCATCCCGCCGTATCGCCACCGGCGGACAATTCCGTTTCATCGCCCGAAGGAGGGGCAGACATGAACACGCCTGCCAGCAACGCGAAGGCGGAGCTCCTCGCGGATACCGTCGAGCATGTGGACATCGCCGCGTACGACGCGCGACCGGTCATCGACGCCATGCGAAAGATGAGCTTCGCATCACGCGACACCGCGCGAGCGGCGGACATCCTGAACATGGCCATCGAGGATACGGCCTGTTCAGTGTGGCTGACCCTGGCAGGCTCGACGAGCGCCGGGGGATGCATGCACGTGTACCGGGACATGCTCCGGTACGGTATGGCCGACGTGGTGGTTGCGACCGGCGCTTCGATCATCGACATGGATTTCTTCGAAGCGCTTGGTTTCCGTCACTACCAGGCCAAGGGCGGTGTCGACGACCGCGACCTGCGGGCGCTCTACATCGACCGCATCTACGATACCTACATCGACGAAGAGGAACTGCAGGCCTGCGACCACGCCATCAAGGCGATCGCCGACTCCCTCGAGCCGCGGCCGTACTCTTCGCGTGAATTCATCCATGAGATCGGACGGTGGCTCTCTAACGGCAACGCGAAGAAACCCGGAAGCCTCATTCAGACTGCATATGAAGAGGGTTGCCCGATCTTCTGCCCCGCCTTCACCGATAGCTCCGCCGGCTTTGGACTGGTCAAGCACCAGGTCGAGAGGATCAAGGCCGGGCGTCCCTATCTGACGATCGACTCCGTCGCAGATTTTCGGGAACTGACAGACGTCAAGATCGACGCCGGCACAACGGGTCTCTTCATGGTTGGTGGCGGGGTCCCCAAAAACTTCGCGCAGGACACCGTGGTCTGTGCAGAAATCCTCGGGATCGAGGCCGATATGCACAAGTATGCCGTTCAGATCACCGTCGCCGATGTCCGAGACGGCGCGTGCTCGTCTTCGACCCTCAAGGAAGCCTGTTCCTGGGGGAAGGTGGATGTGACCCACGAGCAGATGGTCTTTGCCGAGGCGACCACAGTGGCGCCCCTGATCGTTTCCGATGCGTACCATCGGGGCGGCTGGCGTACACGGAGGAAGCGCCAGTACGCGCAGCTCTTCGCTCGCAAGGCGCAGGTGAGCGCTGGTCCCGTCTGAAGCTCAGCTGGGGCTTGAGGCTGCCAGAATTCCTTGTCACTAGGTGGTCCTAGCGCTGGGAGGCGGAGCGCATGCGGCGCAGATGGGGTCTGACTGCAGGTGTCGGGGCGGTCTGCGCCGCGGCCGCCGTCGCGTTGGCCCAATCTTCGCCAACCGGCGGGTATCTCGCAGGCCACGAGCCTGACACCGTCGCCGTCGTGCCTCAGGCGCCTGCTCCGGAGTCCCCGCGCGATGTCGAAGACCGGGCGATCTTCAAGGCGACACGCGCCCTACAGGGGTCTCCCCGGTGGACGCTGGCGCAGAACGACGCCGTGGTGACGATACCAGCGGTCCTGAAAGACTTCAGCTGCGCCGCTGGCGTGGCGTTGAGCGAGCAGAAAGCGCCGGCGCTGGTGACGATCCTCAAGCGGCTCTCTCCGGACATCGCGGCTGCCTATAGCACTCCGAAGGATCTCTATCGTCGGCCCCGCCCCTACATGCGGGACGAGGGGCCAATCTGCACGCCGCGATCCAAGGCGTTGGATGAGACCTTCGACTACCCGTCGGGCCACGCCACCTTTGCCTGGACCTACGGCCTGATCCTGGCGGAGCTGATCCCCGATCGCGCGGGGCCCATCCTTCAGCGGGCGCGCGCATTTGGTGAAAGCCGCGCAGTCTGTGGCGTCCATAGCGCCAGCGCGGTGACCGAAGCGCGCACGGCGGCCTCCACCCTGTTTGCTGCGCTTCAGGCGTCGCCAGCCTTCCAGGAGGATCTTCGCGCCGCCCGTATGCAGCTCGCATCCCTCCGTGAAGCTCCGGAGCCAAATGCATGTCGCACGGAAGAAGCGCTCACGGCGCGGACCCCCTGGTGAAGTCCGCCGGAACGACCCCCGGCGTGGAGGTCTGGCGCGGCGGGGTCAACGCTTGGGAATGCGACCACATGGGGCACATGAACGTGCGCTTCTACATCGCCAGGGCGATGGAGGGCCTTGTCGGTTTCGCTGCGGAAATCGGACTAGAGAAAGCGTTCGGTCGGAGGGCGGCGAGCACTTTGCTCGTCAAGGATCAGCATATCCGTTTCATGCGGGAAGCCAGGCCCCCCGCCGCGCTTCATATGACGGCGAGCGTGATCGAGGTCTCGGACACTGAGGCCCGCATCCTCCAACTCCTCGCCCACTCGATGACGGGCGAGCTGGCTGCCAGTTTCCAGACTGTGGTCGCTCACGTGACGGTCGAGGAGCGGCGCCCCTTCCCCTGGTCGTCCCGGAGTCGGCAGGGCCTCGAATCCTTGAGAATGGAGGCGCCCCCGGCCGCCCAGCCGCGTAGTCTGAGCCTTTCCGAAAGCGCCGGCTGCGGATCCATGGCGGACGCAAACGCCTTCGGCCTGCTTCCGATTTCCGTCGGATCTGTGGGTATCCAGGACTGCGACGTGTTTGGCCGTATGCGGCCCGAAGTGCTGGTCGGCAGGATCTCCGATGGTATTCCCGCGCTGCGTAGCCGATTGAACGGCGACGTCCCTGTCGGCACGGAGGGACAGAGAATCGGCGGCGCGGTTCTTGAATACCGGATAGCCTATCTGGGGTGGCCCGAGGTCGGTGCGCGTCTGGTCGTTCGTTCGGGTCTCGCGGCGGTCGATGATCGGACCCAGCGCTTCGTCCACTGGATTCTTGATCCGACAAGCGGCCGGCCTTGGGGGACCGCCCTGGCTGTCGCGGCCGATCTCGATCTGGAGGATCGGAAGCTCATTGCCTTTTCGAAGGAGAGGCGAGCGCGGCTCGAATCCCAGGTGATCCCGGGCCTCAGGTTCTGAGCGGTTACGCCTGGGCCAGGAGCGTATCCGCCAAGGCGCTCACCACCAAGTCCGGCCGCTCCATCGGGAGGAAATGCGTCGTCCCAAGGATCCTCTCAAGGGAAACCCGCGGCCCCAGCGTTTCCATGTCGGATCCGGGCGGTTCGCGGCAGGTGGATCCGACTTCGGCCGCTAGGATCTTCACTGGACCTGCGTACGACGCCAGCGCCCCCCAAGGATCATGAGCCTGAGCAGCGTAGTTAGACGCCTCCCAGGCCGGCGCGCAGCTCAGCTCAACGGCCCCGTCGGGCCGGTCACCCAATCCATCCTCCACATAGTCCTCGAGCATCGCCGCGGGCCAGGTCGCGAAGGCGCCCCTCCCGAGATACGCCGCTCGGGCTTCGGCGCGGCTGGCGAATGTGGCCCGCCGGCGAAGCGCGCCTGCGATCATCGGCGATGCGTCTCCCACGGGAGCCGACGTCTTTGGAACCATCACCGGGTCGAGAAGGCACAGGCGGCTGACCCGGTCCGGCGCATCGCGCGCTGCAAGCAGGCTCACTGTTCCTCCCATGGAATGGCCGGCGAGCGCGACGTCCTCGAGATCGAGGGCCTCCAGGAACGCCAACAGGTCGTCTCGCAGGTCCAGCCAGTCCCCACGTCCTTCGGGTTGGGCTTGCAGGGTGGTTCTCCCGTGGCCCCTCTGGTCGAAGGCCAGGATCCGTCCAAACCTGCTCAGGGGGCCCAGCAGACGTCGATAGGTCCTCGCATTGAACCCATTGGCGTGCAGAAAAACGCCGGCGACGGGCGCGTCGAGCCGGCCGAAATCCAGCACCGCAACCTCGCCAGGGCCGCGGTCGGGAAGAGGAAGGCTGAACTGGCGGAAGGGCAGGTCTTCGATCTGATCCACCGATCGCCGCCTAAAGGGCGAGAGGCGGCGGTGCAAGTGGCGAAGTCAGCCTTTGGCTACTTCTTGTCCGATCCACCCTGGCTCGTGGCCATCTCGATGAGGGCGGCGATCCGGTCGGTCGAGTCGGCGACCTGTCCCAGCATCTGGAGGGGCGAGGCGCCGGGACGCACGGCCGCCACCACGCGGTTGGCCGCGTTCTGCGCCACCTGGACAGCCGCCTTCTGCGCAGTCGCGTAATGCGAGGCCTGGCCGTCCTGATAGATGAAGCCATAAGTGGGGTAGGTCGTATTGCCGAGATCCCGAGAGGGGTCGTACCAAACCTTCACGAGACTCCAGTCGCCGGCGGGCGAGACGTCGATAACCGTCACGTTGTTCTCGATCTGCCCCCTCGATCCGTCGATCGGTGACCAGTTCGCATGGGTGATCTGAATGATACGGTCGGTGATGACTTGGCTGACCACTGCCACGTGGCCCAGGCGCATCCGACCGGTAGGTTTAAAGCAGAGCACCGCGCCCAGTTTCGGCTTGAAGCCGGTCTGGTATCTTCCCAGAGCCTGATTCCACCAGGTGTAGGCGTCGCCGAAAATCTGAATACCTGACATCAGCCGGGCAAACGGCACGCATTCCCAATAGGATTCGGCCGCGGCGTTCACCGGACCCATGCAGAGCACAATGGCTGCCGCCAATGAACCAATTATGGGTCTTACGCGTATGGCCATACTAACGGATCTCTCCCCCGCTGGAGCAGGGTCCTGCGTAACCGTGCCCCTAAGGGATGAAAAGACGGTTTACGCGCGCAGGGCAGGCCACTTTGCGCCGCAGTGTGGCCAGAGCGCAGCTTCCCCGAGTCCTGGTTGAGCTCGGCGTTTCATTGCACAAATAAGAATAATTTCTTTCTGATCCCCCATAAGCGTCTAATCGAGATTAATTCATCGAATCAGGGAAAGAACGATGAACCAAATATAGTCGGTGGAGAAAAGTATTCATGAAACTTATCTGGCAAGAGAGGGGTCATATGCGCGGAAATAGACACAATATGTCACGTGACGTAACAATTAATGTGCGAATTGGGCCGGACATATACTGCAAAAGGTAGATTGAAATCAAATTTTTTTGATGGATTTCCGACCTTTGCTGACGTGGCCTACTGCGACGATCCGTCGCTCGATTGTCGCCGATCATTCACAGTTTTGAGGAGCCACTGCTGTCCCGGATTCGCCGATAGGCGCCGTTGAGCAGCTCGACGAAGAGCGAAAAAGCGATAGCGAAATAAACGTAGCCACGCGGAATATGAAATCCGATTCCGTCGGCGACCAGGGCGACTCCGACCAGAAGGATGAAGGCGAACGCGAGCATCCTCATCGTCGGGCGGCTGTGGATGAACGTCTCGACCGGCGCCGCCGCCTGCAGCATCACCAGGGTCGACGCCACCACTGCGGCGATCATCACCCAAAGATCGCTGGTCATGCCGACCGCGGTTATGACGCTGTCGAGCGAGAAGACGATGTTGATCAGCCCGATCTGTCCGACCACGCCCAGGAAAGACGCTCGCGATGCTTCGGGCGAGTTCGCGCCTAGCGTCGGTGGCGCTTCAAGTTCGCCATGGATCTCGACGGTCCCCTTGGTGAGGAGGAAGAGGCCGCCGGAAATCAGGACGACGTCCTTCACGGTTATTGATCGACCAAGGGCCGCGAAGATGACGATGTCGATGTTCGCGACCCAGACCAGGCCGACAAGCATCAGGATGCGCAGGACCATCGCCAGGATCAGCCCCAGGAGTCGGCCTCGATCGCGCTGTTCGGGCGAAAGCCGCTGCACGGCGAGCGCCAGGAACACGAGGTTGTCGATCCCGAGGATGATTTCGAGAAAGGTGAGAGTGGCGAATGAGGCTAGTGTCCCACCATTCAGGAAGCTGAGCATCGGGACCGCCTCGACTGCATCGTAGTCCGCCTAGCCGCTCGCATTTCGCCGACCTGCCTTCGCCCTCACAGGAAGCTGTAAGGATCCACGTCGACGTCGATCCTCACCGAGTTTGGCGGGGGCCGCCGCGAACGCCAGACGTGCAGGAATGTTTGAATGTCGACGGATCGCGCCGCCCTGACGAGAATCCGTTTGCGTCGCCGGCCCCGCACCACCGCCAGGGGCGCGTCGGCCGGTCCGAAGATGGTCACGTCGGGCGCATTGGGCGCCGCGGCGGCGAACGCGCGGGCGAAGTCCTCGAGGACGTCCGGACGGTGGCTGGAGAGGATCACTGCTGCGAGCCGACCGAAAGGCGGCAGCCCAAGGACCTCGCGCTCCGCCAGTTCGGTCGTCAAGAAGCCATCGCGGTCCTGCGAGGCGATAGCCTGCATCACGGCGTGATCGGGGGACCATGTCTGGATCAGCGCGCGACCCGGTCGGTCGGCCCGCCCGGCGCGTCCGGCCACCTGGGTGAGAAGCTGGAACGTCCGCTCCGCCGCGCGCAGATCGCCGCCTCGAAGTCCGACGTCGGCGTCGACCACGCCCACGAGCGTCAGTTTAGGGAAATTGTGGCCCTTCGCCGCCGACTGCGTGGCGACCATGATGTCGTAATCGCCCCGCTCCATGGCCTCGATCATGGCCCGCGCGCTTCGCGCGTCCGGCGCGGTGTCCGAAGAAAAGACGGCGATGCGGGCGTCTGGAAACAACAAGCGCGCTTCCTCCTCCACTCGCTCGACCCCCGGGCCGACGGAAACGAGACTGTCGCGCGATGCGCAAGCCGGGCAAAGCTCCGGTCTTGGCATTGAGAATCCCGTAAGATGGCAGACGAGCCGTCGAGTGTAGCGGTGCTCTACGAGCCATGAGTCGGTGTCCGGCGCCTTCATGCGCTCGCCGCAGGACCGGCAGATTACGAGCGGCGCGTAGCCGCGGCGATTTAAGAAGAGCAGGGCCTGCTCTCCACGATCCAAGGTGTCCTGGACGGCGGCGACGAGAGGTGGAGAGAGCCACCGTCCATTCTCCGGAGGAGACACGCGCAGGTCGATGAGCCCGACGTCCGGCAGGATCGCGGGCCCATGCCGGTCCGCGAGCCGCAGGTGGCGGTAGCGTCCCGACCTGGCGTTCCACAAGGTCTCGAGCGACGGCGTGGCTGAAGCCAGGACTACCGGCGACCGTTCGATCTTTCCGCGGGCCACCGCGAGGTCACGCGCGTGGTACACAAAGCCCTCGTCCTGCTTGTACGAACCGTCGTGTTCCTCATCGACGATGATGAGGCGCAGGTCGACGAATGGCAGGAAGAGCGCCGAGCGCGCTCCAACCACGATCCGCGCGCGACCTTCGGCGACGGCCTCCCATGTCTCGCGCCTTCGCGGGCTAGCAACGCCCGAGTGCCACTGCGCGGGCGCGGCGCCGAACCGATCCTGGAAGCGCCGAATCGCAGCCTCGGTCAGCGCGATCTCGGGAAGCAGGACGAGCACCTGGGACGTGGGGCGCAGCCGGAGCGCCGTCGCTGCCGCTTCCAGGTAAACCTCGGTCTTGCCCGAGCCGGTTACGCCATCCAACAGCGCGACACTGAACTTTCCGGCGGCGACCATCTGGCCGATCGCCTCCGCCGCGGCCGCCTGACTTTCGTTCAGGGTTGAGGGCGAGTGATCCGCGTCAAAGGTCTCGCGGGGCGGGTCTTCGGCCTTCGCCGGTACGAGCGCGCCCACCCGGATCATGTCGGCGATCACGCCGGCGGAAACCCCTGACGCCCGCGCAAGCTCCGCGCGGGTCATCGGCGACGCGGCGGCTTCCAACACCTTGAGTCTGGCGGGAGTGAGATTTGACGCGGTCTCTCTGGACCGAACAAATCGAGGTCGCAAGACGGGCCGTGGCGCTCCCAGTCCCCGCAAGGCAAGAGCGAGCCCCGCTCCCGGCGCACCCGCGGCGTAATCAGAAGCCCAGCGGGCGAAGGTTAGTGCGCCCGGGGGCAGCCTCGGAGCGTCGAACAGCCCGATGATAGGGCGCAGCCGGCGGTTGCTTCCCGCTGGAGGTTTGAAGCCGCTCACCACACCGACGATCGTCCGCGGTCCAAGAGGCGCAACCACGATGTCGCCGATCGCGAGCTCCAGGCCAGGGGGCTCCGCGTAGTCGTACGCCTCCGGGAGCGGCAGGGGCAAAAGCACCTGCGCGATACGACAGGTGTTACCCAGCGGATCCATGTCGACGTCCATCGTGCTGGTCATCCCCGTCCGGCGCAGCGAACGCAACCCGCTCTTAACCAGTCCAGCGCTCTTCATCAGTGCGGCCGCGCTTGCAGGGCAGGCATAATGGGCGATTCGAACGGAGAGGGTTCTCTTGGCGCTGCGAGTCTCGACAAGCGACGCATCCGAACAGGAATCGGTCGATGCGGTCGACCCGGATTCGATGCGATCGCTCATTCGGGCCCATCGGGAGTGGCTCAAAGGCGAGACCGAGCTGCTGGGCGAATTGGGCCTGCGCGAGGATGTGGCGAACCTCGTCGACTTCGGACCGATAGCGCTTTCCCGTGTGAGCGAGGCGCATCAACGCGAATCGAGCGAGCGTCGCCGACTGGAAGCCGTGGCTCGCGCGAACTATGCCGCTCAGGCTCAGACGCATGCGGCTGTGATCGATCTCCTCGAGGCCGAGTCGCTCCAGGACCTCGCAGCGCGACTGGATGAGCTCGCCCGGGCCCGTTTTGGCCTTGCGACCGGCGTAATCGCGCTCGAGGGGGATGGTGGGACCCCTGACGGGTGGGTTCCACTGGTGTCGGGGCAGGTGGACGCCCTGATCGGCTCTCACAGGCTCTCGAAACTTGGGCGCTGTCCGACCGCTGTGGGCCTGTTCGGGCCTCTGGGGCCGGAGATCGGCAGCGCGGCTCTCCTGCGGCTTCAGATGTGGAAACCGGCGCGCCAGGGCGTCATCGCCTTCGGCGCCGTCGACGCGTTGGCTTTCAGCGAAGACATGGGCGCTGAACTCGTGACCTTCCTTGCGCGAGTCGTCGAACGAACGGCCGAGAGATGGCCCTCCCCCTGACGTCTCAGGCCGTCGTTGAGGAGTGGCTGGCCCATCTGGCGCTGGAACGCCGCGCAAGTCCCCGCACGGTCGCCGCCTACCGGGCGTGCCTCGAGTCCTTCGTCAGTTTCCTGGCCGCTCACCTGGACGGTCCGGCGTCGCCCGAGGCGTTGGCGAGGATCAGCGCGGCGGACTTCCGCGCCTATCTCGCCTTTCGACGCTCCGAGGATCATCTGTCGTCCAGATCCCTCGCTCAGGCGGTCTCCGCCATCCGGGGCTTCTATCGGTACCTGGATTCCAGACACGGCCTCTCGAATGAAGATGTGCTGCGCGTACGCGGCCCCCGTGTCGCGCCAGCGGCTCCAAGGCCGGTCTCGGTCGTCGAGGCGCACGAACTGGTCGCCGGCGCGTCGGATCGTCCGACAGTTCCGTGGGTCACAGCCCGGGATCGCGCCGTCCTGATCCTGCTGTGGGGATGCGGCCTGCGCATCTCCGAGGCGCTCAGCCTCCGCGGCGGTGATCTCCCGCTCCCGGAATCGGTACGGGTCATCGGCAAGGGGGACAAAACGCGGTTCGTTCCGGTCCTGCAGCCGGTGAGGGACGCAATAGGAGCCTATGTTGCAGCGGCCCCATTTCAGATCGGGACGGACGATCCCCTCTTCCGAGCTACGCGTGGCGGGCCGCTGAGGCCGCGCCAGGTGCAGGCGCTGGTCCAGGGCCTTCGGCAGACCCTCGGGCTTCCTGAAAGCGCGACGCCTCACGCCTTGCGTCACGCCTTCGCGAGCCACCTCCTGGGAGCAGGGGCGGACCTGCGCTCGATCCAGGAATTGCTGGGTCACGCGTCGCTGAGCACAACCCAGCGCTACGCCGCCGTGGACGCCGCGGGTCTCATGAGGGCCTATGCAGGGGCTCATCCGCGCCCCTGAGGTCTCGCCGTCAGGCCTGCATCGTCCAGCCTTCGACGCCCATGGCCGCCTGACGCAGGGCTTCAGAACGGGAGGGATGGGGGTGGGAAGTGCGTGCGACGTCTTCGGATGAGCCGCCAAATTCCATGGCGACGCAGTACTCGCCTATCATCTCGCTAACGTCCGGTCCGATCATATGCACGCCGAGGATCCGGTCGGTCTGTGCGTCGGCCAGGATCTTCACGAAGCCTTCCGCCTCATGGTTGACCTTGGCCCGCGAGTTGGCCGTGAACGGGAACTTGCCGACCTTGTAGGCGACGCCGTCGGCCTTGAGCTCCTCTTCGGTGCGCCCCACGGTCGCCACTTCGGGGAAGGTGTAGATCACGTTCGGGATCACCTCGTAGTTCACGTGCCCTGCGCGTCCGGCGATGGTCTCGATGCAGGCCACAGCCTCGTCCTCAGCCTTGTGCGCCAGCATCGGCCCGTAGGTGACATCGCCGATCGCCCAGACCCCTTCCGCCGCCGTGCGGGCGCGATTGGTCTCGATGAATCCACGGCGATCTGTGGTCAGGCCAACCGAGTCGAGTCCAAGGCCATCGGTGAACGGCCGACGGCCGATGGCCAGCAGCACATAGTCGGCGGAGATCGTCTCGGGCTCGCCGCCTTTGACCGGTTCGAAGGTCACGTCCACGCCGTCGTTCTTGATGGTGGCGCCCGTCACGCGGGCGTCGAGCCGGAAGGTGATGCCCTGTTTCGTCAGAGACCGCTGGAAGGTCTTGGCTGTCTCCGCGTCGACGGTCGGCGTGATCCGGTCGAGGAATTCCACCACCGTGACCTTGGCGCCGAGGCGCCGCCAGACCGATCCCAGCTCGAGCCCGATGACACCCGCGCCGATCACGACGAGATGGCCTGGAGTTTCAGGAAGGTCGAGCGCGCCGGTCGAATCGACGATCCGTTGCTGATCGACGGTCACGCCGGGCAAGGGGGAAGGTTCCGAGCCGGTGGCGATCACCACGTGGCGAGTTTCGAGCACCGACGAGGTTCCGTCCTCGGCGACGACCTCGACTTTTCCAGGTCCGGCCAGGCGACCGCGTCCCTTGATCCACTCCACCTTGTTCTTCTTGAACAGGAACTCCACGCCCTTGGTGAGCTGGCCGACGGACTCCGCCTTCTGCTTCATCATCACGGGCAGATTGAGCTGCGGGGTGACGTCGATGCCGAACTTGACGAAGTCGTCCTTCGCCAATTCGAAGAGTTCGGAAGCGTGCAGCAGGGACTTGGACGGGATGCAGCCGACGTTGAGGCAGGTGCCGCCGAGACTGGCGCGCATCTCCACACAGGCTGCCTTCAGCCCCAGCTGGCCGGCCCGGATGGCGGCGTTGTAGCCGCCCGGGCCGCCGCCAATGATCACCACGTCATAGCCGGCCATATGGTTTTCCTAGTTGTTGAGATGCGCGCGGAGCGCCGCGCGCCCAATCGCGTCAGATCTCGAGCAGCAGGCGCTGCGGATCCTCGATGTGTTCCTTCACCTTCACCAGGAAGGTCACCGCGCCCTGTCCGTCGACGACCCGATGGTCGTAGGAGAGGGCGAGGTACATCATCGGCCGCACCACGATCTGACCTTTCTCCACGACCGGCCGGTCCTGTATCTTGTGCATGCCGAGCACGCCTGACTGCGGCGCATTGAGGATCGGCGTGGACATCAGTGATCCGTACACGCCTCCGTTGGAGATCGTGAACGTACCCCCCTGAAGGTCTTCGAGTGCGAGGGCGCCGTCTCGCGCCTTCTTGCCCAGGTTCGTGATTTCCCGCTCGACGTCGGCGATGGACATCGCGTCGGCGTCCCGGACGACAGGCACCACGAGCCCACGCTCGGTGCCGACTGCGACGCCGATGTCATAGTGATTCTTGTAGATCAGGTCCGTCCCGTCGATTTCCGCGTTGACTGCGGGCACATCCTTGAGCGCGGCGATGCAGGCCTTGACGAAGAAGCCCATGAACCCGAGCCGCACGCCGTGGCGCTTCTCGAAGGCGTCCTTGTACTGATTTCGCAGCGCCATAACCGCGCTCATGTCGACCTCGTTGAAGGTCGTCAGCATGGCCGCGTTCTGCTGCGCCTCCTTCAGGCGACGAGCTATGGTCTGGCGCAGCCGCGTCATCGGCACGCGCTCTTCGCGTTCACTCGGGGCACGGACTGGGCGCGCGACGACGGGAGTCGGCGCGGTGATCGCGGGAGCGACGGCCGCCTGCGTTGCGCGCGATTGAACCGCGGCCAGGACGTCGCCCTTGGTCAGGCGGCCGTCTTTGCCAGATCCTCCGATGACGGAGGGATCGAGTTGGTTCTCCTCCACGATCCTGCGCACCGCCGGCGAAAGGGGGACTTCCGGAGCGGTCTTGGCCGGCGCGACGGCGACGGAAGCCGCAGCAGCAGCGGCCGCGGCGGCGGGGACCGGCGCTGGTTTCGCGGCCGCCGTCTCCGGCGCCTTGGCCGGAGCTGGGGCCGTCGCGGGCCCCGACGCGCCGACGACGCCGAGGCGCTGGCCCGGAACGACCGTCGCGCCCTCTTCCGCGTCGATGACGCTGAGCACGCCGTCCTCTGGAGCGGCGACCTCCAGGCTCACCTTGTCCGTCTCCAGCTCGACGATCACTTCGTCTCGCTTGACCCGCTCGCCGGCCCGCTTGGCCCAGCGGGCGACGGTCGCCTCGGTGACGGATTCGCCGAGCGCGGGGGTCATTATGTCAGTCATCGAAAGAACTCTCCGGATCGAAGGCGCCCGGCGCGTCCTCCGCGCCGGGGCGTTGTCAGGTCGGACTGGGTCAGCCCAGGGCTTGACCGAGGAAGGTCTGCAATTCCTTGAGGTGACGGCTCATCAGACCCGCCGCCGTCGACGCAGACGCAGGACGGCCCACGTACCGGGCGCGCTTCGCGGAGATGGTCATCTTCGCGAGAGTAAGCTCCAGCCACGGGTCGACGAAGGTCCAGCCCCCCATGTTCTTCGGCTCTTCCTGGCACCACACCAGTTCTGCCGACTTGAACCGGGACAGTTCCGTCGTCAGGGACTTCACCGGCCAAGGGTAGAACTGTTCGAGACGCATAAGGTAGACGTCGTCGACGCCCCGCTTCTCCCGCTCTTCAAGAAGATCATAGTAAACCTTGCCCGAGCAAAGGACGACGCGACGGATCTTATCATCCGGCTTGAGGACGACGCTGGTAAGCCGCCCGTACTGCGCGTCGTCCTGCAGAACGCGGTGGAATGACGAGCCTTCCGCCATTTCCGACAAAGGAGAGACAGCCTTCTTGTGACGCAGGAGAGATTTCGGCGTCATGATCACGAGAGGCTTGCGGAATTCCCGCAGGATTTGTCGCCTCAGGATGTGGAAGTAGTTGGCCGGCGTCGAGCAGTTCGCCACCTGCAGGTTGTCTTCGGCGCAAAGCTGCAGATAGCGCTCGAGCCGGGCCGAAGAGTGCTCGGGACCCATGCCCTCGTAGCCATGCGGAAGCAGCATGACGAGGCCGGACATCCGCAGCCACTTGCGCTCTCCCGAAGAGAGGAATTGGTCGATCACGACCTGAGCGCCGTTGGCGAAGTCCCCGAACTGCGCTTCCCAGAGGGTAAGGGTCCTAGGGTCCGCCAGGGAGAATCCGTACTCGAAGCCGAGGACGGCTTCCTCCGACAACGCCGAGTCCAGCGCCTCGAAGTGAGCCTGTCCCGGGCGAAGATGCCGGAGTGGCGTGTAGTGCTCTTCGGTCGTCTGGTCGACGAGGTCGCAGTGGCGCTGGGTGAAGGTGCCTCGAACGCTGTCCTGTCCGGACAGCCTGACCGGGAAACCCTGATCCAGGAGACTGGCGAAAGCGAGGTGTTCGGCCGTGGCCCAATCGAGGTCCTCTCCGGATTGGATCGCCTGCCGTCGCCCCTCGATGACCCGCGCCACGGTGCGGTGAGCGTCGAGGCCCTCGGGTATGGCCGTGAACTTCATCCCAAGATCACGGAGCTTCTGTACGGGCACGGCGGTTTCGCCGCGACGATCCTCGCCTTCGGGCAAGGCCAGTCCGGACCACTTGCCATCCAGCCAGTCCGCCTTGTCGGCGTGCCAGGTCTTGCCGGCCTCGAACTCCGCGTCGAGGAACGCCGCGAATTCCGACACCCATCCATCGACCTCTTCGGCCGTTGTGACGCCCTCGCTGATGAGACGCTTGGCGTAGACCTCGCGCGTGCTCGGATGGCCCTTGATCGCCTTGTACATCAGGGGCTGCGTCATCGTCGGATCGTCGCCCTCATTGTGGCCGAACCGCCGATAGCAGAACATGTCGATGACAACGTCCTTGGCGAACTCCTGGCGGTATTCGACCGCCACCCGGGCCGCGAAGGTCATCGCTTCCGGATCGTCGCCGTTGACGTGGAAGATGGGCGCCTGGACCATCAACGCGCTGTCAGACGGGTAAGGACTCGTGCGCGAGTAGGCCGGGCTCGTCGTGAAGCCGATCTGGTTGTTGACGATGAAGTGGATCGCGCCGCCCGTCCGGTAGCCTCGGATCCCCATCAGGTTGAAGCACTCGGCGACAACCCCCTGACCGGCGAAGGCCGCATCGCCGTGCATCAGCAACGGCAGCACATGGCCCCGGCCAGCGCTTGGCGTCTCACGCAGGGTGAACGCCTGCTTGGCGCGCGCCTTTCCCAGCACGACAGGATTGACGATCTCGAGGTGGCTGGGATTGGCCGTGAGCGACAGGTGGACGTTGTTCCCGTCGAACTCGCGATCCGAGCTGGCGCCCAGGTGGTACTTCACGTCGCCCGAGCCTTCGACATCCTCGGGCATCGACGAGCCGCCCTGGAACTCGTGGAAGATCGCGCGATACGGCTTGCCCATGACGGCGGCCAGCACGTTCAGGCGGCCACGGTGCGGCATCCCCAGGACGATCTCATGCACGCCAAGAGCGCCGCCCCGCTTGATGATCTGCTCGAGAGCGGGAACCGCCGCCTCTCCCCCGTCGAGGCCGAAGCGCTTGGTACCGGGATAACGACGGGCCAGGAAGCGCTCGAAGCCCTCGGCCTCGATCAGCTTCTTGAGGATGGCGACCTTGCCTTCCTTGGTGAAGGTGATCTCCTTGTCGCGCCCCTCGATCCGCCGCTGGAGCCACGCCTTCTCCGCCGGATTGGAGATGTGCATGTACTGCACGCCGACGCTGCCGCAGTAGGTCCGGCGCAGGATCGCGAGGATGTCGCGCAGGCAGGCCGTCTCCATCCCGAGCACGTAGTCGAGGAAGATGGGCCGGTCGTAGTCGGACTCAGAGAAGCCGTAGGTGGCCGGATCGAGTTCGGACGCGTCGCCTGCGGTGACAGCCAGGCCGAGAGGGTCGAGGTTGGCCTTGAGGTGTCCGCGGATCCGGTAAGCCCGAATCATCATGATCGCGCGCAGGGAGTCGAGCGTGCGGGACCGTACCTCGTCGACGCTGGCCGCCGGGGCCTGCTGCTCGATCCGGCGCTGCAGCTTCGTTTCGACGGCAGGCCAAAGTCCGTCGATTGGCGCCAACCAGTCCGGACGCGGCGCAGGCTCGACCGGAGGAGCCCACGGCGGCGGCTCGCCCGCCTGGCGAACAGCTTCTGGCGGATCGGCGAGAGATGTAAAGAATTCCGCCCACGACCGCTCGACGGAGCCCGGGTCCTTCGCCCACTTGGCCTGCAGGTCTTCGACGAAGCCTGCATTTCCGCCGTAAAGAAACGAGGTCTCGGCCAGGATCTCGCTGCGCCGTCCCGCGTCGTCTGCCATTTTGTGAACTCTTGACCTTTTCGCACTTCACGCCAGCGTGAGCGGCGCGACGCCTACGTAATTATCCCACACCCGGACGTCGATGAACCCTTAGGGCGCCCAGAAGCGGAAAATACGGCGAGAAGCCTCGCCACCGGCCGCTCTGGTCACCCAAGCTCGACCGTCATGTGTCCGGATCGAAGCTTTGCGGGTCCTTAACCCGCCCTCAGGTGTCGAACGAACCGCCACCGTCATCTCCGCCGGTGTCCCAGCCGCCAGAGTCGCCGCCCTGGTCGAACCCGCCGCCGGAATTGTCGTCATAGTAGTTGTTTTCGACGATCTCGGTCGGCTGGCCGCCGAAACCGCCGAAGCCCCCGAACCCGCCTCCGTGGTGTCCGCCGAACAGGTTCGAGAGGCCGTCGAACAACAGGGCGCCGCCAGCGACGCCGGCCGCCGTCGTCCCGGCGTTACGCAGGAAGCTTCCCAGGCCGCCGCCGCGGTTGAAGGGCCCCGGTCCGTAGAAACCGCCGCCTTGCGGCGGAGGCGGCGCATACTGGTCCTGCGGCGGGGGAGGCGCTGCGGCGCGCGCCCACGGGCTCGGTCCAGGCTGACCGCCCTGGCCACCCAGGAAGCCGGCGGATTGTTGAGCGGGAACCGGCATGTTGCGGACCTGCTCCTGCAGGTGGGCGACCTGGTCCTGGGCAGCGTGCAGGGCCTGGTCCGACAGGATCGCGTGCTGGACCAGCAGGTAGGCGGCGTCGGGCGATGCGCGCAGGGCGTCGTAGATCATCCGCTCTGCCTCTCCGTCCTTCTGGCCTGCGCGAGAGGCCGTCAGATCGTTGAGGAAGTTCTGCAGCAGGGATCGTTCGTCAGGAGACATCTCTTTAATTCCTCACCCTCGCCCGGCCGCTATGTGGTGGGCGGGCGCCGGTCATTCCAGCCGGGTGCGGCGGGTTCACGCGCCCTTGAGGACTTCCACAAGGGTCTGGCCAAGCGCGGCCGGGGACGGAGAGACGCGGATGCCCGCCGACTCCATGGCCGCGATCTTGTCTTCCGCGCCGCCGTGGCCGCCGGAGATGATCGCACCGGCGTGACCCATCCGCCGACCGGGAGGCGCCGTACGACCGGCGATGAAGCCAACCATCGGCTTCTTGACCTGCGAGTCCTTGATGAAGGCCGCGGCGTCTTCTTCGGCCGAGCCGCCGATCTCGCCGATCATGATGATCGACTCGGTTTCGGGGTCGGCAAGAAACATTTCCAGAATGTCGATGAATTCGGTCCCCTTGACGGGGTCACCGCCAATGCCGACTGCCGTGGTCTGGCCAAGGCCAACCTGGCTGGTCTGGAACACGGCTTCATAGGTCAGGGTGCCCGAACGCGAGACGACGCCGACGGAGCCCTTCTTGAAGATCGAACCGGGCATGATGCCGATCTTGCACGCTTCGGGCGTCAGCAGGCCCGGGCAGTTGGGGCCAATGAGGCGCGAGGACGAGCCCTGAAGCGCCCGCTTCACCTGCACCATGTCCTCCACCGGGATGCCTTCGGTGATGCAGACGATCAGTGGGATCTCCGCGTCGATCGCCTCGAGGATCGAATCGGCGGCGAACGGCGGCGGGACATAGATCACGCTGGCGTCGGGCTCGGTCGCCTGGGCGGCCTCGGCGACAGTGTCGAACACAGGAAGGCCCAGGTGCGTCGAGCCGCCCTTGCCTGGGGACACGCCCCCCACCATGGCGGTGCCATAGGCGATCGCCTGCTCGGTGTGGAACGTGCCCTGGGCTCCGGTCATGCCCTGGCAGATGACGCGTGTCTTGGCGCCTATGAGGATCGACATCTGACTCTTTCTTGCTTCGGGGGCGTCGAACGGGAGGGGGCCCCCGACTACTTTTGGATCCGCAGCAGTTCCAGGAAGACGCCGGCGCCCTGCTTGGAGACCGTCAGCAGGTTCAGTCCGCCGGAACCGGCGGCCTGGTCGAACCCGCTGCTGTCCACGGCCTTCGGCGCGCTCGTGGGGCCGGCGAACTGGAACACCGACTTGTCGGCGGTGTCCTGCTGAGCGGCGAAACCGAGGGACGTGGCGACGGCGCTACGAGCTGCGGCGAAGTCGGCCTTGGAGACCGCGATCTGACACTCGCTCGCCTGGATCGGTCCTTTGGTCCCGTGCCAGGCGAACAGCTTCAGGTCCGCATCGCCCACGCGGGCGGACTTGGACACCTTGTTGTCGACGGCGAAACCGCTGATCGGCGTCCCCGCCACATCGCTGTTCTTCCAGTCGTGGCTGGTCGCGAAGCTTGTCACCGCGGCGGGTTCGGCGCTCGTCGAGATGCAGGCGTCGTGGAAGGCGACGAAGATCGGATCGGCGGCCTGCGCGGCCGCGGCGCTCGCCCCAGCGAGGCCCAGGACCGCAGCCAGCCCGGCGGCAGCGCATTTCAGTGGCGTCACGTGCATTCCCTCTTCGATTGGAGTTGCGGACGGGCCGTCCGACGCTCAGGTCGGATGACCCTTAAGGCCATGACGCGTCGTGCGCCAAGCCCCGCGCCCCTCTCAGGCGGACCTCACCGCCTTGACGATCTTCTCTGCGCCGTCGGCGAGGTCGTTGGCCGCGATCACATTGAGGCCGCTCTGCTCGATCACCTGTTTGCCGAGCTCGACGTTCGTGCCCTCGAGGCGGACGACGAGCGGAACCTTCAGCCCCGTCTCGCGCACCGCTTCGACGACGCCCTCGGCGATGATGTCGCAGCGCATGATGCCGCCGAAGATGTTGACCAGGATTCCCTTCACCTTCGGATCGGCGGTGATGATCTTGAAGGCTGCAGTGACCTTCTCCTTCGAGGCGCCGCCGCCGACGTCCAGGAAGTTGGCCGGCTCCGCGCCGTAGAGCTTGATGATGTCCATCGTCGCCATGGCCAGGCCAGCGCCGTTGACCATGCAGCCGATCTCGCCGTCCAAAGCGATGTAGGAAAGCTCGTGCTTGGAGGCCTCGATCTCCTTCGGATCCTCTTCGGTCAGATCGCGCAGCGCGACGATGTCGGGGTGGCGATAGAGCGCGTTGTCGTCAAAGCCGACCTTGGCGTCCAGGACGACAAGCTTCCCCTCGCCGGTCACGATGAGCGGATTGATCTCCAACAGGCTCATGTCCTCGGAGACGAAGGCCTTGTAGAGCGCCGGAAGCAGAGAACGAGCCTGCTTGGCCGCATCGCCGGTGAGGTTCAGCGCCTTCGCGAGAGCCGCCCCATGGTGCGGCCAGACGCCGGTCGCCGGATCGATGGAGAAGGTGACGATCTTCTCGGGCGTGCTGTGGGCGACCTCCTCGATGTCCATTCCACCTTCGGTCGAGGCGACCACCGCCACCCGGCTGGTCTCACGGTCGACGAGCAGCGACAGGTAGAGTTCCTTGGCGATGTTCGCGCCTTCCTCGATGTAGAGGCGGCGGACGACGCGCCCGTGCGGCCCGGTCTGGTGCGTGACCAGCGTCATGCCCAGCATGCGCTGCGCTTCGGCGCGCACTTCCTCGATCGAGCGGGCGAGCTTGACGCCGCCGCCCTTGCCGCGGCCGCCCGCGTGGATCTGAGCCTTCACCACCCACACCGGGCCGCCAAGCTTTTCCGCCGCCGTCACCGCCTCGTCGACCGAGAAAGCCGCGTCACCGCGCGGAACCGGCGCGCCGTATTTCGCCAGGACCGCTTTGGCCTGATGCTCGTGGATGTTCATAAAGCCTCGCCTGAGTACGCGCCGCGGCGCGGCGCGGTTAATATGGCTGGCTGGCGCTGCCGTAAACCCGAAGCTGACGATCCAGTACGGGTGCGACGGCTGCTCCTTGCGCCCGCGTGTGGTCACCTGCCCTTGCCAGCTTGATGCGTCAGCTTCCGGTCTCTCTCCTTCGCTCCGTTCGATTGGGAGCGTTCCCGAGAGAGGGGCGCATGGCCGCGTTCTGCGCGGTTCTGACGCTGGGATGGCTTGCCGCTCTCGCTGCCGGCGTCCCGGGACATTTCTCCGTGGATTCGGTCTCACAGCTGGCCCAGGGACGAACGGGGCGGTTCGACGACTGGCACCCGCCGTTGATGGCGTGGCTGCTGGGGCTCACCGACCGAGTGACCCCGGGCGCTGCCCTGTTCGTCGTCGCCGACGTGACGGTTTTCTTCCTCAGCCTTCTGGGATGGATCCTCGCCGACGGAAGGCCGCGGGCGCGAGCCCTCCTCGTCCTCGCCCTGGTGGCGGCCTCGCCGCAGGCGCTCGTGTTCCAGGGGGTTGTCTGGAAGGACATCGTTTTTGCGGACGCTGCGCTCGCCGCCTTCGTCGCCTTCGCCCATGCGGGACGAGCCGATGGAGTTGGGCGCGGCTCCTGGCTCGCCGCCGGTTTCGTCTGCTGCGTCGTCGCCGCGCTCGTGCGCCAGACCGGATTCGTCGTCCCGGTGGCTGCGGCCGGGGTGTATGTGGCGATTGAGGTCCGTGGGCGGCGCCGCACGCTAACGCGCGCACTCGCGGGGGCGGGCGTCGGCCTTCTTGCCGTTGGGATAATCGCCGTCCTCAGCCATGCCGCGTTCGCGGCCCGAAGCGATGGTCGGCCCGGAGCCGCGGCGCAATTGGCGATGCTTCGTGTCTACGACCTCGCCGGCGCCCTGCGCTTGGAGCCGGACCTGCCGTTGCGCGCGCTCCACGCCCGCGCGCCGGCGCTCGAGCGGTTCGAGCGAGTGGTCGCGGCGCCGGCGTGGAAGGCGAACACGATCGACGGGCTGGACGATTTGCCTGGGGCCGCGCGCCTTCTGCCCCCGCGGACGGCCGCGCTGGAGGCGGATTGGTGGAGCCTCGTCATCCGCCACCCGTGGCGCTACGCCCGGGTGAGGGCGCAGGTGTTCTGGATGACCCTGGCCACGCCGGACTCCGCCGACTGTCCCCTGGTCTCAGTGGGGATCCAGAGCCGGGATCGGGCTGAACTCGCCCGCGCGGGTCTCAGGCCCCGGCTCAACCGCAGGGACCAGTGGGACGAGGAATACGTCTGGGATTTCTGGGGAACGCCGGTCCTCTCCCACCTGGCGTGGGCGATCCTGGCTTTGTCCCTGATAGGCCTGGACTTCCGCGACGTGGCGAAGGGGGATTGTCGGCCCGGGGTCTTCGCGGCGATCGGCCTGCTGGCGGCCGCCTTTGCCTACGTCGGGACCTTCTTCCTGGCGTCCCTCGCTTGCGACTATCGTTATCTCTACCTGCTCGACCTCGCCGCCATGGCCGCCCTCGTCCGGCGGATGGCCGCCAAGCCCTTCCAACCTCAGGCGGCTTTCCCAACCACGGCCGTCGCCCGCCTTTCGAGCTTGCCCCACCCCACGCGATAGCCGCGGATGGCGGTGATCACCGATTTGACGACCACGTAGTACATCAACTGGCGGTATCCGAACCTCTGCACTGGCAGCCAGACCAGGTCCTGCCAGGGCGCGCGCCGCTCGAGCGCCATGCCCAGCGCGCCGGCCGACAGGTCAAGGAAAATGAACGCGGCCCAATAGAACACCGAACGGATGAAGTCGTCCGGCGACCACTCCACGGGATGGAAGAACCGGCCGTAGATCGCCCAGCCGAGGGACGAGACGATCGCCAGGTCGACCAGAGGCGCGGCGACGGTCAGGAAGATCTGGAACAGCCAGATCTGCGGCATTGCCACGAAGCCGAGAATCGGCCGCTTCGGATTGAACAGGCCGGCGCGGTGCTTCCAGATGCACTGGAGGGTGCCGAACGACCAGCGGAAGCGCTGCTTGAGGAGGCCGTCCACGGTGTCGGGAGCCTCGGTGTAGGCGCGTGCGCTGGCGTCGAACTCGACCCGCCAGCCGGCGCGCTGAACCGCCAGCGTCAGATCCTGATCTTCCGCGAGCGTGTCGGCCGGATAGCCGCCCAG